>NZ_WPCA01000233.1 GCF_009741825.1 Halapricum sp. CBA1109
GACCCGTTGCTGGAGGACATCGACGGCGACGGTCGAGGGACGATATTCGACGCGCTGGCGTACTGGAACAACCGGAACGACCCCGCAATCGTCGACAACCCGCAGTACTTCGACTTCGACGGCGACGGCGACACCGGTGACCTCTTCGATACGCTGGCGCTGTATCGGACGATCCGGGACGCCTGAGCCGTCAGTGCTCGGCCCGCAGGTCGACCGCTATCTCGTCGAACAGCGCCGCGACCCGGCTCTCGATGTCGTCGCGGATGGCCCGGACCGCGTCCAACTCCTGCCCGTCGGGGTCGTCGAGCGCCCAGTCCCGGACATCGGTGTCGGCGTCGAGCGAGAGCGTCGAACACCCCATCGTCGCCACGTAGTCACAGGACGCGAGTTCCGCGTCGCTGATCGCCCGCGGCTCTCGGTCCGAGAGGTCGAACCCTTTCTCCCGCATCACCTCGATCACTTCCTCGTGGACGTGATCCGCGGGGTCGGTGCCGCCGGTGAGAATCTCGATGTCGTCTTCGAGGCCGCGCTCGGCCCGTTCTCGCTCGGCGAAGGCCGTCGACATCTGTGAGCGGCCGGCGTTCTGGACGCACATAAACGCGACACGGACAGTCACTGTTCGCCCCCGGTCTCGTCCAGCGCCGCCAGCACCGCTTCGGCCCGGTCGGTCGTCCTGTAGTAACGCCATTTCCCCTCCTTCCGTCGGGTGAGCAGGCCCACTTCGACTAGGTCCGAGAGGGCATGGCTGACGGCGCTCTCGCTGACGTCGACCAGCACCTCTAGTTCACAGACACAGCGCTCGCCTCCGGACGCAATCAACCGTGTGAGTCGGTATCGGGTGTCGTCGGAAAGCGTCGACAGTACCGAGACGTGGTCGGTAGCGTCCGCCATCGGTGTCGACGCTTTCAGCTCCCGCAGTTGTTCCTGCCGGTGTTTTACATCCTCGGCACAACAGTCGCCGAGTTCGTCGGCGACCAGCCGCCGCAGACGATCGGACTGGCTCATCAATGAACAGTTGTGCAACCATTCATATGAACGCAGCGGTCGACCCACAGCGCTTTAGCCCTCGTCGCTCCCACCAGTGGGTATGACCGAGGCGACGGGTATCGTCGGCGAGTTCCTCGAATTGAAGGAGTCGACGGACGCGGACCTGCTGACGATGCAGTGTGGGGACTTCTACGAGTTCTTCGGCGAGGACGCCGAGACGGTGGCCGCGGAACTGGACCTGCAGGTGAGCCAGAAGTCCAGTCACGGCTCCTCGTATCCGATGGCCGGGGTGCCCGTCGACGACCTCACGCCGTATCTGAAGGCGTTGGTCGAACGCGGCTACCGCGTCGCCGTCGCCGACCAGTACGAGACCGACGACGGCCACGCCCGCCGCATCGACCGCGTGGTCACGCCCGGGACGCTGCTGTCGAGTACCGACGCCGAGGCGCGCTACCTCGCGGCCGTCGTCGGCGACGGGAGCGGCTACGGCGTTGCACTCGCGGACGTGACGACCGGGCAGTTCCACGTGACGACCGCCGAGGACACGGACGCGCTGTTCTCTCATCTCTATCGTTTCGACCCCGTCGAGATTCTCCCGGGGCCGGACGTGCGGACCGAGGACGCCCTTCCCGACCGCCTGTGCGACCGGACCGACGCCACGCTGACGCTACACACCACGGAGGCGTTCGCGCCCGGGCGGGCCCGCCACCGCGTCCGCGAGCAGTTCGGCGACGGCGCGCTCGACAGTATCGGACTGGAATCGGACGTGGCCGTCGCGGCCGCCGGCGGCGTCCTCGCGTACGTCGAGGACACCGACCAAGGGGTGCTGGCGTCGATGACGCGCCTGCAGGCCCACGGCGACGGCGACCACGTCGAACTGGACGCGACGACCCAGCGCAACCTCGAACTCACCGAGACGATGCAGGGCGAGACGGCGGGGTCGCTGTTCGACACGATAGACCACACCGTCACCAGCGCCGGCGGCCGCCTGCTCCGGACGTGGCTCCAGCGACCCCGCCGGGACCTGTCGGTGCTCGAACGCCGCCAGTCGGCAATCGAGGCGCTGACGCAGGCCGCGATGGCCCGCGACCGCCTCCGGGAAAACTGGGCGAGGCCTACGACCTCGAACGGTTGGCGAGCAAGGCCGCCGCCGGCAGCGCCGACGCGCGGGACCTCGCGGCCGCCCGCGACACCCTCGCGTTGCTCCCCGTCGTGCGTGACATCGTCGCCGACACCGACCGACTGGCGGACTCGCCGCTGTCGGCGATTCTCGACCGCGCCGACCCCGAGGGCGTCGCGGACCTCCGGGCGGAACTGGACGCC
>NZ_WPCA01000091.1 GCF_009741825.1 Halapricum sp. CBA1109
GTCGTCTCCTCGGTCTCCTCGGCGGCGGCGGTCTCCTCGGCGGGCGCGGTCTCCTCGGCGGGCGCGGTCTCGTCAGTATCGTCGTCTGTCATAGACACGCTTTCGGGTGGCGCTCTCAAAAGGGTTGTCTTCACTCTACGCGTGCCGTCGCCGCCACAAAAGCGACAGGCCGACGCCGACGACCAACAGGACGACGAGGTTGAACGCCGCCTGGAACAGCGGTTCGTACTGCCTGACGACCAGCCGGGAGATGGCCGTCGAGACGCTGGTGTAGAAGCCGACGGCGGCGATGGCGCCGAGCAACAGCAACACGCCGGCCCCGAGGAGTTCAGCGTAGTACTGGGCGTCCGAGCGGTCGGTCGCCGCATCCGGGTCGCTGTCGTACTCCTCGAACGGTTCATCGGTCGTCTGAGTCTGTTGGGTGTCAGTCATCGGTCCTCCGTGCGACGGCGAGTGCTGCGCCGAGGACGGCGAGAATCGCTGCGACCACACCGAACCCGGGACCCGCGCCGTCGGCCGTCTCCTCGACCGTCTCGTCGTCCGCGCTCGGGTCGGCGGCGGAGTCGTTGGCGAAGGCGTCGGCGTCGACGTCGACCGATTCGGTGTCGGTGTCCTCGCTCACCTCCCGCGTGGGGTTCAGGTCGGCGACGGCCGACTCGGTGTCGACGATGACGTCGTCGCGGGTGAGGACGGCGTCGAGTCGGTAGGTGTAGTTGTCCGGCATCCGGAGCGTCACCCGTGGGTTGGCCGTCCGCCCCGGGCGGACATCCTCGACGGGAATCGTCGCGCGGTCGGCGACGATGTTCGAGTGGGTCTGACGGGCGCGGACGAGCAACTGCAGGTCCCCCGCCGGGTCGTCGCCGGCGTTCGTCAGGAACGCAGTGGCGTTGACCCGGACAGTCCGGTCGTCGACCGACTCGACGCTGTAGGCTATCGTCGGGAGCGAGCCACCGAACTGGTGGAATCGGAGGCCCGACTCGGCGTAGTCGGGCGTCAGTCCGTCGAGGCCGGAGACGTGTGACCGCCCGGACGCGACCCGCGTCCCGTTCTCGAACACCAGCGTCTCGATGCGGTAATCGCCCGACCGGTTGACCGTCAGCGTCGTCTCGACCGGGTGGTCGCCGGGCGAGTCGACGGTCCCGACGGACGCCCGCGTCCGGGTGTCGATCAGTCCCGTCTCCTGATCGACGGCCCGGACGAGTATCGTGACGTTCTCGACCGGTCCGCCGGTGTGTTCGAGCCAGTTCGTCACCGTCAGCGTCGCCGTATCGCCCGAGACGGCCCCGGGCGTTATCGGCGTCTCCCGGAGCGTCAACTGTCCGTCCGACTGTGTCAGCGAGGCCTCCGCGGTCGTCCCCGGTACCGCCACCACCCCGAGGATGGCGACGGCGACGACGGCGGCCGCAGTGAACCCCATAACGTATTCGCGTCTCACGTTCGGCGTGTCTTCAGTGTTGTATAAATGCTTTCTGTGGCGGGAAATAGCGAGACAGCGCCCGATAAGTGCTTTGTGGTCAGAACGCGCCGAGGCTTGACTGTAGCTGTCGGTCGTCGGCCTCGGCGCGGACCTCGTGGCCCACCAGCGACCGCATATCAACGGCGTAGGTCGATCCGCCGCGGTCCAGCACCAGCACGCGACCCTGCGTGCCGCGGACGGTTCCGGTCGCCAGCGTCTCGGCGACGGGTCGCTCCGAGAGGGCGAGTCCGTACGCGAAGTCGTAGGTCTCGATGGGGTCGAACCGGGCGAGCAGGTCCGTCCACGCGGTTTCCTCGACCGACCGATGGAGGCCGTCTATCTTCGTCGGGACGCGCACCCGGTCGCCGACATCGGCGGCGATATCGGCCTCGAACTGTCTGGCGACGCGCCCGTCGGTTACCGTCCGGAGGTGGGCCGCGCGGTCTGCGCCCTGCTCGCGGAGGCGGGTGTCGAGTCGCCACGACCGGGTGACGCCGACCTTGAACGTCGCCGGAGCGAAGGCCGCGAGGTAGACGGCGTGTTCCTCGTGGCAGGCCTCGACCGGCATCGAGCAGTCGCCGGTACAGCGCGCACACGGCCACCGCGAGCGGTGCTGTGCGCAGTAGGGAGCCGACGCGTCCTCACAGGCGAGATGGCGGTCGCCGTCGAGCGTCCCCGCGCAGTGTCGCCCGTCGAGGGTAAACTGAAGCTCCCGGCCGGTCGAGAGAGGTTCGCGGTCGACAGTGCCGTCGCTGGCGAGCAAGAGTGCGGGCTCACCCTCGGAGGCGCCGGTGTCGTAGCCGACGATCTGCACACCTCTATTTGCCGACGGACCGGCTTGGCCCTTTCCAAACACCGAAGGGATCTCCCCGCGGACCTCGGGTATGGGCGTGGACTGCTCGGTCACGACTGAGCGGGGGGCGTCGCTGTCGATCACCGTCACCGCCGAGAACACCGGCTCGGAGCCGGTCGAGTTGACCTTCTCGGACGGCCAGACGGTCGAAGTGATCGTGCGGGCCGACGGCGAAGAGCGGTTCCGCTACGGCGAGGGGATGGTGTTCACGCAGGCGGTCCGGACCGAGGTCCTAAGTCCGGGCGAGCGATTGGCCGAGACCGTCGAGTGGGACGACCCGGACGACGACGCCGACACCGTGGCGGCGTGGCTCTGTACGAGCGACGCCGATTGCCGGGCGGAGACAGCGCTGTGACGACCTCGGCAGTGGGAAAAGCCGAGCCGTTTATCAGTCGGGACGACGGACCGAAAGTTATGTACGAGGACAGTGTGCGGACACGACGCCGCTTTCTCGCCGGCGCGGCGACCGCGACGGCGATAGGCGTCGCTGGCTGTGGCGGCGACGGGAGCGACACCGAAGACGACCCCGACGACGGTACGGACCCGACGACCACCGCGGCGGCCCCGACGAACGCCGGCGTGCTCGACCCGCCCGTCGCCGGCAACCCCGACGCCGACGTGACCGTGATGGTCTTCGAGGACTACGCTTGCCCTCACTGTGCGGACTACTCGCTGAACGTCTTCCCGGAGATACGGAGCCAGTATATCGACACCGGGGAGATACGCTACGAGTTCCGTGACTTCCCTATCCCGGTCTCGGCAGAGTCCTCACGCGCCGCGAGCGCCGCCCGGGCGGTCCAGGACACCGTCGGCGACGCGGCCTACTACACCTACGCCAAACAACTGTTCGAGAACCAGAGTGACCTTGGACTCGACACCTACGAGAGCGAGGCCAACGACATCGACGGCGCGGACCCGGCGGCCATCCGAGCGGCCGGTGCCGAGGAGTCCTACAGCGCGACGGTTCAGGCCGACCGCCAGCGCGGGATCGAGATGGGCGTCGGCGGGACGCCCGAGGTGTTCGTCGACGGGTCGATAGTCGAGGGCGGCGCGACGGTCGACAGTATCTCCAGCGCCATCGAGGACGCGCTCTGATGGAGGGCGAACCGGAGGTCGTCGTCCTGCGGCTTGGCCACCGCCCCGGCCGGGACGAGCGGATGACGACCCACGTCGGCCTGACCGCGCGAGCGCTGGGAGCCGACCGGCTCCTGCTGGAGGACGCCGCCAGCGGCCGGAAAGAGACCGTCACCGACATCACCGACCGCTTCGGCGGCCCGTTCGACGTCGAAGTGACCGACGAACCGCTGGGCGTCCTCCGGTCGTGGGAGGGGACCGTCGTCCACCTGACGATGTACGGCCTCCCGGTCCAAGACGTCGAGGACGACATCCGGGCCGCCCACCGCGAGGACCCCCTGCTGGTCGTCGTCGGCGCCGAGAAGGTCCCCTTCGAGGTGTACGACCGCGCCGACTTCAACGTCGGCGTGACCAACCAGCCCCACTCGGAGATAGCGGGCCTCGCCGTCTTCCTCGACCGTCTGTTCGAGGGCCGGGAACTGGACCGTGAGTGGACCGACGCCGACAAGCGCGTGATTCCGCAGGAGGAAGGCAAGCGCGTGGTCGACCCGAACGACGACGCGGAGTGATCAGGGCTCGTAGCCGTCGATGTCCTCCGCGGGGTCGTCGACCGGTCGACACTCCGTTGGATAGGGACTGCCCGCGACGGGGCTGGCCCAGTCGGTCGCGTTTCTGAGGACTTGCTGTATCTCCTCCTGATGGTAGACCGGATAGGTCTCGTGGCCGGGCCGGAAGTAGAAGATGCGGCCCTTCCCGCGGCGGTAACAACAGCCGCTTCGGAACACCTCCCCGCCCTCGAACCACGAGATGAACACGAGGCGGTCGGGTTCGGGTACGGTGAACGGTTCGCCGTACATCTCCGCCTCTGGCACGACGAAGCTCTCCGGTAGGCCGTCGGTGATGGGGTGGCCCGGGTCGACGACGTGGAGCCGTTCCCGTTCTTCGGCCTCGCGGTAGGTCAGGTCGGCGGGCATCCCCAGCAGTTTCCGGAACGGTTTGGAGTGGTGGCCCGAGTGCAGGACGACCAGTCCCATCCCCTCACGAACTCGCGTCGCGACGCGTTCGGCGACCGACTCCTCGACCTCGTCGTGGGCGAGGTGCCCCCACCACAGCAGGACGTCCGTATCTTCGAGCGCACCCGGCGGAAGCCCGTTCTCTGGCTCGTCGAGCGTCGCCGTCGACGTGTCGTGGCCCGCCTCGGCCAGCAGGTCGGCGATGTAGGTGTGGATGCCGTCGGGGTAGAGGTCGGCAACGCGGTCGTTCTCGCGTTCGTGGATATACTCGTTCCAGACCGTTATCGAGGCCATACCCGACCCACCGGCCGGCGGGCCGATAAATGGCGGTGGTCAACAGGAACTGTACTGGGAGTCCCCCGGGTCGGTCCCGTCCGATTCGTCCGTGACGGTTCGGCACGCGCGGTTGCCGGCCGCGTCGACGGCGACGATACGGACGGTGTACTCGGTGCCGAAACTTCCCAGTTGGGTGGATGTCTCGCTCCCGGAAGCCGTCGTGTAGGACGCCAGAGTCGTCCCGCTACGGTTGACCGTGACCGTCGTCGAGGCGAGGTTCTGGTCGGTGGCCGTCCAGTCGACGGTGTACGACTCGGCCCAGAAGAACAAGAAGACGACCTGTCCGTCGTCCACCACGTCGAACGTCGCTATCGTCGGCGGCGTCGTGTCGACGGTCAGCGTGCCAGTCGTGGCGGTCGCGGTGTTTCCGGCCACGTCGGTCGCAGTGAGCGTGACTGACTGGTTGCCCTCTGTCGCGTTCGGGCCGACGGTCGCCGTGGTCGTGTAGACGCCGTCGCTATCGGGGTCAGCCATCGAGAGAGTTCCAGCGTCGAACGCCGACGCGTCGGCCGTGACGGTATCGACACCAGAGCCATCGTCGAAGACGGTAGCCTCGACGCGGATCGTGTCACCGTCAGATACTGTAGCGTTACTGTCGGTCGCGTCGACCAGTGTCGGATTGGTAACCGTCGGCGGCGCGTTCACGTCGACGGTCCGCGTCCTGTTGTCCTGTTCGCCGGCCCCGTCGGTGACCGTCAGCGTCACGTCGTAGGTCCCGCCGCTGTCGTAGGTGTGGTCGATCACTGGGTCGGCCGTGACCGCCGTCTCTCCGTCGCCGAAGGCCCACTCGTAGGCGGTAATCGACCCGTCGTCGGTCGCGTTGCCTGCGTCGAACGTACACTCCAGCCCCGAGCAGTTCCGTCCGAACCGCGCCGTCGGCGGATCGTTGTTGTCGACCGTCCGCGTCGTGTCGTCGGTTGCGCCGAACGAGTCGGTGACGGTCAGCGTCACGTCGTAGGTGTCGCTGGTGTCGTAGGTGTGTTCGACTGTCGGGTCAGCCGTCTCGGCAGTCGTCCCGTCACCGAACGCCCACGTGTAGTTCGCTATCGCGCCGTCGTCGGTACTGTTGCTCGCGTCGAAGGTGCAGGTGCCGTCCGAACACGCCTGGCCGAACCGGGCCGTCGGCGGACTGTTGACGCGGACGGTCCGCGTCTCGGTGGCGGTCAGACTGTCGTCGTCGGTCACTTCGAGGGTCACGTCGTAGCGGCCCGGAGCGGGGTAGGTGTGCGTCGCCGTCTCGCCGCTTCCCTCGTAGCTCCCGTCTCCCGTCCAGTCCCAGCGGTAGCCGGTGATCGACCCGTCCGGATCGCTGGAGGCCGATCCGTCGAAGGTGATAGACTCGCCGCTCCCGGGCGAGTCCGGCGTGTACGTGACGTTCGCCGTCGGCGGTTGGCTGACGACGACTTGGACCGTCCGCGTCGTCGTGTTCGTCGCCGACCCGTTGTCGACGACCCGCAACCGGACAGTGTAGTTCCCCGGCGCGTCGTAGGTGTGTGTCGCCGTCTCGCCGCTCCCCTCGTAACTCCCGTCGTCGGTCCAATCCCAGTCGTACCGATCTATCGTCCCGTCCGGGTCGCTGGAGGTGGACGCGTCGAAGACGATGGACTCCCCCGGCGTCGGGTCCACGGGAGCGTACTCTATCCGCGGGCTCGGTTCGGCGTTCGTCAGCGGTGCGTCGGGAGGATCGGGGGTGCGCGCGCTCCGCGTCACGTCCGCGAGGACGCTGTTCGAGGGTACGTGGACGACGATGATCCGAAGGTCGCCGGCCCCCTGATCGTGGTCGTGGCGGAACCGCTCACCGGGGTCAAACCGGTCGTCGCCATCGCCCCGTCGCTCGTCGAAGGTCGGCAGGTCGTAACGGCTCTCCTCGCCGTTGCGGACCACTACTTCGACGTCCGCGACATCGACGGTGTCGCCGCCGCCGTGCGTGAGCGTGACGTTGTCGGGAGTGACGGAGACGTTGAGGTCCACGCGGGGTTGGCTCTCGGCGTCGTCGGCGACATTGCCGATGACGAGGACGCCGATGGTGATGGTGGCGACGGCGAAGACGCCGACCAACAGGACGACGCCGACCGTCTCGGATTGGGCGCGGGCGGTCATCGTCAGAGCGGGATCGTTATCTCGGTCTCGGTCCCGTCGTCGAAACCGAGCCTGACTGTCACAGACGATCCGGGACTGCGTTCTTGGTTGTTGCTCTGCCGGAACTCACCGACGGTGTATCGCGTCCGCTGCCCGGCCGACAGCGTGCTCGGCGTGTCCAGCGGTTCGGTATCTGTCGGCCCGATTGCGAACGGCGTGTTGGTGTCCAACAGCGAGGCGGTCCGGTTGCTGTAGAACTCGGGTCCACCGTCGTCGGTGTAACTGTTGCCGCCGCCTCTGGATCCGTTACCGATCTGATCCGGCTGTCCGGACTGTGTGCTGACGACGGTGATATTCTGTATCGTGACGTCAACCGGGCCGGTGTTCTCCAGGGCGAAAGACGCTATCTGGTCGCGGCCACCGCTCGTCGCCCCGCTTCCGGAGACGTTCCGGACGAAGGCAGCACTGGTCCCGTTGACCACGGTGTCGGTCTGGCCGACCGCCGCGCGGTTGTCGGCGCTGTCGTTGGCGAACGTCAGCGTCAGCTCGTACTCACCGAGGTCGCCCATCGTGTAGGTGCCGGTCGTGTACTCGTAGCCGCCGGTGACCTCGTTCTCGCTGATGTTGTTCGATCTGGTGAACGTGTTCACGACCGTCCCGTTCTGGTAGACGACATCGACCCGGGCACTGGCCAGTCGCTCGCTGGCGGTGAATATCGCCCGGACCGTCGTCTCCGAGGGTTGCTCCGCCCGGAAGTCACTGATCGTCGGGACGATGGTGTCCTTCAGGGTCGGGTCCGACAGCCCGGTTCGGTCGCTCGTCTGGCCCACGTCGTCCCGGAGGTACGCGTCGACCTCGACCGTCCCGTCGGGGAGTCCGGAGACGTCGACGCCCGTGATGTTCGTGTACCGGCCGTTCGCGTCCGTGACGACCTTCGCGACGACTATCTCGTCGCCGGTCGTCGCGTTCGTGACGTTGATCACGGCCGTCTCGTCGCCCGCTATCGTGTCGGGTTCGCGGATGCCGACAGTGATCCCGTTCTCGTTGCTGGCGTTGATCGCGTCGGGCACGATGAACGCGTTGTTCGGCGTGCTCGGGACGTTCGTGTCGACGACGAACGAGACGGTCCGCTCCGTGTTCATCACGTTGCCCGCTTCGTCCTCGGCACCGGAGACGACGGCCGTCGTCGTCACGTCGGCGTCGTTGTCCTGGAACTCGATCACCTGAACGTACGTCGTCGCGTCGACCCACCCGGAACTCCCCGATAGAACGGAGTAGTTGTTGCTCTGGGTGAGGTTCTCGTACTCGATCGTCGGCGCCACACCGGTGTCCATCGACTCGTTGAACGTCAGCGTGAGCGAGCGCTTGACGTTGGCGTTGGCCTCGCTGTCGTTGATGACGTCGTCGGTGTCGTTGAACGCCGCGGACGCGACCGACGGCGGGTTGGTGTCCGAGATGGACACCGACTGGGTCGTGCTGTTACTCGCGCTGTCGTCGTCCGTGACAGTCAGCGTCACGTCGTAGGTCCCGCCGCCGTCGTAGGTGTGGCTAGTCGTCTCGCCGTTGCCCGAGTTCCCGTCACCGAACTGCCAGCTGTAGCTCGCGATGGAACCGTCCGGGTCCGAGGAGCCCAACCCGTCGAAGTCACAGGTCAGCGACGCACACGACGCCGTGAACGACGCCGTCGGCGCGCGGTTGGTCACAGTGATGGTCTCGGTCGCCTCGTCGGTCGCGCCGTCGTCGTCGGTCACCCGGAGGACGACGGTGTAGGTCCCGTCGTTCGGGTAACTGTGTGAGGGGGTCTGGCTGGTCGCCTCGAACGTCCCGTCGTCGGTCCAGTCCCACTCGTAACTCGCGATGGAACCGTCCGAGTCCGAGGAGCCCGACGCGTCGAAGTCTATCGTCTCACCGGTCGCGACCGTCGTCGAGGAAGCGGTGAACGACGCCGTCGGGGCCGTGTTGCTCGTGTCGCTCGTGCCGTCGACGACGTCTATCGACAGGCGGTCGCCGCTGCCGCCGCTGGCCGCGTACACCGTGGTCTGCCCCGGGTTCGTCGGCGAGAACGTCGTCGACGCGTTGCCGTTGTCGGCGGTCGCGTTCGACGACGGCGACACCGTCCCGACGGTCGCATTGCTCACCGCGAACTCCATCGTCGCGTTCGTCGCCGTGGGGTCCGTGTCGGCCGTCAGCGCGACCGACGACGTCTCGTTTGTGAAGACGGTACAGGTCCCGTCCGGACCGCTCGGGCACTCGACACCGGACTGCCCGGACGGGTCCAGCCAGTCCACCGCGTACGCCCCGTCGCTCCCGTTCGTGGGACTCGATAGCCCGCTCCCGTCGGTGTTCTCGACGGTCACGGGGACGGTGACGTTCATCGCTGTCGTGTTGTCGAACGTCGGGGCGTCGGTGGCGTTCGACGGCACCACGAGACTCGCGTTGAGCAGGTCCGTCCGCTGGGCTGCGTCCGAGATGTCCGTCGGCGCCTCGTAGGTGAACGTGACCTCGCCGGCACTGTCGCTGCGCGAGCGGTCCGGGGAGACACCCGAGGCGCTCCGGTTCGTCCCCGCGTAGACGAACTGCTGTCCGACGGGGTTGTTCAGGGCGTCCCGGACTTCGACGGTCACCGTTGCCGTCCCACCCTCCGGGACGGTCGTGCCGGCACCGTCAGTGTCGGTCAGGTACGCCACGTCCGGCCGGTCGGTCCCCGTGCCCACGCCCGCCTGCGTAATCCGCAGGTCGTAGTCGACGCCCCGTCTGAGGACGACCGAGACGATGCGGTACTCCTCGCCCGGAACCTCGGTGGGGTCGACAGCGACGACGTTCCCGCCGCTCCCGTCGGGGCTGACGAACTCGCTGGCGAGGATGTCACGCCACTGGTCGGCGGTCAACTGCGTCGCAAAGCGGAGCGTCACGTTCTCACCGGGCGTCGCGTTGGTCACCGTCACCGTGTTCGCGGAGGCGCTTATCGGCCGAACGTCGACCGACGCCGACCCCGAACGCGTGGTGTCGTAGGAGCCGTTGAGCGTGACCAGCGAGATGCGGTCGTCGGAGATCAGCCGCTGGCCCGTCAGCGTCAGCGTCGACCCCGGGAACTGGTTGTACAGTACCGACTGTTCGAAGCGCGTGACCGGCGCTTGCGTGTACTCGTTGTACCCCGGGCGGTAGACCAACCCCCCGGTGTTGTACGACCGGTTCACGCCGGTCCAGAAGTCGCCCGTCTCGCCGACCGCCTCGGCGTTCCCGACGGTCGCGTTCTGTGACATATTTGCGGTCCACAGAGACCGTAACGATCCGCTCGGCGTCCCGGGGTTCAGCGCGACGACCCGACTGGGGTACTGGGTGCCGAGCGTCACCGACACCGACTGCCCGCTGCCGCCGCCCTCCGTCGAGACGATGGCGTTCCGGAGGTCCTGGAGGTCGCCCTGTACGCGCTGGTTGTGGTTGAACTCCACCTCGCGGTTCTGGTCGGGGACGACGACGGCCTGATACAGCGAAAACGAGAGGACGAGCGCACCGAGCAAAAGCACCGCTCCGATCTGGATAGACTGGGCGCGGTCGGCCGCTCGAAACGACATTGCCCGTACCTCACCGCCCGACGGATAAAAAGTTGGTTGCCACCTCGGGGGAAGAGCGACCTCAGTTCTCGTCGTCCTCTTCGACGACTTCGGGGTCGCTCATCGCCGTCTGGAGGCTGTCGAGGCCGTTGACCCACTCGGCGACCAGTCCGAACTCCAACTCCTCCGCGACCGAGCGGTCCAGTTCCTCGCCGTCGATGATCCGCGTCCCGGCCTGCGCGCAGTAGCCAAGCGCCGTGTCGAGGTCCTCCTCGGACTCGGCATCGCTTGCCGCCTGGATGTACTCGCCGACGCTGCCGTCGGCGACGCCGCCGATCATATACTCCTCGGCGGCATAGAAGACACAGACCAGCGAGGTCTGGACGCCGTCGACGAGCATCCGTTTCTCTTCGTCCTCGATGTCCGTCTCCGAGAGGACGACCTCGCGGATGTCGGCCAACTCCTCTAGGGCCGCCTCCTCCTCGAGGATGTCGTCCTCGAAGTCGGTGATGATCTTCGCCACCGCGATGGCGGTGTCGTCCTGCAGGTTCAACAGCAGGCGGGCCGAGTCCTCGTCCTCCGGATCGATCTCCTCGTCCGCGATGCGGTCGAGCCAGTTCTGCCAGCGTTCGTCGGTGTAGTACTCCCCGGGTGGTGTGCTCATGTCCAGAACGTTCGTCGCTCGGGGGATATGGTTTTCGTTGCTGGCGGCGAGTGTGGAGCGCCCACATACGGACGGAGCGACCGGCCCCGCGTCCGACCCCGGGAGAGCGCCGAACGGCCTCATAGTGTTTCGTGTAGGTCATTTCGGTATC
>NZ_WPCA01000207.1 GCF_009741825.1 Halapricum sp. CBA1109
ATGAAACTGAAACAGCTATTCACAGACGACGACGCAGTCAGTCCGGTCATCGGCGTGATCCTGATGGTTGCGATTACAGTTATCCTCGCAGCCGTCATCGCCACGTTCGTGCTCGGACTGGGCGAATCGGTCAGCGAGACGGCACCGCAAGCGAGCTTTACTACCGACTACGACGAGGGCGCCACCAGTCAAGATAGCTTCGGCGACACCCCGTCCGGCGGCCTCCTCGAAGTCACCCACAGCGGCGGTGACCGGATCCTCGCACAGAACCTCTACGTTGCCGGCGGGGAAAACGGGCGGTACGCGTGGAGTGACGCCTCCGAGTTCGGCCAAGACAGCCGGATTACAGCCGGTAGCGGGATCACCTACGCAGCGCAGTCCGACGACACCGTCCGCGTCCTCTGGCAAGAGGGCAACCAGGACAGCTCCGCCCAGCTAGACGAGTGGCGCGGCCCCGACGCCTGATCGGACCGGAACGTTCGAGCCGCTTTTCTTCGTGACGCGAACCGGGTAGCCGCGGGACCGAAAACGGCTTTCCCGCGCCAGTGGAAGCGGTAGTATGCTCTCGATAGCGCTGGCCGGCAAGCCAAACGCCGGCAAGTCTACCTTCTACACCGCCGCGACGATGGCCGATGTGGACGTCGGGAACTACCCGTTCACGACCATCGACGCCAACCGCGGCGTGACCCACGTCCGGACGGAGTGTCCCTGCCAGTCCCTCGACGAGCGCTGTGACAGCGACAACTGCCGCGACGGTATCCGGTACGTCCCCGTCGAGTTGATCGACGTCGCGGGACTGGTCCCCGGGGCACACGAGGGGCGGGGGCTGGGCAACCAGTTCCTCGACGAACTCACCAACGCCGACGTGATCCTCCACGTCGTCGACGCGGCGGGCGCGACAGACGCCGAAGGCGAACCGGTCGAGGTGGGCGACCACGACCCCGTCGAGGATCTGGACTTCATCGAGACGGAGATGGACCTCTGGATAGCGAGCATCGTCGAGCGCAACTGGGAGTCCGTCGAGCGACAGTCCCGCTCGCCCGACTTCGACATCGACGACGCGCTGGTGGAGATGCTGACCGGCGTCGGCGCGACGGAACTGGACGTCTCGCGGACGCTCCGGGAGATGGAGTATCCCGAGGACCCACAGCAGTGGACCGACGACCACCGCGAGACGCTGGCAAGCGACATTCGAAAGCGGACCAAGCCCATCGTCGTCGTGGCCAACAAGGCCGACATCGCGCCCGAGGAGAACATCGAGCGCCTGCGGGCGGCCGCCGAAACGGTGATTCCAGCCAGCGCCGACAGCGAACTCGCGCTCAGGCGCGCCGACGAGGCCGGCGCTATCGAGTACCGCCCCGGCGACGACGACTTCGAGATACTGGGCGACCTCAGCGACTCCCAGCGGGCGGGACTCGATCAGATCAGGGGCCTGCTCGGGGAACTGGGTGGGACGGGGATACAGGAGTCGCTGGACTACGCGGTGTACGACCTGTTGGACCACTTCACGGCCTACCCCGTCCAAGACGACACCCACTGGACCGACGGCCAAGGGAGCGTCCTCCCCGACGCCTTCCTCCTGCCCGAGGGGTCGACGCCGACGGACCTCGCGTACGCCGTCCACTCGGACATCGGCGACGGCTACCTCCACGCCGTCGACGCCCGGAAGGCGATGCGGATCAGCGACGACCAACAGCTGGAGGAAGGTGACGTGATCAAAATCGTCTCGACGGCGACGTAATCAGTCCTCGACGCTCGGCGTCTCCCAGTCGTGGTCGCCGTGTGCGCCCTCGCGTTCCTTGGCCGCCTGCTGTATCTCGATGAACTCGGCGTTCTCGCGGGCCGCCTCGATAGTGTGGCCGCCGCAGTAACTCAGCCCCGAGCGGATGCCAGCCGCGAACTCCGCCGCCACGTCCGACAGCGGCCCCTTGTACTCGGTGAGGGCCTCGACGCCCTCGTCGGCCTCCGGGTCGACGTCCTTGTCCGAGCGGGACTCGTTGGCCGCGGTCGTCGCCATCCCCCGCGAGCGCTTGTACTTGGTCCCGTCGACCTCGACTATCTCGGTCGGTGCCTCGTCGGTGCCGGCAAAGAGACTCCCCATCATCACGGTGTCAGCACCGGCCATCAGTGCCTTCACAGCGTCGCCGGACGAGCGAATGCCGCCGTCGGCGACGACCGGGACGCCCTGTTCGTGAGCGGCGTCGCTGCAGTCGTCGACGGCCGTCAACTGCGGGACGCCCACGCCCGCAACCTTCCGGGTCGTGCAGTGGGACCCGGGGCCGATACCGACCTTGACGGCGTCCGCGCCGGCGGCGGCGAGGTCAGCAGCGCCCTCCGGTGTCGCGACGTTGCCGGCGATCAACTCGATGTCGGGGAACTCGGATTTGAGGCGCTCGACGGCGTCGAGACACCGCTCCATGTGGCCGTGTGCGACGTCGATGACGACGACGTCGACACCGGCGGACCACAGCGCGTCCGTGCGGGCGATGGCGTCCTCGGCGATTCCGACGGCGGCACCGCAGCGCTCGCCGGCCTCGGCGACTCGACGGACCTCCGCGGCCTGTTCCTCCGCGGTCAGAAAGCGGTGGATCACGCCCAGACCGCCGGCCGCCGAGAGCGCGATGGCCGCCTCGGACTCGGTGACGGTGTCCATCGCCGCCGAGAGCAGCGGTGTTTCCAGATCGATACCGGTCGTCAGCGGCGTCGAGAGGTCGACGTCGCTCCGGCTATCCACCGGCGAGCGCTGGGGAACCAGCATCACGTCGCCGTAGGAGTATCCGGTCCGTAGATCGTTCATACCGGCCATAGGAAGCGGTTCCGAACGGAAAACGCTGTCGGGAGTGGCAGATGTCTGACTCGACAGGAGCGCGCCTCAGGCCAGTGGTTCGAACCACACCACGGCGACCAACACGGCGAGAAAGAGGTACGAGCCGCGGACGAGCAACATCGTCGCCAGTTTCGGCTCCGCCCGACGGGCCAGCAGCGCCACGGCGGCGAAGGGGACGATGGCCAGCACGGCGCCTCTCGGGAAGACGGTCACGAGCGCCAGCGCCGCGACGGCGACCAGTCCGGCGATCATCAGCCCGTACGCCGCCTGTCGGGCGCGCCTGCGGCCGAGGACCACCGCCACCGTCCGCTTGGCGATAGAGCGGTCGTAATCGTAGTCCTTGGCGTCGTCGATGACCTTGATGCCCGAGAGGATGAGCAGGAAGACGGCTGCGAACCCGAGGACGGCGGGCGTCAGCGTCTCGGCCTGCACGTAGAACCCACCGATGGCCGCGACGGAGATACCGAGCGGGTAGCCCGCCGTCGCGCCGACGGGGTTGGTGTCCAGTTGGGGCGCGTGGAAGTACCCGATCAGCCACCCCGGCAGCGTCAGGGCGGCCGCTATCGGGCCGACGAGGACGCCGATGG
>NZ_WPCA01000130.1 GCF_009741825.1 Halapricum sp. CBA1109
CCTTGTTTCCTAGCCGGTTACCCAACCGAACCCAGGTGGACTGAAAGGGCGAGGCCAGTTCCGGGAACCCCGGCGACGCAAGCACTGCAAGGCTCGAAGAGGCCCGAAGCGCACAGCCGAGCCGCGGGACCGGAACTGGCCGAGGGCTTTCTATCGCTTCTCACCTTATCTGAACACCATACGTCTGAGGGAGCCAACAGTCAAGCCCCTCGGCGACCTACGTCCGGCGAATGCGACTCGACGAGTTCATCGAGGACTTCCAACGTGACGAGACCGCCGAGAAGCGCCACCTCGCCGAACAGAAGTCCTACGAGATCACGGAGTACCTCGACGACGTCGAGCGCCAGTTCGAGCAGGCCGTCTCGGGCGACTCACTGTTCGGCGCGACGGCCCCCGAGATATTCGTCGGCCGGTCGTCGTACCCCAACGTCTCGACGGGCCTGCTCTCGCCGGTGACCGACGACGACGCCGCTGACTTCGCTACCAGCGGCGCGTGGTACGACCAGGGCCTCGGCGTCGGCGACGTCCTCCAGCGCCGGACGGGCCTGCTCAATTCGACGCGGTCGGCGACCGTAGACGTGAACGATGTCTGGGACGGCTTCGTCGGCGTCCAGCGCGAGGTCGCCATCGCCGACCACCCCGTCGACGTCGAGGTCGGTCTCGACAGCACGCCGGAGTTGGACCTCTCGGTCGACGACGTGGCGACGCCGACAGGACCGCAAGCCAACGCCACGTCCGCCGACCTCGCGGAGAACCCCCACGTTCCCCGAGCGGTCGAGAAGACCCTCGAAGACGACGACTGGGCCGCCGAGGGTGCGATGACGTACCTCTATCGCCGCGGATTCGACGTCTACGACATCAACACTATCCTCTCGGCCGGGGCACTGGGACAGGGCCACGAACGCCGACTCGTCCCGACGCGGTGGTCGATCACTGCCGTCGACGACACCGTCGGCCAGTTCCTCCGGGGCGGCCTCGGGAACGCCCCCATGATAAACGAGACCGAAGTTCACTACAACGAGTATATGGGCAACCGCTACTGGGTCGTCCTCTCGCCGGGCAACTGGGAGTTCGAACTCGTCGAGATGAAAGCCCCCGAGAGCGTCTGGAACCCCGCCGGGGAAACGTACTATCTCGCCAGCGCCCACGAGGGCTACGAGGGCCGGACGGGCTACGTCGACGAAACTGCCGGCGCGTACTACGCCGCCCGCCTCGGCGCCCTCGAACAGCTAAAAGAGCGCGGCCGGCAGGCCAAGTGTCTCGTCCTCCGTGAGGTCACCGACGACTACTGGGCACCCGTCGGCGTCTGGCAGGTCCGGGAGGGCGTCCGGGACGCGTTCACGGGTCCTCACGGGGAGGCCGAGACGTTCCGCGAGGCCGTCGGTGGTGTCATCGACGAACTCCCACTCTCGAAGGGGGCGCTCCGCCGTAAGTCCGAGATGGTCGCCGGCCTGCAGTCGACGCTCGGGGATTTCTGACCCGATACTTTTGCGCCCGGGCGGTGTCGGGGACGTATGGAACCGCTCGCTGCCGTCGTCCTCCAGTTCGCCGACCCGTTCGAACCGTCGGGCGGTGTCGACGTCGCGGTCAACCTCGGCGGCGGCGCCCTGAGCGCCGCGCTGACGACGCTCATCGTCGGCGCTATCCTCGTCGCCATCGCCCCCGAGTACACGGTCCGGAAGATGGACGAATTGCGCGAGAACGTCGTCGAGTCGTTCTTCTGGGGGCTGTTCCTGGCGCTCGCGCTGGGCATCGTGATCGTCGCGCTGTTCTTCTCGCTCATCGGCATCCCGGCCGCTCTCGTCGTCGGTCTCGTAGCCCTCGTAGCGTGGGCCGTCGGCGCAGCCATCGCCTTCCTCGCCATCGCGGACAGACTGGTCGACCGCGAGGACGGCTGGCTGATCCCGTTGCTCGTCGCCGCGGGCCTCAACGGCGGCCTCACGCTGACCGGTATCGGCGGAATACTGTCGTTCTGTATCGGCGCGGCCGGGTTCGGGGCGGTCCTGCGAGACTACTTATAGGTTCCCGAACGCGTCCTCGACCAACTCGCCCGTGTCGGCGATGATGTCAGCCATCTCCTCGTCGTCGGGCGCCATCCCCGTCAGGCGGGCTATCTTCATGATCGAGACGTGATAGACGACCTGCCGGCCGGGTTCGTCCTCCCAGACGACGACGTTACAGGGGAAGAGGGCGCCGGCCCGTTTCTCCGAGGCGTCGAGGACGCGGTCGGCCATATTCGGGTTACAGGCCCCGAGAACGTAGTACGGGTCACGGCCGGCGTCGACTTTCTCGTTGAGCATCTCGGAGGGGGAAAACTCCGTGGCGATACCGAACCCCGCGTCTACGAACGTCTCGCGGACGTGTTCGACGGCCGCCTCGTGGTCCATCTCCAGCGTCGCGCGCTTCTCGCCGATGTCCCCGGACTCGATGGCTGTCGGATCGAACGGTAGTGACATACATCCAGACAGGGGCCGAACTGTCATCACACTGGCGGTCGGTCAGGCATCCCGGAGACGGCGGCGGCCGGCCGACGGCGTACATTTTTACCCGCGTCGGGCGAACGAACGGGTATGCTCGGAGACATCCTCGAAGCGGTGTGGTGGCTAGTCAAACTACCGTTTAGACTCATTATGCTGCCGTTCAGGGTCGTCTCGTTCGTCGTCAGCCTCGTCATCTACGCGACCATCCTGCTCGCCATCGCCGGCGTCATCTGGTTCGTGTTCCTGTGACGACGCTCGACGGGCAGGCGTCCCGAAGAGACTGGACCGGGAGGCGACAGTCAGTCCTCGGTCGGGACCGGACCGGTGCCGACGACGTCGCGGACGGCGGACTCGAAGCTCTGTCGCCGGTCGAAGTACGTCCGGTCGATGTCGTCCAGAATCTCGGCCAGTTGCGTACCACCGTCGGGCGTCCGGACGACGGTGTCGCCCTCGCGCCGCCGGATGTCGCTTTTCTCGATGCCCCACATCAGGCGGGCCGACACCTGCGCTATCGGGACGCCCTCGACCGACGCGCCCTCGCCGAGTTCGACCGCCGGTTCGGAGTCCTCGTCGTCGTCGCTCATACACGCTGGTTTCCCGGCGTAGCGATTAGGGCTTTCGGAGTCCGGTCGCGTCTGCCGCGTGTCTGACGCACCGTTTTGTGCGGCGCTGCCGTACAGTCCGCTATGGCGAGTCTCACGGACACCTACGACGGGCGAATCGGGGCGGTGGCGAGCCGCCGCCGCCGGTATCTCGGTGTCGGCTGTTTCCTCTTCGGTGCGAGTCTCGTCGTCGCCGGCATCGTCACCGCGACGACGGATCTGGCGGCGTCGCTCGCCGGCCTCGGCACCTACCAAGCGCGGGAACTCGCCGGCGTCCTCGCGGGTCTGGGCCTCCCGGCGATTATGGGCGGGGCGTTCGTCGTCCTCCCGACCGGCAAGCGGACCCGCGCCGCCGCGGTCATCGGCGTGAGCGTGACGCTGCTCGGCGTCGCTCTCTTCTGGGCCGTCTACCCCACGAACTGGATCGGCGGCCCCGACCCCTCGGCCGGGTTGACGCTGGCGACGATGATCGTCTACTTCGCCGGCGCGGCGACGACCTGCTGGTGCCTGTTCGTCGGCGTCGCGACGTTCAAGACCCGGAAGTCACCGGGCGGCACCGCCCGGATGCAAGTGACCGAGGAGGGACGGATCAAACTGGTCGAGACCGCGGACGAACGGGGCGGCCTCGGCGGCATCGGCCTGTTCGGGTCGACGCCCTCCGGATCGGTCCCGACCCAGACGAACCGCGACGACGGGACCGACGGCGACACGACGACACAGGCCGCAAGCGACGGCGGGACGGCGACCGCGGACGGCGACGCCGAGTTCGTCGACGCCGTCTCCGTCCGCGGCCAACCGGACCAGTACTGTGGTAACTGCGAGCAGTTCAGCTACGTCCGGACCGACGACGGCATCGCCCCGTACTGTGGGTATCACGGGGAGTATATGGACGATATGGACGCTTGCGAGGAGTGGGAACCGAACTACTAGACCGTGTGCTCGCCCTCACGGATACTCGATATACCGACCAAAAGCGTCCCGAGCGCCAACACGAGGACCGCGGCGCCGACGGCCGGCAGCGGGATAGCGAATTCGAACAGCGGCAAAAAGAGGACGACTGTCCCGACGACCATCAGTACCGCTCCGATACCCAGTTTCGCGTTCTGATCCATAGCCGCTGGTACCGGCCCATCGGACATAAAGCGTGCGAAGAAACCCCGGAGTTTAAGGTACTCTGCCGGCGTAGCCCGTCTATGGAGTTTTGCGACGACTGCGGTTCGATGATGAAAACCGACGGCGACTACTGGGTCTGTGGCAGTTGCGGTGCCGAGAAACCACGCGACGAGGCCGCCGAGAAGCAGGCGGTCACCACACAGGGACAGGAAGAGAGCGAAGTCGTGGACACCTCCGAGGTCAGCGCCGAGGAGATGGGACCGACCACCGAAACGCGGTGCCCTGAGTGTGGCAACGACCGCGCGTTCTACGAGATGAAACAGATCCGAGCGGCCGACGAGTCCGAGACACGATTCTTTACCTGCACGGAGTGCGAACACAAGTGGCGAGAGGACGACCACTGACGTGAGCCACTCCCCGCCCGACGTACCGCAGGACCGACTGCGCGAGGAGGGATGGGACCGTATCGAGGACACGACCGACACGCTGGCGACCCTCCCGGGCGTCACCGTCCGAGGCCACACCGTCGTCTACGGCGACGAACGGCTTCGGGCGGCCGTCGCGGACGCGACCGACCCGTCCCTCGACCAGCCCTGGCGGTTCTTTTTTGCGACCCGACTGTGGTTCGAGCCGCCGCCGCGGGGCATCGGCGCGACGATGTTCGCGTCCATCGTCCGCTCACGGGCCCGGTCCGGGTTCGCCGACCGCCTCCGGGAGCGCGGCTACGAGGCCGTCGAACGGACCCGCGAGGAGACCCTGCGGACCGACACCGGCGAGCGAGCGACGCTGACGCGATACACCGGCCGCGACCGCATCGACACCGGCGACCGGACGCGGGCCGTCCCGGTCGAAGGCTGGGTCGGTGTCTGGCACCACGAGGACTTCTTCGTCGCCGGCGGTGCCTACCCCGCACAGTCCCTGTCCGACGCACTCGAACTGGATATCGAGACCGACCCGGAGCGCCACCGCTCTGAGTTGTTCTCGCTGGTCCGCGCGGTACGGTGACCGCCGGCCGAAGAGTTACTGCCGCCGGCCGAACGTGAGATACCCCGTGTGGCCGACACCGCCAGTCGAGGGCCGTGACCCCCGGTCGTCGAAATCCATCGGTCGCTGGATCGTCTCCAGTGTCTCGATATCGGCGAGTCCGACCTCCCGAGCGGTCGTGACGACCTCACGAGTCTGTTCGACGAACGGCGAGTACACCGCTAGAAACCCGCCGCGAACCAACAGCGCCGGCGCGCGTTCGACGACGGTCGCCGCGTCCTCCGTGTCCAGCGTGAGCACGTCGAACTCGCTGCCGCCGAGGTCCTCGAAGTGCTCGGTCAGGTCGCCCGTCCGGACGTCGACGCGTCGGTGACGCCGGCCATCGCCATATTCTCCCGGGCCACCTCGCGAACTCCGGGTCGCGTTCGTAGGTCGTCACGTTCGCCCCCATCCGACCCAAGTACGCCGACAGCACACCCGTCCCGGTCCCGGCGTCGAGCACCTCGTCCCCGGCCGCGACGCCCGTATGGCCGACGATCAGCCCGATGTCTCGGGGCATCATCGGCGCGCCGGTCCGGTCGAGGTGATCGAACAGGTCCGGCCCGCGGAGTTCCCGCACCCGGAAGACTGTCCCCAGATGCGTCTCGACGACGTCGCCCGCCGCGGCGTCGTCCGGAACCTCCAACACGCCGAGGTCCGTCTCCAGCGTCTCGCCGCGGTCGAGTAGATACTCGCGGTCGTCGCTGACCAGCAGAACGCTCACTCTAGGTCCGCGACCGCAGCAGCGAGGTCACCGTCGTTCGTCTCGAGGGCCTCGCGGGCGTCCTCTTCGGAGACACCGGCCCGCTGGGCGACTATCTCGATGTCCTGGGGATCGACGCCGCCGTCGTCGTCGGTGGTGTCGTCGCTCCCCCCGTCGCCGCCGCTAAGCGCGCGGGACTCGGGGTCGCCGACGATCTGGTAGGTCTTCTGGCCCTGTGCTTCCATCAACTGGACGTCCGCGTCGGTGAAGTACAGTTCCTCCTCCCCCGTGCGGATGATAACCTCCTCGGCGTCGATATCCTCCATATCGATGCCCATCTGTTCCATCATCTGCTTCATCTTGCGCGGGTTCATACCCCCGCCGCCGCCTCCGAACATACCCCAACCTCGGCGGGCCGGGGGCAAAAGCCTACTGTCCTTCCCCGGCACCCTCTCTGACCGACACGGCCATCCCGGTATCGAAGTCAGCCATCCCGGTAGCCGACAGTTCCGCCCGCCCGACGGCGAGCAACGTCCCGTCGTGGTGGACGACCAGTACCTCGTCACCGGGCCTGATCGAGCCGTCGACCGACTGGACGAACTTCGCGAACACGTTTCGCTCCTCGCGGACGTACGGCGCGCTCTCGTCCCCGACAACGACGCGGTACGCCGGCGCGTCGAGCGCCGCCTGTAACCGATGGCCACCGGCTAATCCGAGCGTGAACCGCCCGTCGGTCCCCAGCGAGACGAGTCGCCCGTCCGAAGCGTGGACCTGCCGGGGCCGCCCGGAAGTAGAGTACGTGACTTCGAGGTCCTCGGGGTCGGCGAACAGCGCCGGACCGGCACCCCGACCGAACTGGTAGGTCCCGATCCGTTCGAGCGTGGCTCGCTCGGTGTCGTCCATACGTCCCGTCACCCCGGCACGCCGTTAGCGCTTGCGATCACAGCAGGAACCGCTCGGTGTCCTCGCTCATATCGACGAACCTGTCCGCGGCCGCGATCAACTCCTCCGCCGTCGACTCCGAGAACGAGAGTACGTCGACCCGCACGCCCTCGTGCTGGAGGTGCGAACAGAGCCGCGAGAAATCACCGTCACCCGTACACAGGACGACCCCGTCGACGTGACTGGCCAGCGACACTGCGTCGAGGCTCATCCCCACGTCCCAATCCGCCTTCTTCGACCCGTCGCCGAACGTCTTTATCTCCTTGATCTTCGTCTCGTAGCCGATGTCGACCAACGCGTCGAAAAACGACTCCTCGTCCGGTGCGTTGGCCTTGATCACGTACGCGATAGCCCGCGTGAGTTCCCGCCCCGCAACGCCCGCGTCAAGGAGTTCCGCATAGTCGATATTCCTCGCGTAGAGGCTCTGTGCCGTATGATAGAGGTTCTGAGAGTCGGCAAGCAACGCGACCCGCTGGGTCGCGTGCAGCTCGTTTGTCGCCATTCTGTGCACGTGGACCGCCCAGTGACAAAGTGCTTGTGTCTGCCCGTCGAACCTATCACGAAGCCACTCCCCGGACAACGACTCTGAAGAAAGCCAAGGGCCGGATTTGAACCGGCGATGATCCGCTCTGCAGGCGGACGCGTTCGGCCAGACTCTGCCACCTTGGCGCAGTCGTGTATACTCCAGTATTCCGCTTAAGGGTAGCGTTTCGTCACCGTATATACGACGAAAACCCCCACACAGCAGGTGCTGTGTGAGGGTTGAA
>NZ_WPCA01000022.1 GCF_009741825.1 Halapricum sp. CBA1109
CTGGTGCTGGACGAACCGACCGTCTTCCTCGACTCGGGGCACGTCTCACAACTCGTCGTCCTGATCGAGCGGATGCGGGAGTTGGGCGTCGAACAGATCATCGTCGTCAGCCACGACGAGGAACTGGTCGGGGCGGCCGACGACCTCGTCACCGTCGAGAAGGACCCGACGACGAACCGCTCGACGGCCCGACGGACCGAGACGGCGCTGCCGGTCGGGAACGACGATTGAGTCTCACCCGTCGCGCAAGCGCTCGATAGCCTCGGCCGCCCGCTCGGTCGTCCGGTAGCCCGGCCGTCCGGCGACTCGCGTCTCCTCGATCAGTCCCGCGACGCGGAACTGGGTCAGCAGGCCGTTGAGGTCGCTCTCACAGAGGTCGTAGGCGCTCGTGAGCGTCCGGGCCGGCGTCGGGCCGCGCTCGTCGAGGTCGAGCAGCAGCCCCAGCGCCCGGTCGCTCGGAGTTGCGGTGAGGAGGGCACGGATCGACTCGTGGACGCCGCTGGCGGCCGTCTCCAGCGGTGTCGCCCCGTCGACGACGGTCAGTTCGTCGTTCGGTCGGTGGCACTCCTCGCCGGTCTCGGGGTCTCTGAGGCGACTCGACTCGCCGGACTCTTTGAGCAGGAGGAACTCTCGGCCGTCCTCGTCGCGGACCGTGCGCATACCTGCGGTTTGCCGTCGGCGTGGAAAGCGGTTGCGCTCGCGGTTATCTGCCCTGTCCGTCGGCGGTCACTCGGACTGGAACGAGCGGACGCGGTAGGCGACGTATACCGTGAGGATCAGCCCGGCCGCGACCAGTGCGCCGCCGAGTCGAACGCGTCCCTGAAAGCCGACGAACATAAGACCGAGGCTGAGCGACAGGAGCGCGGCGTTGCCCACGGCGACCAGTCCCCAGAACAGCCGTGCGGTCTGTGGATCGGCCTCGGCGGGGTCGGCCGGCGGTTCCGGCGGGTCCGGACCTAGCGACTCGGGGTCGAACTCCGCGGGCTCTAACTCGTCCTGATCCGGTTCGTGCTCTTTGGGGTCGGGTTCGTGTTCGTAGGGATCAGGCTCGTGTTCGTAGGGGTCTGGCTCGCCCACACCGGCAGATCGGCGAGGGCGGCAAAAAAGCTTCCGAGCGGCGTTCTCAGGCCATCTCGGCTATCTCGACCGTTGTATCCGCTTCGATCCACGCAAGGGGGTTCTCGGCGTCGTAGAGTACGACACCGTCGTCGGACTCGTAGCACTCGACGGTCTCGGTCCCGTCCATCGGGACAGCCCGTCGTCGCCTCCCGCGCGATCCGACAGCCCGTCCGCGTCGACCTGGTTCGTCATACGCTACTCTCCGGTATGCGACCACTTACCAAAAGCCTTCTCCCCGCGTCAGACGTTGCCCCCGCGACCGCGGATGTTTTGAACCGGCCTGCCGAAGGACGGTTAATGAGTGAGGACGCCCAGACCGGTCTCGGCGACTTCGGTGGCGACACGACCGGCCGGCGGACGAAGCGGCGGCCATCGCCGGCGACGAGAGCGTCGCCGCCGACGTGGTCGACGCCGAGGAGTTCCGCTACCCCGACGCCGACGGGACCGTCGAGCTATCGGTCACGCAGATCGACTACACGATAGAGGGCAGCGGCGACGAGGAGTTTCCGGTCGTCCACGTCTTCGGCCGGACCGACGACCGCGAGTTGGTCCACGTCCGGGTCTACGAGTTCCGGCCGTACTTCTACGCCCCGACGGCCAACTTGGACTTTGACGACTTGGGCGGCCGCGACCGGATCACCGGGTGGGAGACTGGCTACGAGTCCATCCGGAACGAGGACCTGACGCGAATATTCGGCCAGACGCCCCGGGACGTGGGCCAGATCCGCGACGAGTTCGACCACTACGAGGCGGACATTCTCTTTCCCAACCGCCTGCTGATCGACAAGGACATCACCAGCGGCATCCGCGTCCCGGCCCGGTGGGTCGAGGGGGGCGACTCGATCCGAGTCCCCCACGACGAGATAGAAACCGTCGACGAGCGCGTCCGGCCACGGATCAACACCTTCGACATCGAGGTCGACGACCGCTCGGGCTTCCCCGAGGACGGCGAGGAACCGATCATCTGTATCGCCAGCCACGACTCCTACGACGAGGAGTACATCCTGTGGCTCTACGACGCCGACGCCGGCGTCTCCGCCCCGGAGCGACTGGACGAGTACGACCCACTGGAGGACGAGAGCCTCGACGCCGACATCCGCGTCTTCGAGACGGAGACGGCGATGCTCGACGCCTTCGTCTCCTACATCGAGGAGACCGACCCGGACCTCCTCACCGGGTGGAACTTCGCCGACTTCGACGCCCCCTACCTCATCGACCGACTGGAGGTGTTGAACGCCGCCGCCGGCGAGTATCTGGACTACAACCGCCTCTCGCGGGTGGACGAGGTCTGGCAGAGCGACTGGCAGGGCCCGGACATCAAGGGCCGGGTCGTCTTCGACCTCCTGCGGGCGTACAAGCGCACGCAGTTCACCGAACTGGAGTCCTACCGTCTGGAAGCCGTCGGCGAGGAGGAACTGGGCGCGGGCAAGGAAACCTACACCGGCGATATCGGCGACCTCTGGGAGGACGACCCACAGCGACTGCTGGAGTACAACCTCCGGGACGTGGAGCTGTGTGTCGAACTCGACCGCAAGCAGGACATCATCGCCTTCTTCCAGGAGATAGCCTCCTTCGTCGGGTGTAAACTGGAGGACGCCCCGACGCCCGGCGACGCCGTCGATATGTACGTCCTCCACAAGGCCTTCAGCCGATTTGTCCTCCCATCGAAGGGCACCGTCGAGTCCGGCGAGGAGTTCGAGGGCGGGGCCGTCTTCGACCCTATCACCGGGGTTCGGGAGATGGTGAGCGTTCTAGACTTAAAGAGCCTCTATCCCATGTGCATGGTGACAATTAATGCCTCCCCGGAGACGAAAGTCGACCCCGACTCCTTCGACGGGGACACCTTCGTCGCACCCAACGGCCAGCACTTCCGGAAAGCGCCGGACGGTATCATCCGCGAAATGGTCACCGAACTCCTATCAGAACGCGAAGAAAAGAAGGAACTCCGAAACCAGCACGAACCGGGCACCGAACCGTACGAACAGTACGACCGTCAGCAAGGAAGTGTCAAGGTTATAATGAACTGTTTCTCCCCGGACACGGACGTGCTGACGCCGTCGGGCGTTCGGAACATCCGGGACCTCGATGTCGGAGACGACGTGTACTCGATCGATCCGGACACGCTGGAGATGGAGACGAAGCCGGTGACCGAAACCCACGCCTATCCGGAGTACGACGGCGAGATGATCGATATCGAGACGAGCAAGATGGACCTCAGTGTCACGCCGAACCACCGGATGCTCGTCAGGAAAGCCGAGACGAACGGGATCACTTGGGACGAAGACGACTACCGGTTCATCGAGGCAGGAGACCTCGACGACGCGACGAACTACCAGTTGCCCCACGACTGGGACGGACCCGACGGCGACCACATCGAGGAGGTCGACCTGACTGAATTGATCGACGATTATCAGGCGTGGGTCCGTCCCGACGTCCACGGTCACACCTTCGCGTCCGAGATCGGATACTACCCGGAGACGGTGCTCAAAAACGACATCGGTTCAGAGGGATACGTTTTCGACGCCAAGGCGTTCGAGACGCACCGGGAGTACATCGACGAGGTGGCCGAAACGTGCTTCGTCCACGCCGAGGCAAACCGGAAGTGGATACCACGGACGTACGACGGTGACGACTTCCTCGAACTGCTCGCGTGGTACATCACCGAAGGTACCGTCTACACGTCCGAAGACAAACAGTTCGGTGAGAACTTCCGGGGGTCGGCGACCACGGTACAGATAGCACAGGATGCGCCTGCGGCAACCGACGGCGGCCTCGGGTCGGTGACCGACAGCGACCACGCCGCCATCGGCGCGTTGCTCGACCGGATGGGGTTCGACTACTACGTCGACGATCAGGCCTACCAGTTCACCTCGCGCTTGCTCGGTCGCTACCTCGAACGTGCGTGTGGGGCGAACAGCTTCGAGAAACGGATCCCCGAATTCGTCTTCGACGCCTCGGCGGAGCAGAAACGTCTGTTCCTGAACACGCTGATCGCCGGCGACGGTGATAGACAAAAGAACTCTTGGCGGTACAGTACCGCCAGCGACCGACTCCGGGACGACGTGCTCCGTCTCTGTGCCCACCTCGGACTCACGGCGAACTACAGCCAAGACGGTGAGACGTGGCGCATCTACGTCGGCGAGGACGCGAAGAACACGCTCCGGATGCACCGGAGTGCCGCCACGAGTACTGCGGAGGACGGGGCCTACTGCGTGACCATCGCGGACAACCACACACTACTGGCTGGTCGCAACGGGACGTTCCAGTGGGTCGGACAGTCGCTGTACGGCGTTTCGGGGTGGGATCGGTTTCGCCTCTACGACAAGGACAACGCCGCGGCGGTGACGGCGACGGGTCGGGAGGTCATCGACCACACCGAGGCGGCCGTCGGGGACCTCGGCTACGAGGTGGCCTACGGGGACAGTGTCACGGGCGACCGACCGGTCGTCGTCCGTGATCCTGACGGTCGCGTGCAGGTCTTACCCATCGCAGACCTGTACGAACGCGCGGAGGGGGCCCCGAGCGGAGAGGTTCGGATCACTGCCGACGGCGGCGACGTGGCTTCGGTCGATACTGGGAAGGACAGACGAGTCGTGTCGGGCTGGGAAGCACTCTCGCTGAGCGACACGGGGGATGCGGGAGTGGCAACCGATTCAGCAGGTAATCCGCCACGAGACTGACGGGGAGGTCGTCACGCTTCAGCACAAGTTCGGCGAGTCGACGACGACACGTGACCACTCCTACGTCGTCGAGGATGATGGCCAGTACGTGGAATCGCCACCGAGCGAGGTCGACCAACCGCTTCGAATCCCCGGTGTTCCCGATGTCGGCACCGTTGGGACTATCGACGTATACGAGATTCTCGATGGGTATACGCGGACGTACGAGGACGGCCGGAGCGTCGGAGCGGCGGACGCGACCACGAAGACAAAGCGTGTCCACGCTGACGACGAGCGAGTTTGGTTCGGACACGAACACCACGCGGATCAGGACAAGACCGTCACAGTACAGCGATACGTCGATGTCGATAGCCAAGACGGGCACGCGTTGATCCGTCTGCTCGCTGCGTACGTCGCCGAAGGGAGCGCTTCGACCGTCGAGACCACTGACAGTCGCTTCGGAGCCAGCCTCGCCGAATCTCGCAAGGAGTGGCTCGAAGGCCTTCAGACGGATTACCATCGGCTGTTCGACAACACGACCGCGAGTATCGTCGACGGGAGTACGAAAGACGAGCGTTCAGTCGAGTACGACACGAGCGACGGTGAGTCGACCACCACCTACGACGACCGGACGAAGAAACTCCAGATGATGAACGAACTGGCCGCGGTGTTCTTCAGAGAGTTCGCCGGCCAAACCTCTCGCGGGAAACGGATTCCGTCGTTCGTCTACCATCTTCCCGACGACGAACAGCAGTTGTTCCTCGACGTTCTCGTCGAAGGTGACGGTTCACGGGCGTTCCCCCGGTACTCCGATGAGTACGCGGCCGAGAACTTCGACTACGAGACGACCAGCCGTGAACTCGCGGCTGGATTCTCGATACTTCTCACGCAACGCGAAAAGAAACACTCCCTGAAATACCGCGAGGAGAAAGACTCCTACACCATCCGGACGTGTCAGTTCTATCGGTCTGGCCGTGATCCGGTCCTCACGGCCCGCGAACACGACGGCTACGTCTACGACCTCAGCGTGGCGAACAACGAGAACTTCGTCGACGGCGTCGGCGGTGTCGTCCTCCACAACACCGACTCCGTGATGATAAGTCTCGGAAGCGACACGACGGTTCAGGAGGCCATCGACCAGAGCTTCGAGATCGAGGAAGCGATCAACGCCTCCTACGACGAGTTCGCCCGCGAGGAACTCGGAGCGGACGAGCACCGCTTCCAGATCGAGTTCGAGAAGCTCTACCGGCGCTTTTTCCAGGCGGGCAAGAAGAAGCGCTATGCCGGCCACATCGTCTGGAAGGAGGGCAAGGAGGTCGACGACATCGATATCACGGGATTCGAGTACCAGCGCTCGGACATCGCCGAGATAACCAAGGAGGTCCAACTCCGGGTCATCGAGATGATCGTCAAGGAAGGCGACATAGAGGGCGTCTCCGAGTATCTCTCGGGGGTCATCGAGGACTTCCTCGAGGGGAACTTAGATCCCGAGGAGATAGCGATTCCGGGCGGTATCGGCAAGCAACTGGACGACTACGACACCGACACCGCACAGGTCCGGGGCGCGAAGTACGCGAATCTCCTGTTGGGGACGAACTTCGACCGCGGGAGCAAGCCCAAGCGGCTGTATCTGGAGAAGGTCCACCCCGAGTTCTTCCGTCGCGTCGAGGCGGAGTTGGGACTGGACCCGGCCGAGGACGTCCTCTACGGGGAGTTCAAGCGCGACCCGGACGTGATCTGTTTCGAGTACACCGAACAGATCCCCGACGAGTTCCGCATCGACTGGGAGAAGATGCTCGAGAAGACGCTGCAAGGGCCGATAGAGCGAGTCATCGAGGCGCTTGGCATCTCGTGGGACGAGGTCAAAAGCGGGCAGGAACAGACCGGCCTCGGGCAGTTTATGTGACCCGACGGGGCGTCTCTGTGGCGGTCGGGCGAGAGACGTATCAGCGGCCCGTAGCCGCATTCGTTTACACCGAGCGAAGGAATTTTTGCGATATCGAAAGAACAGTGTGCGCGAATGCGAAAAGGTTATGGGGAAGACGACCCCATTTTCGGGTGACCTAGATACATATGGCTGTACTCGAACTACACAACCTCCACGCGAAGGTCGCAGAGGACGGCGGTGAACGGATTCTCGAAGGTGTGAATCTCGAAGTCGAATCCGGCGAGATACACGCGCTGATGGGCCCCAACGGCAGCGGGAAGTCCACGACAGCGAAGATCATCGCCGGCCACCCGGCCTACGAGGTGACCGAGGGCGAGGTCCTCATCCACCTCGAGGACGACGAGTTCGGCGAGGACGTCGAGATTCCCGAGGACCTCCGGACGTGGAACCTGCTGGATCTGGAACCCAACGAGCGCGCCGCGCTCGGCGTGTTCCTCGGCTTCCAGTACCCCGCGGAGATCGAAGGCGTGACGATGGTGAACTTCCTGCGGACGGCGCTCAACGCCAAACTCGAGGAGCGCGAGGAGCTCTTCGAGGACGACGACGAGGAAGAGGCCGAGTCCGAGGGTGGCGACACCAACGAGGACGCGGCGGGCTACGACACTTCCCCGATGGAGGGCGACGTGGAAGAAGGCGAGGTCGGAGTCGCCGAGTTCCAGCAACTCCTCAAAGAGAAGATGGAACTGCTGGATATGGACGAGAAGTTCGCCAACCGCTATCTCAACGCCGGCTTCTCAGGCGGCGAGAAGAAACAGAACGAGGTCCTTCAGGCCGCGATCCTCGAGCCGTCGGTCGCCGTGCTCGACGAGATCGACTCCGGGCTTGACATCGACCGCCTGCAGGACGTCTCGAAGGGCATCAACGCGCTCCGTGACGAGCAGGGCGCCGGCATCCTCCAGATCACCCACTACCAGCGGATCCTCGACTACGTCGAACCCGATCACGTCCACGTGATGCTCGACGGCGAGATAGCCAAATCCGGCGGCCCGGAACTGGCAGAGAAGCTCGAAGACGAGGGCTACGACTGGGTTCGCGAGGACGTTTACGAGGCAGCGTAACCCACATCGACTAGGACAGCGTTTACACGTACACAAACACCAATACTACATATGAGTTCAGAAGACCTCGAAAACACTGACACCGAGAAACGGTTCGAGTTCAAGAAGGAGGAGAAATCCGCCTTCGAAGCGGAGAAGGGCCTGACGGAGGAGACCATCCGGGTCATCTCCGAGGACAAGGACGAACCGGAGTGGATGCTCCAGCGGCGTCTGCGCGCCCTCGAACAGTTCAAAGAGATGCCGATGCCGACCGAGTGGCCGGGCGCGCCCGACCTCACGGAGGTCGACGTCGACGAAATCGTCCCGTACATCCGCCCGGACATCGAGACGCGCGGCGGCGTCGACGACTGGAACGACCTCCCCGAGGAGATCCAGGACACCTTCGACAAACTGGGCATCCCCGAAGCCGAGAAGAACGCGCTCTCGGGCGTCGGCGCCCAGTACGAGTCCGAGATCGTCTACCAGAACATGCAGGAGCGCTGGGAGGAGAAAGGCGTTATCTTCTGTGACATGGACAAGGCCGTCCAGGAGCACGAAGACCTCGTCAAAGAGCACTTCATGACGAAGGCTGTCCCGCCCAGCGACAACAAGTTCGCGGCGCTGCACGGCGCCATCTGGTCCGGCGGGAGCTTCGTCTACGTGCCCGAGGACACCACCGTCGATATGCCGGTGCAGGCGTACTTCCGGATGAACTCCGACGGGATGGGCCAGTTCGAGCACACGCTCATCATCGCCGAGGAGAACTCCGAAGTTCACTACATCGAGGGCTGTTCGGCCCCGAAGTACTCGGAGTTCAACCTCCACAGCGGGGGCGTCGAGGTGTTCGTGAACGAGGGCGCACACGTCCAGTACTCGACGGTCCAGAACTGGTCGAAAAACACCTACAACCTCAACACGAAACGCGCGATCGCCGAGGCCGACGCCACGATGGAGTGGGTCTCCGGGTCGATGGGGTCGAAAGCGACGATGCTGTACCCCTCGACGGTCCTCAAGGGGCCGGGCGCGACGGACAACCACATCACCATCGCCTTCGCGGGCGAGGGCCAGAACATCGACACCGGCGCGAAGGTCTACCACAACGCGCCGAACACCTCCTCGACAATCGAGTCCAAGTCCATCAGCAAGGACGGCGGCCGGACCAACTACCGCGGTCTGGTCCACATCGCCGATGGTGCCGAGGGCTCGAAGACCAACGTCGAGTGTGACGCGCTGATGTTCGACAACACCTCCACGTCGGACACGATGCCGTATATGGAGATCAAAGAGTCCGACGTCGACGTGGCCCACGAGGCGACGGTCGGCAAGATCGGCGACGAGGACGTCTTCTACCTCCAGAGCCGCGGGCTGGACGACGACGACGCAAAGCAGATGATCGTCGCCGGCTTCATCGAACCGATTACGGAGGAGTTGCCCATCGAGTACGCGGTCGAACTGAACCGCCTCATCGAGCTGGAGATGGAGGGTAGCCTCGGATAACTATGAGCACACAGGTACACGCGAACCTGACGGAAGAGCAGGTACGGACGATCAGCGAGGACCTCGGCGAGCCCGAGTGGTTGCTCCAGACGCGACTGGACGCCCTCGAGGCTCTCGGGGACCTCCCGATGCCGAGCGTCATCAAGACGCCCGGCCGGGAGTGGACGAACCTCGACGCCTTGGAGTACGAGCGGTTCGTCGACCCCCTTGACCGTGCACAGGAGAAAGACCGCATCGAGGCCGAAGGCGTCGACGTCTTGGAGTGGTCCGAGGCCCTCGAACAGCACGGCGACCTCATCGAAGAGCAGTTCGGTAGCGTCGTCGACACCGAACGGGACTACCTCACCGCGCTGTCGACGGCACTGTTTAGCGCCGGGACGGTCATCTACGTCCCCGAGGGCGTCGACGCCGAGGACGTGAAGATCCGGACACGGATGAACAGTCAGTCGCTGTTCAACTACACCCTCGTCGTCGCCGAGGAGTCCTCCTCGGTGACCATCCTCGAACGCCAGTCCACGGGCGAGGCGGTCGACGGCAACCGCTTCTACAGCGGTATCGTCGAAGTCGTCGCTCAGGAGAACGCCTCGGTCCAGTACGGCGCGCTCCAGAACCTCAGCGAGGAAACGTACAACTTCCAGGTCAAGCGCGGCCACGCCGACACCTACGCCACGGTCGACTGGATCGACGGCAACATCGGGTCGCGCCTGACCAAATCCAGCGTCGAGACGCGACTGGTCGGCGACTCAAGCGAGTCACAGATCGTCGGCGCGTTCTTCGGCCACGAGGACCAGCACTTCGACATCGCGAGTCGGGTCTGGCACGAGGCCGAACACACGACCGCCGATCTGGTGACCCGCGGCGTCCTCGACGACGAGGCCCGCTCGGTGTACGAGGGCGTCCAAGACGTCGGGTCGGGCGCGTGGGACACTTCCTCCTACCAGCGCGAGAACACCCTGATGTTGAGCGACGACTCCGAGGCCGACGCCTCTCCGAAACTCATCATCAACAACCACGACACCGAGGCCAGCCACTCGGCGACGGTCGGACAGGTCGACGACGAGGACCTGTTCTATATGACCTCCCGCGGCGTCGGCGAGGAGTCGGCGACGAATATGCTCGTCGAGGGCTTTTTCGTCCCCGTCCTCGAAGAGGTCGCCGTCGACGAACTCCGCGATGATCTGGACGAGTTGATCGTCCAGCGCCTGCGGTAGTTCCGCGCCGCCCTTTTAACGAAACGCGCAGTTTCGGACGCGCGTCCCGTCGATAACGACTGCAGCGGCTACTCCCGTGTCTCCTACTCCGTACGACCAGTCAGTCCGTTCGGACCGACTGCCGTAGCGACGGCTTCGCCGGATTCGACGCGCTACGGAGACTCGCGTGTATTCGTCTCGATACGGTCCCCGTTCGAAAAGTATGCTGAAATCGTACTTCGCAAATTCTGGCGCTGGAAATATACGTGTTCTAATATGTGTGGATAAATTCGGTAGCCGTGTGGAGTTTTTCCGATGACGGAGACTCTATGTACTGATCTTCTTACCAAAATATATAATAAATCTTATACGTGTATGGGCGGAACCCAGCGGTGATGACGGAACGATCACGACGCGATATCATCAAGGGTGGGAGCGCAGCGATCACGGGACTGGGTATCCTCGGCACGGCGGGGACGGCGGTGGCAGCGGACGGCACGCTGTCGGTCACGGTCTATGCCGACGAGGTCGTCGACGGCGAGATAGTCGCCTCGCCTTTCGAGGGTGTCACTGTCTCGGACGGTGCCTTTGAGGACGAGTCGAATCATCTGGGCGTGACGGACGCGACGGGTGCGCTCGAAGTGTCGGTTCCGGCCGGCGACTACTCGCTCGAACTGTACAAGGAGTTCCCCAAGGCGACCTACGGGGTCACGACGACCGAGAAGCGCGGCATCGACGTCAGCGTTGAGGCCGGCGTGACGACGAGCGTCGAACAGCATCTGGCTCCGAAGTCGATCAGCATCTACGCCAGTGACGCCACCGAGTACGGCGAAGCGGTCTTCGTCACCGGTGAGACCGACTACCTCGGCAACTGGGAGACGGCCTACCGGATGGATCCCGCGAGCGGTTTCTGGGAGTACACAGAGAACCTCCCGGTCGGTGCCGAGTACAAGATCGTCAAGGCCGACTGGACCGAGCAGGACGCCATCCCGACCGACAACGTCACTTGGGAGGACCGCAGCTACAACCGGACGATCAGCGACGAAGCAGGCTACTACGACTTGGTCGAGAATATCTACCCCGAATTCTAACCCGCGGCCGTCGTCTCGACGCGGGACGCAGGGACGGGCTTAAGTCCCGCCCTACCGGATGTGCTGGTATGATCCAGTATCGCTCTCGGAGGTGTCACCGGTGAGCCTCGGTGAACCGGTCTCCTCGGACCACCAGTTGGCCCGCCTGCTCCAGATAGGCGTCGTACTGGAGGAGGTCGTCGAGGCGCGGGCCGCGCGCCACGCCGAGGAACTCGTCGGCGACGGGAACACCACCGTCCGGCAGTTCCTCAAGGAGGCCTCGGCGGAGTCGGCCGAACACCGCCGGCATCTGGAGGGCTTGATCGAGGACTTGGACGCCGAGACGGTCCCCTTCGAGGATATCAAAATCCTCGTCGAGGCCAAATACGAGGCTGACGCGGACTTCGACGACGTGCTTTATGACCAACTCTGTAACGAGGAGACGGCGTACAAGTTCTACGACGACCTGATCGACGCGATCAAGCGCAGCGACACCACCTACAGCATCGGCCGCGACCGACTGCTGACGGTCCTCGGCGAGATCCGCGAGGCCGAGGCCGAGGGCGTCGAGGACGTGACGCGACTGATGAGCGAGACGAGCGAGACGGAGGAGCCATCATGAACACCGCCGATCAGTACCTCAAGACGATCTATCTGGTACAGCAACTCGAAGACGGCCCCGCCTCGACCGGTGCCATCGCCGACCGCCTCGACGTCAGCCCCGCCAGCGCCAACGAGATGGTCGGCAAACTCGACGATCAGGGACTGCTCGACCACGAGAAGTACAAGGGCGTCGACCTGACCGACGAGGGCATCGTGAAAGCCCGCGAGGCCCTTCAGACGTACTGCATCATCGAACGCTTCCTGCTGGAAGTGCTGGAAGTCGAGGACTTCCGCGGGGAAGCCCAAGCTCTAGAGAGCGTCATCGACGAGACGGTCGGAGAACGGCTGGACACCATCATCGACCGCGACCCGCGCTGTCCGGACTGTTTCGACGCCGAGAACGACCACTGCGAGTTGCTGGAAGTCGAGGCCGAGGCCTCGGACTGACTCCCTCGAAGAGAAATCCTATTAACGGTTCGGACGATACATCAGATCGCAGTCCCGTGGTGTAGTGGCCAATCATATGGGCCTTTGGAGACGGTCGGTCTCCCCGACTGTCGAAGACAGCCTATGACGGCGGTTCGAATCCGCCCGGGACTATTTTGCGGCGAGCAATCCGCGAGCCGCAACTGTCGCCGCGGATTCGAACCCGGCCAGTCGCGCGCAACGCAGTGAGCACGTCTGGCACAGGTTCGACATCCGCCCGGGACTGTCTTCTCGTGACGCAGATGAGCGAGAGATAGGAGAAACGCTTTTCAGTCTACTGGACACTCAGAGTGTATATGAACACTCAGAGTGAACAAAAAGTGGGATTCCACCTCCCCTTCCCTCTCGGTGAAGAGCAGGTGTTCCGGTACGAGGCGATGGAGGACGTACTGGAACTGTTGTTCCGCAATCCGTTCAGGGAATTCTCCGTGCGTCAGCTCCGTGATATCACGGACAACGGTTCAAAGACGACGTCGCGTGCGGTCGAGTTGCTTCAGCAGTTGGAACTCGTCCAAGTCGACGAGAGTGGGCGAAGCAAACGCGTGTCTCTGAACCGCGAACGGGTGACTATCCCGGACGAGCCGCTGTTCGCGTTGCCACAGGACGAGTTCCGCCAACCGGTACGAGCGTTCGCTGAACGGGTTCGGACAGCGGTACCGTCGTTTTCGGCACTCCTCGTGTTCGGGAGCGTCGCACGCGGTGAGGCCGACCGCCGCAGCGACATCGACGTCTGGCTGTTGGTCGATAGCGACGACGACCTCCTGCAGGCACGGCGCACGGCGACCGACATCGCCGTCGACCTCGGTGAGCAACGGTTCGGCGACGAGGGCAATCGCTACGAGTTCGAGGTGCTGGTCGAGTCCGTGGAGTCGGCAGTGAGTCACGGAGCGGGCGAGGACGGAGTCGACGAGGTGCTGGCCGAGGGCGTCGTGATCAAGGACTCCGACGCGTTAGGACGCGTGAAAGACGTGGTGCTGGGCGGTGCTGACGTTGAAGAGGTGGTCGGCGATGAATGACGAAGATCCGTGTAGCGACGAGTTGAGTGCCGCCGTGGCGGCGTTCTCTCGACGCGGCACCGTCGAACCGGGACTGGATGTCGACGGCGAGGCACTCTTGCAGTTGCGGAAGGCGTGTCGCATCTTGGACGGCATTCGAGCCTTGCGAGATATCGACCGACACCACACGCTGGTCGTCGAGGGGTCGTTTGCGGCACTCGAACGGACGGTACAGTTCTACGTGGTCGACCGAGGCTTGGCAGAGACGGCCGATCTGACGAACCACGAAGACACGTTCGAGTATGGGGTGCAGGCGGGCGTGTTCTCCGAGGCGACGAAAGACGAACTGGTCGCTCTCTGGCAGAACTACCGTAACGGGACCTATTACCAGCAGGAACGAGCGACCGCTGAGCAGGCCGAAGCGATGCTGGCATACGCCGAGTGTATGCACGACCACGTCCCGAAACTCGCCGGTCGGGCACACGACTGCATCTGCTGACTGGCGGAGTCAATCTTGTGACGGTGGGGGGCCACTCCGACCAAGCGCCGATACCCACGCCGCTGCGGGCAGCCGAGGTGGTCGTCTCACTGCTGGCGAGCGAAGCAGGCCAGCAGCCTTTTTCACCAAGTTTTTGGGTGGGAAGGGACGCCAGCGGCGTCTCTCCGACGGAACAGTGGGTTAGTAGGACCGCTCTTTCGGTTCGTAGACTTGGTCGTCGCCTTCGAGTTCGACGGGTTTGTAGTACAGTTCGGGTTCGCCGTCGTTCCAGGCGAGCATCGTGTGTTTGATCCACTCGTCGTCCTTGCGCTCTTGGTGCTCTTTGCGCCAGTGGGCGCCGCGGAACTCCGTCCGGGCGAGCGCACCCGCGGCGATGGCTTCGGCGAGGTCGATGATGTTCCGGGTCTCGATGGTGTGGATCAGGTCGGTGTTGAACGTCCGGGAGGGGTCGGCGACGGCGACGTCTTGGTACTCCCGGCGGGCCTGCTGGAGTTCCTCCAGCGCCTGCTTGAGGTTGCCCTCCTCGCGGAAGACGTTCACGAAGTCCGTCATCGTCTCCTGGACGTCGGCCCGGACCTCGGCGTGGTTGATGCCGTCGCTCTCTAGCAGTTCCTCCACGCGGTCACGTTCGCGCTGGACGGCGTCCTGCAGGACGGATTCGGGTTCGGCCACAGCACCCCCGTCCGCGACGGCGTCGTCTTGGGCGTCCTCCAGCATCCCGGGCGTGACCGAGGCGTCGAGTTCGCCAGCTTCGCTCTTGGCGGAGGGGCCGGTGTCGATGCGCGCGGCGGCCATATCGCCGCCGGCGGCGTGCTTGCCGGCGCGGGCGCGAAGACGAGCAGTTCGGGGAGGGCGTTGCCGCCCAGTCGGTTCGCGCCGTGCAGCGAGACGCAGGCGGTCTCGCCCGCCGCGTAGAGGCCCTCGACACAGGTCTCGCCGTTCTCGTTGCACTCGATGCCACCCATCGCGTAGTGCTGGCCGGGTTTGACCGGCATCGGTTCGTCGAGGCCGTCGACGCCCTCGAAGTCCTCCGCGAGGTGGAGAATGTTCTCCAAGCGGTCGAGGATACGCTCCTCGCCGAGGTGGCGCATATCGAGGTGGACGTACTCGTCCTCGATACCGCGGCCCTCGTTGACCTCGGTGAGTTCCGCCCGGGAGACCACGTCACGGGAGGCGAGTTCGCCGTCGTTGTTCGCGTAGCCGTGTTCGAACATGAACCGCTCCTCGTTGTCGTTGTAGAGGATGCCGCCCTCGCCGCGGACGCCCTCGGAGATAAGGACGCCCGTCGAGGGGAGTGTCGTCGGGTGGAACTGGATCATCTCCATGTCCTCGAGGGGGACGCCGGCGCGGTAGGCCATCGCGGCCCCGTCGCCGGTGTTGGCGACGGCGTTGGTGGTGTGGTCGTACACCTGCCCGAGGCCGCCGGTGGCGAGGATGACGCCGTTCTGGGCTCGGAACCCTTCGACCTCGCCGGACTTGATGTCGTAGGCGACACAGCCGTGGCAGGTCCGTTCCTCGGGGTCGTCCTCGTCGGTGACCGCGAGGTTCATCACGTACCACTCGTCGAAGACGTCGATGCCGCGCTTGACGACCTGCTCGTACATCGTGTGCAGGAGGTGGTGGCCCGTCTCGGCACCGGCGTAGGTCGTCCGCGGGAAGGATAGTCCGCCGAACGGGCGCTGGGAGACGCGGCCGTCGTCCTCGCGGGAGAAGGGCATCCCCCAGTGTTCGAGTTGGACGACCTCTTTCGGGGCGTCCTTGGCGAAGGTGTCGACGGCGGGAGCGTCGCTGAGGTAGTCCGCCCCTTTCATCGTGTCGTAGGCGTGGAGCTCCCAGTCGTCGCCCTCCCGGAGTGCGGCGTTGATGCCGCCCTCGGCCGCGCCGGTGTGGCTACGGACCGGGTGGAGTTTCGTGACGAGGGCAACGTCGGCGCCCTCCTCGTGCGCTGCGATGGCCGCCCGGAGACCGGCGCCGCCCGCGCCGACCACGATAACGTCGTATTCGTACATAGGTTGGTGAGTGTTGGCGAGGCTTAGGACCGGGTGTACTTCAACGTCGGTGTTGTCTCCCCGCGGTCCCGACCCGCTCGTTGTGTCTCTTCTTGGCAATCGGGGGCCAAATGTCCACCGACACGCGCTGTTCGGTCAGTTCAGCTCGTTGAACAACTGGAGGGCGTCGAACAGCGTCCCGGCCTGCCCGTCGCCGTCGAAGTCGAAACGAGTCGGATTGTTCTCGATCGCGTCCGTGTTGCGGTTGTTGTAGTATGCCAACGCGTCGAAGAGGTCACCGTCGCCGTCACCGTCGATATCCTCCAGTTGCGGGTCGTCGTCGAGATTCGTCGGCGGGTTCGCCTGTCCCGGGATGGACGGCACCGGGTCGGCGACGGTGACGGTCCGCGTCAGAGCGTCGCGATTGCCCTCGCTGTCGGTCACGACGAGCGTCACCGCGTACTCGCCGGCCGTGGCGAAGGCGTATTCGAGCGTCTGTCCGTCGGCATCTCTCGATCCGTCGCCGTCTACGTCCCACGCGTAGTCCACGATGTCGCCGGCGGAGTCACTGGCATCGAAGGTCACGTTCGCCCCCGGTTCGACTGGACCTGCGGGCAGCGCAAACGCCGCGTCGGTGTCGTACGGCAACTCGAAGATACCGACCGTCTGTCTATCCCCGATGTCGTCGGCGCTCGTGGTGACGGTGTTGTTCGCGGTGTCGAGCGTCGACAGGAGTATCGGCGCCCACTCCGTCCCGCCGTGGGACCAGAGTTTGAGTTTGTCCTCCGCGACGGCGCTCAGGTCGCCGTCCTCGTAGTGCATCGTCAGGTCGACTGACCCCTGTCCGCTCGTGTTCGAGACGTTGACGAAGCGGCCGATGCCCGTCGCCGAGGGGTTCGCGGGCGCGCTGTCGGCCACCTCGACGCTGACGTTCCGGCCGCCGAACGAGACCACGGTGTTCGCGGCAGTGGAGTCGCCGATGTCGACGCTCTCGACGACGTTCCCGGTCGAGTTGGTTATCCGAGCGACCCACTTCCCGGAGTCGGTATCCCGGACCGTGTGATCGCTGAGCGTGTTGTTCTCCGAGCCCTCGGTGATGTTGATGGCGCCCCAGCTATTCTGGATGGTGTTGTTCCGAAGCGAGTTGTTGTCGGCGGATTCGAGGAGCAGTCCCAGCGGCGGCGAGAACAGCCCCGGTTCGGGCGCGTTGACGACGGTGTTGTTCACGACCGTATTCCGAACCGTCGACGCCAGTCGGATGCCGACCTCGTTCGAGCGATTCACGCGGTTGTTCGCCACGACGATGCCGCCGCCGTCGCTGCTTGCGGGGTGCCGGACGTTGATGCCGTACCGCTCGCTCAGTTTGACGAGGTTCTCCTCGACGACCACCTCCGATGACTTGTGGACGCTGATACCGTCGCTGCCTATCGAGTCGGTGACGGTGTTGTCCCTGATCACCGCGTTCGACACGTAGCTAGTCGATATCCCGGCGTCGTTGCCGTCGAGGACGTTACCAGTCACCGAGTAGTTCTCGCCGGATTGGGAGAGGTAGACACCCGTCCCCGCGTTGCCCGAGACGACGTTGTCCTCGATTGCGACGTTCGACCCGGAGCCGATGCCGATTCCCGCGCCGTTGCCGCCGGTGATGGTGTTGTTCCGGAACACGTTCCAGTTCGATCCGAAGGCGAGGCGCACGCCCTCCTCGCCGGCCGTCCCGGCCGACAGGACGGTGTTCTCGGTGAACGCGTTGTACCTGCTGTTCATATACCGGACGGCCCGTCCGTCCGTTCTTCGGATGGTGTTCCCGGTGAACGTGTTGTTGTCCGCACGGTTCCGCAGGAACAGCGCCTCGTTTTTCGTGTCTTGGCGAGGACGTCCGTCACCGCCATCTCCGAGGCGTTGTCGAGCCACACCCCTCGGTCGCCGAACTCGACGGTGACGCCGGTAATCGTCCCGTCGACGACACTGTCGTACCGCACCGCCCCGCCGATGTTCCCGAACCCGTTCCACGCCCACCCGCTGAGGCGAACGTCCCTGACGGTGACGTTCTCAAGTGTCGTCTCACCGGCGACGTAGATGCCCGCTTTGCTGTCGATTCGGCTGTCGTTCACCGTCTCCGTTCCGGTGATCGTGTGTCCGTATCCGTCGAAGACGACGTTACTCGCCGTGATTTCGATACACGTCTCGTTGTCCGAGAGGTCGTTCGACAGCGCGTAGTGGCCCGGTTGGTCGATGGTCTGGCACGACGCTATCGGCGTCGCCTCGCCCTCTGTCTCGTCCGCCGTCACCGGCGACGTTGCCAGCAACGCCACCGCGAGCACTGCACACACTGCGATCAGCCACGGCCGGCCGCGACTCATCGAACCCACTCCCGACTGGCCGCTACGTTCGACGGCGTCGATTCGGCTCTCGATATCCCCGCGTCGGTGTTCGGATGCATATGTACTGGTCGCGCGGGATGCTGACCCCACCGCGTGGTCGTCCCACGCCTGTTTCGACCGGAGTATCTCGGTGGACCACTATAATAGTTGTCGCGCAGAAATCAAAATAGGCGGTCAGATCACTGGAACAACACTACCAGAATTTCAAGTTGTTCTTGACGGCTTCGCGCTTGAGTTCCTGGATGTGTTCGGTCAGTGGGATGTCCTTCGGACAGACCTCGGTACAGGAGAACTGGGTCTGACAGCGCCAGACGCCGTGTTCCTGCTCGACGATGCGCATCCGTTCTTCCTTGCGGTCCTCACCCTCCCGTTCGTCCATCGCGAAGCGGTAGGCCTTGTTGATGGCCGCGGGGCCGAGGTACTCGTTGTCCCCGGCGGCGATGTTACAGGAGGACATACAGGCGCCACACCAGATACAGCGGGTGGACATCTTGATCTTCTCGCGGTTCTGGCGGTCCTGGCGCTGTTCCTCCAGTTCGTCGTCGGGCAACTCGTCGGCGTCGAAGAAGGGTTCGACCGCCTCCATCTGATCGTAGAAGTGCTCCATGTCGACGACGAGGTCCTTGACGACTTCGGCGTGGGGGAGCGGTTCGATACGGACCGGGCCGTCGAGGTCGGCGAGTTGGGTCTTACAGCCCAGACGCTGGCGGCCGTTGACGAACAGGGCGTCCGAGCCACAGATGGCCTGCTGACAGGAGTGTCGGAAGGTCAGCGAGGAGTCGTAGTGGTCCCGGGCGTAGATGAGGGCGTCTAACACCGTCATCCCCTTGTGGAAGGGTACCACGAAGGTGTCGAAGCGTGGCTCCTCCTTCTCGGGCACCTCGGGGTCGAAGCGGAACACCTTCAGTTTCACCGTCTCCTCGTCGTCCAGGGACTCCTCGGCGGCCTGGCGTTGGGCTTCCCGGTCGGCCTTGCGAGCGGCTTTCTCGTCCAGCCGACGCTGTTGATGGCTGCTGGTCTCCGTCTCGATAGCGGTCTCCTCGCTCGATTCCTCGGTCTGTTTCTGTTTTTGTGTACTCATATTAGATCCCTGCCATAGCGAGTGCGACGCGGATTCCCTGCACGATCAGGAGGATGCCCGACAGCGCCAGCACGCCGCCGACGACTTTCTTCTGGGTACCTTCGAGGCCCTGATTGACCAGTGCGTTGTAGACGCCGTTGACGCCGTGGAACGTCGCCGCGACGAGGAACAGCACCATCGTTGCGAAGTAGCCCACTTGACTCATCCGTGCCTGTGTGCCGGCGAAGGTGATCTCGGCGGCGTGGTTGACAAAGTGCAACAGGAAAAAGTGGAACGCGAGCGTTCCGATGAGGAACACGGCTGTCAGCCGCTGGAGCAACCAGCGACGGCCGCCTCGCTCGAAGGAGCTGTAGTGTTCGGCCATCTCAGACCGCCCCCGCGAGGAACGTCGGGACGCTGGCGACGGTTATCGCGCCCGTCAAGATCAGCGACGCGTAGAAGCTCCGGTCCTGTGAGGTGAGGCCGACGCCGAGGTCCACGAACAGCAGTCGGACGCCGTTGAGGATGTGGAAGACGGCCACCGCCAGCAGGCCGACTTCGAGCAGTCGGACGATCAGCAGGCTCTCCAGCGTCCTGATCGTTCCGGTGTAGGCCGCCGCCCCGGATGTCGCGGTACTCAACACGGCGATGTGCGTAAAGAGGTAGCCGACGAGGACCCAGCCGGTGAACTTGTGGAAGATCCACGCCCACATCCCGGCCGAGAACTCCCGCCACCGTCCGAAGTCCTCGACGGCCCCTCGGTTGTAACGCTGACTCATACCCGGTGCCAAGGGGCGGTGTGGTTTATTTGTTGTCGTTGGCCCCGCGTTCCGACCCGACTCACTCTCTCGACCCTGCATATATCCCAGTATCGCCCGCTATTTCCGTAAATACGTGGTAGAATTCTGGCGGAATATAGTCGGTAAGCACTCTATTCGGGGTCGGATCGCCAAATATAATGCCGGTGGTCGGCAACCGGGAGTGACACTCACATGGCACAGGACACTCCCGAACGCGAGTGGTGGAAAGAAGCCGTCGTCTACCAGATCTATCCGCGGAGTTTCAACGACGCCGACGGGGACGGCGTGGGTGACATCCCCGGTGTCATCGAGAAGGTCGAGTACCTCGACGAACTCGGCGTCGACGTGGTCTGGCTCTGTCCGGTGTACGACTCGCCCAACGCGGACAACGGTTACGACATCCGCGACTACCGGGCGATTATGGACGAGATGGGGACGATGGACGACTGGGAGCGTCTGCTGGAGGAGGTCCACAGCCGCGATATGCGGCTGATTATGGATATGGTCCTCAACCACACCTCGGACGAACACGAGTGGTTCCTCAAGTCCAAAGAGCGCGACAGCGAGTACAGCGACTACTACTACTGGCGCGACGGCGAACACGGCGGCAACCCGAACAACTGGACGTCTATCTTCGGCGGCGACGCCTGGAAGTACGACGAGGTCCGCGAGCAGTACTACCTCCACATCTTCGACGAGAAGCAACCGGACCTGAACTGGCGCAACGAGGACGTCCGGCAGGACGTCTACGAGATGCTGGACTGGTGGCTCCGCAAGGGCATCGACGGCTTCCGACTGGACGTGATCAACCTCATCTCCAAGACCGAGGGCCTGCCCGACGGCGAACCCAACCCCGGCTGGACTGGGTGGGAACACGTCATCAACGGCCCGCGCGTCCACGAGTACATCCGCGAGATGTACGACGAGGTGCTGTCGAACTACGACATCATGACCGTCGCGGAGATGCCCGGGTGTGGCGTCGCCGACGCCCAGCAGTACTGCGGCGAGGACGGCGACGGCCTGAACATGATCGTCCACTTCGAACACGCCGACATCCCCTACGCCCCCGGCGGGAAGTGGGACTTAGACGACGTGGACATCCACCCCGCGGACCTCCCCGAGGTGGCGGAGCCGGACGACCACTTCAACCACTGGGACCTCAACGAACTCCGGGACGTGCTGACCCGCTGGCAGGTCGGACTCGAAGGCGAGGGGTGGAACGCGAACTACCTCGGCAACCACGACCACCCGCGGACCGTCTCGCGGTTCGGCGACGACGGCGAGTACCGCGAGAAATCCGCGAAGATGCTCGCCACCCTCCAGTTCACCCTGAAGGGCACCCCCTTCATCTATCAGGGCGAGGAGATAGGGATGACCAACGTCGAGTGGAACGACTTCGACGAGTTGCGCGACGTCGAGGCCATCCAGCAGAGCGAGGAACTGATGGAGCGTCACGGCGTGAACTTCGAGGCCATCCGCCACGTCGTCAAACACCGGAGCCGCGACAACGCCCGGACCCCGATGCAGTGGTCCGACGCCGACAACGCCGGCTTCACCGACGGCGACCCGTGGATCAAGGTCAACCCCAACCACGAGTCGATCAACGTCGCGGAGGCCCGCGAGGCCGAGGACTCCATCTGGGCGTACTATCAGGATCTGATCGACCTCCGCGAGGCCGAGGACACCCTCGTCTACGGGGAGTACCACCTGCTGTACGAGGACCACCCGGACATCTACGCCTACGTCCGCGCGGACGACGACGACCGTATCCTCGTCGTGTTGAACTGCTTCGGTGCCGATATGACCTTCCACCTCCCGGACCATCTGGACGGCAGCGATGCCGAACTCCTCCTCACGAACAACGAGGACCCCGACAGCGTCTCGACGGACCTCGACGAACTCGACCTCCCGCCGTACGAGGCGCGGGTCTACCGCCTGTAGGATCCCTCGTCGTTGGGGTCCCGATAGGCGTCGGCGTCGGGAAAGATGTACCACGCCAGCGCGGCTCCCAACGCCGTCCCGAGGGCGAACGCGCCGCCGACGACGGCCAGCGACCCGCCGCCCCGGAAGGCGACGATTGCCATCGAGACGCCGACGAGTACCGCGATACCGATCTTGAGCCGTCGCAACTGCGTGGCGCGTTCGTCGGTCGTTATCGGACCGACCATCAGCGCCGCTCCCGGGCCGTCACAGTGCCTCCGTCGTCGAGACGTGCATCGAGACGAACCGCCACCCGCCGCCGCCGCGTTCGAGCGCGCCGCTCCAGCGGGTATCGTAGTCGTGGTCGGTGCCGTCCGCGTCGGTCCAAGAGAGTGCCACGACATCGGTGAACCACGCGTAACTCTCCCGTTCGGCGACCTGCAGGTCGTCGCTGTCGACCGACCAGTCCTCGGTCGTCGCCGTCTGGTCGGCCAGTCCCGTCACGACGCTGTCGTAGCCGTCGAGAAACTCCCAGAGGCCGAACTTCGCCACGTCGGGGTCCTCCGCGAAGAACGGGCCCAGTGGCTCGCCCGCCTCCAGTGCCTCGTAGTACGCTTCGACGGTGTCGGCCGCGCTGTCGGCGTCCTCGCCGGTCATTACAGGAGTCGCCGGCCGGCAGGGGCTTAAGCGGGTCGGAACCGGCAGGGCCGGGCACCGGTCGCTGGTCGAGCGCTCAGTAAAATCCGCGTGAGACGTTCTCGTCGACGAGGTCCTCTAGTTCGGCGTCGAGCAACGTCTCGGCCTCCTCGAAGGTGTCCGAGAGGGCGTCCATCCCGTCGGGGCGGTCGTCCATCTCGTAGTCCATCGGCCCGTAGGCAGGGCTGTCGAGGGTGTCCATCACGTCCTCGAACAGCGCTTGGGGCGTCGTCGGCGCGTCGGCGTGGGCCTCGATCACCGACGCCAGATCCGACGCCTTCTCCTCGGCGTCGTCCTCGTCCTCGGGCGGTTGCTGGACGCCGAACAGCCCCGACCCTTCCTCGGGAAAGAGGGGGTCGACGTCGTCGTCGACTTTCCGGGCGACGCGTGACCCGACGCCCTGTACCTCGTAGGGGTTCTTCGCGTACGTCTTCAACTGGTAGACGCCGTTCGCGGGGTGGGCGAGATAGAGGTCCTCGCCGATGCCGTTCCGGCGGTCGCCGCCCACCGCCCGCCACCCGTCGGGGTCGCTGTTGCTCTCGACGACGTCTTCGAGGATGTCCTGCCAGTCACGGACGCGCATACTCGCCAGTAGCGGTTCGGACAGAATCAAGATGTCGCTTCCGGCCATCACTCGCGTTCGACGCGGTCGAGCAGTTCGGCCGTTCGCTCGACGGCGTCGACGGCGCCGGTCCCGAGGACGTACGTCATCGGTTCGACGGCGAAATCGCCGCGGTTGAAGATGACTCTCGGGACCGCCCCGCCCTCGCTCGCGCGGTCGAACAAAGACCGGAGCGTCTCCCGGCGGTCCTCGTAGCCGGCGTCGAACTCGACAGGGTCGAACCCGGCCTCGCGGGCGGCGTCGAGGAGACCATCCGAGGTCCGGAGGTTCAGCGCCCCGCGGACCGAGGGGTCGACGACCGGGCGACGAGGATAGTCGTGGCGACGTGCTGGGACCCGCCGAACTCCGGGTTCGACGGCACGTTCACGCGGCCGCGCATCGCGTGCAACCGGCCCGGGACGGCCGCGACGTCGGTGACGCCTTCGGCGTCGGGCAGGGCCATCCCGACGTTGGTCCCGACGTTCGGGACGTGGGCGGTGGCCGCCGAGAGCGCCGCGAACTGCCTGACGCCCCGCCGGACGTTCGACAGCACGGCCCGTTCGGTCTCGACGCGTTCGTCTTGCCCGCGGACACAGAGGTCACAGCCCACTCCCTGCAGCGACGGCATCGCCGCCTCGTGGAGTTCACATATCGGCCCGCGGTCCTCGAGGGCCTCGATCAGCGCGAGCAACTCCGCGAGCGCCTCGTAGTCGTCCATCTCGCCGTCGGCGAACCCGTCGGCGATGCGCTCGACGGTCGCCGTCACCCGGTCGTCATCGGCGATCAGCGGTTCGACCGGGGCGTCCCCGCGGAGGTACTTGCTGACCGCGGCTTGGGTGACGCCGAGGCGGTCTGCTATCTCCTGTTGGGTGAACGACCGCCGGTCCAGCGCCCGGGCGAGTTCGACCCGGAGCGTCGGCAGCACCTCCTCGACGACGATCTCGCCCGGTAACTGCAACGTCATTGCCCGTCGGTTGGGCACACCGCCTAAAGGTGGTTGTGCCTCGCCTCGACCGCGGTAATAATGCAGTTGTATCAGTAAGTTATATTTCGGATCGGTCGCAATCGTCGCGTATGGCATTCACCGACGAACTGGACGCCGACCGCTACTGGACGGCGATGGTCGAGCACCCGATGGTCGAACAGTTGGGGGCCGGGACGCTGGATTCCGACCCGTTCGAGTACTGGGTCCGGCAGGACTACGTCTACCTCGTCGAGTACAGCCGCGTGTTCGCCCACGGCGCGGCGAACGCGTCGACGCTCTCCCGGATGGGGAAGTTCGCCGAGTTGCTCGACTCGACGCTCAACACCGAGATGGACCTCCACCGATCGTACGCCGCCGATATGGGCATCTCCGAGGCCGAACTGGAGGCGACCGAACCCTCGCCGACGACGCGGGCCTACACCGACTTCCTCGTCCGGACGGCGGCCACGGGGACGTTCGGCGACACCGTCGCGGCGTTGTTGCCCTGTATGTGGGGCTTTCACGCGACGGCCGAGCGACTGGCCGACCGGGGGAGGCCGGATCACGAGCAGTACGCCGAGTGGATAGACACCTACACGAGCGAGGAGTTCGCCGATCTCTCGGCGTGGTGTCGGGAGTTGCTGGACGAGGTGGCGCCGAGTCGACGGCGGCCGACCGCGAGCGCTACCGACGGCTGTTCGACACCTCCGCGAACTACGAGTACCGGTTCTGGGACGCGGCGTGGCGACAGGAGGGGTGGGACCTGTGAGCGAGCGGTTCACCGACCGGCTCCGGTCGGACGCGGAACCGACGTGGTCGGCGGCGACCGGTCACCGGTTCACCGAGGAAGTCGGGGCCGGGACCGTGCCGGACGCGGTGTTCGCCGAGTACCTCACACAGGACTACGCCTTCGTCGACGCGCTGGCGTCGCTGGTGGGGTACGCCGTCGCCCAAGCGCCGCGGTATCCGGCCAAACAGCGCCTCGGCGGCTTCCTCGCGACCATCGTCGACGAAGAGAGCGACTACTTCGAGCGGTCGTTCGACGCGCTGGGCGTCCCCGAGTCGGCGTGGACCGACCCACAGCGACGGCCGCCGACGCGGGCGTTCGCCGACCTGATTCACCGGGCTGGGGCCCGCGGCGGGTACGCCGAGACGCTGGCCGTCCTCGTCCCCGTCGAGTGGATATACGCCGAGTGGGCGAGCGCGGCCCCCGAGGGCCGACCCGAGCAGTTCTACCTCGCGGAGTGGGTCGCCCTCCACGACAATCCGGCGTTTCACGACACCGTCTCGTTCTTGCGGTCGGAACTGGACGCCGCCGCGGTCGGTGCGAGCGAAGCCCGGCGGGCCGAGATAGCACGGCTGTTCGACCGGGCCGTCGAACTGGAGGTGGCCTTCTTCGACGCCGCCTACGAGTACGCCGACGCGGAGGTGCCGGACGATGGCTGAGTCGCTGACGGTCCTCGGCCTGACGGCGGCGACGCTCGCGGCGTCGGCCGCGCTCGGACTGGCGTACAGCCGCGGCCGCGTCGACTCCGCCGAGTCGTTCGTCACCGCGCGCAACGCCGTCGGCCCGGGGATGTTGACGGCGACGCTCGTCGCGTCGGCGATGGGCGTGTGGATACTGTTCGCCCCGGCCGAGGCCGGCGCGCGCTTTGGCGGCCTCTCGGCGGCTATCGGCTACGCTGTCGGGTCGGCGCTCCCGCTGTTCGTCTACGCCGTCCTCGGGCCGCGCATCCGCCGGCTCATCCCAGAGGGCCACTCGCTGACGGAGTTCGCGCTGGCCCGCTACGGCCGCGCGATGTACGGGTTCGTCCTCCTCGTCTCGGTATTTTATATGTTCATCTTCCTCGCGGCCGAACTGGTGGCGATAACGAGCGCGCTGGGCATCGTCGGCGGCGTCCCCCGCTGGCAGACGGCGGTGCTGGTCGGCGGGTTCGCCCTCGTCTACACCGGCTACGGCGGCTTCTCGGCCAGCCTCGTCACCGACACCGTCCAGACGCTGCTCATCCTCCCCCTGCTGGCGCTGACTGCCGTCCTCGCGGTGTCGAGTGTCGGCGGACCGGCCAGCGCCCAGTCGGCCGTGCTGGCCACCGACCCGGCGCTGCTGGACCCCGGCCTCCTCCGTGGCGTCGAGTTCGGCATCTACACCTCGGTCGCCGTCCTCGGCGCGGAGATGCTCAACCAGAGTGGTGGCAGCGCATCTTTGCCGCCCGCGACGACGCGACGCTCCGCCGGTCGTTCCTCGTCGCCGGCGTGGCGAACTTCGCGCTGGTGTTGCTCGCCGGCTTGCTGGGCGTCCTCGCGGCCGGACAGATTTCGCTCGGCGAGGGCGGCTACGCGCCGGCGGTGGCGTACTTCGGGCTGATTCAGGAGACGCTGCCGTCGTGGGTCGCCCTCGCCGTCGCCCTGCTGGCGCTGTTGCTCGTCGTCTCGACGGTGGACACGCTGTTCAACGCCTTGGCGAGCATCGTCACCGCCGATCTCCCGCGACTGACCGGGGCCGAGGACACGGCGACGCTCACCGCCGTCGCGCGGGGGTTCACCGCCGTCGTCGCCGCCGGTGCGGTCGCGGTGAGCCTCCAGACGACGAGCGTCCTCGATCTGTTTTTCCTCGCCGACCTGCTCGCGGCGGCGGTGATGGTCCCGCTGTTGCTCGGGCTGTACTCCGAGCGTCACGGGCAGGCGGGCGCGCTGGCTGGCGGCGTCTCGGGACTGGTCGTCGGCGTCGCCTACTTCCCGCTCCCGCTGGTCCGCGGCCCGCTCTCGGCCCTCCCGCTCCCCCTGCCGACGCCCGGATTTCTCTACGCGTTCCTCGGCGCGGCGTTCGTCTCGACTATCGTCTCGGCGCTCGGCGTCGCCCTCCTGCCCGACGACTTCGACCTCGGGCGCCTCTCGACCGAGATCAGGCGACTTGGCGCGCCCGCGGCCGACGGCGGGGAGGTGACCGAGGAGTGAGCGCTATCGGTCCGACGGCGTTTGCCGTCCTGTTCTGGGCGCTCGTGGCCGTCGTCGTCGCTGCCTTCTGCTATGAGGTGTACGTCCTCGGGTCGGAGTTCCGGGCCGGCACCTGACGCTCGACCGGGGGGCTCTTGACGGGGCGGCCAGTAGCGGGCGGTATGGGCCCACCGTCGGGACGCCGCTGGGCGCTGGTCGTGTTCGGCACGCCGGCGCTGCTGGTCGGCCTCGTCGTCGCCGGGTACGCCGGCGCGTTCCTCGTCCCCGGCGGGCCCTGCCACGGTGGCGGCGACCTCGCCCCGCCAGACGCGGACGTGACCGTAGCGACCAACGGCTCGGCCGTCTCGGCTGTCCTCACGAACGGCACTATCGGCGGCCCGACCACAGACCGCGTCCGCGTGTTCGTCGAGGACGGCGAGAGCGACCGCCGAATCGCCCGCGAGTGGATCGGATCGAACGGGTCGCTCGAACGCGGCGACACCTTCTCGCTCACCGAGAGCGACATCGGGTTCGCCCTCTCGGACCGCGATAGGGTCACCGTCCGGTGGTACGGTGCCGACCCCGACGTGGCCGGGTTTTGCCCGAACGGCCGGACCTTCCGTGACCTCGCGGACACCCGCGTCGAGAACGCGAGCGTCGCTATCGACACCGGGAGCTGAGCCTATGATGCTCAAAAAAGAGTGAGAAGCGATAGAAAGCCCTCGGGCAGTTCCGGTCCCGCGGCTCGCTGTCGCCGGAATCGAAGAATTTCCGAGATGACGAGAGAGCTTCGCTCTCTCGGACCTCCGCGCTTCCCTCCGCTTCGCTTCCGGTGTAGTGCTTGCATTCGCCGGG
>NZ_WPCA01000106.1 GCF_009741825.1 Halapricum sp. CBA1109
TTTGCGAGGAGAGGTGCGCGCCGATGGCGCGCACCCGACGAAGTAAAAAGTGGTTAGCACTCACTCCAGCCGCAACTTTCGCACGTTTTGCAGCCTTCGGAGTAGTACAGCGTCATCGACCCGCAGTCGGGACACTCGGGGCTCTCGCCCTTGTCGATGAGTTCCTGCTCGGCGCTTTTGCTCTCGCCGGCGTCGGGTTCCGAAGCGGACCGACTCGCCGCGCTCACTGCACCGCCGCCGTCGGTCGAGGGCGACGGCTCCTCGGCCGCCGCGTCGGCCTCCTCTTTCTCCAGTTCGGTGAGGTTCTGCTGTTGGGGGTAGGCGCGCTCGATGTCGTCGTCGAGGTAGCGCCGCATCGCGGTGCCGATGGCGTCCGGGATGGACTGGATCTGCTCGCCCTTGTCCCAGGCGACCTTCGGCGACCGGATGCCCTGCAGTTCGTCGGCTATCTCCTCGGGGTCGACACCCGACCGGAGCGCCGTCGAGATGGTCTTCGCCAGCGCCTCGGTGAAGGAGGCAGTGAACCCGCCGGAGTTGCCGATGTTGGCGAACAGCTCGAACGGCCGCCCCTCGTCGTCCTCGTTGATGTTGACGTACAGCTTCCCGTAGCCGGTGTCGATGCGCTGGGTGACGCCGTGGAGGACATCCGGCCGCGGTCGCTTTTTCGCGTACTCGGGTTCTTGGCCGTCCGCGATGTCCAGAATCTCCGCGATGGAGTCGTCCAGCGCCGCTTGGACCTCCTCGCTCTCCAAGAAGCCCTCGATGCCGTCGAAGACCTCCTCGATCTGGGCGACGATTTCGCCCTCGTCCATATCGGCGAACTCGGTGTTCTGGGCGCGGGTCGTCAGCACCTGCTTCGAACGGGTGCCGTCGCGGTAGTAGGTGACGCCCTTGCCGCCGTGGTCGTAGATGTACTGGAAGACCTCCGCGGCGTCCTCGATGGTCGAGTCGTTGGGCGCGTTGACGGTCTTCGAGATAGCCGAGTCGACGCCCTGCTGGCAGGCGACCTGCACGCCGGCGTGGTCTTTCGCCGAGAGGTCGCCGGTCGTGACGAACAACTCGCCGATGGCGTCGGGCACCGTCGTCAGGCCGTCGATGCCGTCGAACTCGTTTTCGGCCATCTGCTGTTGGGCCTCCTCCTTGACGGCCTCGACGTCGAGGTCGTTCTCCTCCAGCGTTCGGAGGAAGTAGTCGTCGAACTCGACGAGCATCTCGTCGCCCTGGACGTCGCCGGAGACGTTCTTGTAGTAGGCGACGTTGTAGATGGGCTCACAGCCGCCGGTGGTGTTGCCGATCATCGACGTCGTACCGGTCGGCGCGATGGTCGTCGTGTTGTGGTTGCGGATCGGGAAGCCCTCGGCCCAGTCGTCGGCGTCCTCGCCGGTCTGGTGCTCGAACCACTCGCGGTATTCGGTGGGGTTGGCGTATTTGGAGTTGTCCCACTCCTCGAAGGTCCCGCGCTCTTCGGCGAGTTCGTGGGAGGCGTGTTTCGAACCGTGGTTGATGTGTCGCATCAGCTGGCTCGCGATCTCGTTTGCCTCCTCGGAGCCGTAGCGGACGCCGAGCTGGATGTACAGCTGTGCCAGCCCCATCACGCCCAGTCCGATCTTGCGCATCTCCCGGACCTTCTGTTCGATCTTCTCGACCGGGAAGTCGCTCATCGTGACGACGTTCTCCAAGAAGCGCGTCCCGCTGTCGATGCGGCGGTCGAACTCCTCGAAGTCGATGGCCGCCTCGAGGAAGGCGCCGACTGCCTCGGCCTCGGTGTCGTACTCCTCGGCGTGGGCCTCGCTCCAGACGCGCCAGTCCGGCGCGTCCTCCGCGGCGAGCGTCGAGAGGTTGATGTGCCCGAGGTTACAGGCCTCGTACTCCTCCAGGGGCTGTTCGCCACAGGGGTTCGTCGCGAGGATCTGGTGGTCGGGGTGTTCCTCGGTGTCGAAGGAGTGCTCCTTGTTGATGCGTTCGAGGTAGACGACGCCCGGTTCGCCGTTCTCGTGGGCGCCCTCGATCATATCCTCCCACAGTTCCTCTGCGGGGATAGACAGGACTTCGCCGGCCTCGACGTACTCGCCGAGACCGAACATATCGTACAGTTCCTTCGTCTCCTCGGTGGCGACGTGAGGTTCGCCCGTCCGCGGGTTCGTGAAGGTGAACTCCTCGCCGGCCTCCAAGGCCTCCATGAAGGCGTCGGTGACGCCGACGGAGATGTTGAAGTTCGAGAGGTGGCCCTCGACGGCGTTGCGGAGGTGCTCGGGCACCTTCCCGCCGTCGTCGATGAGGCCGCGGGCCTCTTCTAGGGCTTCCGCGAAGGAGTTGTGCGTGAAGTCGTCGGGGTCGTTCAGGCGCAGCGTCTCCGCGAGGCTGACGTCTTTGTTCTTGGCGTGGATGAACTGGATGACGTCAGGGTGGGAGATGCGCATCACGCCCATCTGGGCGCCGCGGCGGGCGCCACCCTGGGCGATGGTCTCGCACATCTGGTCGTAGGTCCGCATAAAGGTGATGGGCCCGGAGGCGATGCCGCCGGTCGAACCGACGGGGTCGCCGTACGGGCGGAGTCGCCAGAAGGCGTACCCCATCCCGCCGCCGCTCTGGAAGACCTGTGCGGCCTCCTTTGCGGTCTGGTGGATGTCGTCGATGTCGTCCTCGGGCGAGTCGACGAAACAGGCCGAAAGCTGCTGCAGTTCGTCGCCGGCGTTCATCAGCGTCGGCGAGTTCGGCATAAACGAAAGGTGTTCCATCAGGTCCTGGAACTCGGCGGCGGTGTCCTCGACGTGGTCGCGTACGTCTTCGGGGAGTTCCGGGACGATGGTCTCGTATGAGAACTTGTTGACGTTGTAGACAGAGAGCGTCGTCTCGGCGTCGTCGGTGGCTTTCGTACCCTTACCGAACACTTCGGCGGCGAGTTCGTCGCGCCGCGGATGGTCGGGCTTGAGTTGGTCGGGCGTGACGGTGATGGTCTCGTCCTGCTTGTCGGCCTCGAAGACGGCCTCGGCGAGGGCGACGTTCTCGGCGACGCGTTCGAACAGTTCCTCCTGGCTCTCGTCGGGGTTGCCCTCTGCGTCTTTGCGGAGATAGCGCGCGGGGAGGATGTTGTGGTAGGCGTTTGCGGTGAGTCGCTCCTCGATACTGTCTCCCGTGGTGCGCTTGATCGGCAGCGTCAGTTCGTCGGCGGAGAGTTCGGCGTCGCTCACGCGAACTCACCCCGCGTCCGGTCGGTCCGTCGTCGGTCGATACGCTCGGCGATGTGTGGCGTCACGTGTGTCATTTGTGGCGGAAGTCGGTTACTCGCGGGCCCCATATTAACCCGTCGTTCGTCAGTTCCTGCGGTGATATGGACATATCAGAGCCGATACTATTCGGTGGTAGTCTCGTGGCGTTCCCCTCTCAAACGCGTACGTTTCAGTGGGTCGGTTCGGGCACCCTTAACGGTGTCCAGACCGGAGTGAAAGTGAAATTCCGGCGGGTAAATTCGGGAGACACGAGGCGAATCTACAGCGGAAACGACCGGGGGTTCGAGTGGAGATTTCGCTCAGACGCCCGCGAGGAAGTTCTCGATGACGTCGTGACCGACCGCAGTCAGCACCGATTCGGGGTGGAACTGGACCGCTTCGAGCGGATACTCTCGGTGGCGGATACCCATAACGAGTTCGACAGTTCCGTCGTCCGTCTCGGCTTCGGTCGTCGCCGTCACCTCGAAGCAGTCCGGGACCTCGGTGGCGATGAGCGAGTGGTAGCGGCCGCCCTGCAATCCCTGTTCGAGGCCGGCGAAGACGCCCGCGCCGTCGTGGTCGATGGGGAAGGCCTTGCCGTGGATCGGTTCGGGCGCGCGCCCGACGGTCCCGCCGTACTCGTAGACGGCCGCCTCCAGTCCGAGACAGACCCCCAGCGTCGGAATCTCGGGACTGAGTTCCGTGAGTACGTCGGCGGTGACGCCCACGTCGCGGTCGTTTTTGGGATGGCCCGGCCCCGGCGAGATGACGATGGCGTCGGGGTCGACCGCCCGCACGTCTTCCAGAGCGGCCGTGTTCCGCAGCACCTCGGTCTCGGCGTGTTCGCTGACGTACTCGACGAGGTTGTAGGTGAACGAGTCGAAGTTGTCGACGAACAGCACGCGGGGCCGTCCGCCGTCGGCGGCGCTCATCGGGACACCTCCCCGGGAGCGGCCTCGATGGCCTCCAGAGCGTCCAAGACCCCGCGCATCTTGTTCTCGGTCTCCTCGTACTCGCTGTCGGGCACCGAGTCGGCGACGATGCCCGCGCCGGCCTGGACGGTGATCCGGTCGGCGCTCGTGCGGTCGATGTCGACCGTTTCGGGCACCGCGGCGTCGTGTTCGACCGTCGCCGACCGGATGACGATGGCGAAGTCGGCGTCGCCGTCCCACGAGAGGTAGCCGACGCCGCCGCCGTAGAGGCCCCGCGGCGAACGTTCGAGGTTGTCGATTATCTCCATCGCGCGAATCTTCGGCGCGCCCGAGAGCGTCCCCGCGGGGAAGGTAGCCCGCACGGCGTCGAAGGCATCGGAGTCCTGCGAGAGCGTCCCCGTCACCGTCGACTCGATGTGCTGGACGTGGCTGTACTTGAGGACGTTCATAAACTCCTCGACGCGGACGCTACCCGGTTCGGCGACCCGCCGCACGTCGTTCCGACCGAGGTCGACCAGCATCGTGTGTTCGGCCCGCTCTTTCCCGTCGGCGAGCATCTCGCCCGCGAGTCGGCGGTCCTCGACGGGGCTGTTCCCCCGCGGGCACGTCCCGGCGATTGGATTGACCATCACGCGGTCGCCGCCGACCGACACCAGCGTCTCGGGGCTGGCCCCGACGACGGTCAGGTCGTCGTGGCCGAGCAGGTACATGTACGGCGAGGGGTTGATCGACCGCAGCGAGTCGTAAAAGGCCAGCGGATCCACGTCGCCGTACTGCTCGCGGGTCCGGGAGATGACGCCCTGATAGATATCGCCGTCCAGCACCGACTCCTTGGCCGAACGGACCGCGTCCTCGTACTCCCCGCGGGGGCCGGCCACCTCCGCGTCCTTTTCGAAACCGCCCGTCTCGGGGTCGTCGACCCCGGACAGCACGGATTCGACGCGGTCAGCCTCGGCGGCCAGTTCGTCGTAGCGCTCGCCGGCGTCGCCCTCGACCAGCGGCGTACAGACCAACGACACCGACTCCTCGACGTGGTCGAACACCAGCGTCTTCGTCGTCAAAACGAACTGCGCGTCCGGGAACCGCGACCCGGGCCGTTCCAGCCCGACCTCGTCCAGCCAGAGGTCGTACACCGCGTCGTAGGCCAAGAATCCGACGAGGCCACCCTCCAGCAGTTGCCGGTCGTGGTCGGGGAACCCTCGCCGCTCGGCGTCGGGCAGACACGCCCGGAGGGTGTCGAGGACGTCTCCACCGTTCGGCTGGAGGGTGTCGGCGTAGCGGTCGTCGAACGCCTCGATATCGACGCCGTCGTCGACGGTCACCACGGCCACGGGGTCATACCCCACGAAGGAGTAGCGGGCGTGACGGTCGTCGGTCGAGGGCGCGAACGCCCCGTCCGGGTCGCTGGAGGCCACCTTCTCGGCGCTCTCCAGCAGGAAGGTGTACTCGGCCGCCTCGGTGTCGGCGGTCCGGCCCGAAAGCGCCGCGTAGGCCGAGAGCGGATCGACGTCGACCGACAACTCGGCGGCCGTTCGGACGATTGCCGGCCCCTCGCCGGCCATCTCGACGAACGCCTCGCGCGTGCGGTCGAGTCCAGTCATACGGCACCCCGCGGGCGAGTCGCCCCCTCGACGAAGGCCCTGATGGCGTCGTGGTCTTTGACGCCGCCGCTCGATTCGACCCCGCTGGCCGTGTCGACGGCGAAGGGGTCGACAGTCGTGACGGCCTCGGCGACGTTCTCCGGCGTCAGGCCGCCGGCGAGGACCACCGGGACCGACAGCGAGTCGACGATGGCTGCGGTCCGCTCCCAGTCGTGTGTCTCGCCGGTGCCGCCGCCGCCCTCGGCGTCGACGGAGTCGACCAGCAACGCGTCGGCCGCCTCGGCGTAGGCGTCGATGTCCGGGTCCGTCGGGTCGACGACAGCGAGTACGTCGACGGCGGTGTCGCCGAGGTCGGCGACCAGTTGCGGGTCGGCGGCGTGGAGTTGCACCGCGTCGGGACTCACTGTGTCGATACGCTCGCGTGCCTCGGCGGCGTCGGCGGGCATCGTCACGAGGACCGTCGTGACGAACGGCGGCACGGTCGCTTCGAGCGCCGCTGCGCGCTCGAGCGAGACGTCTCTCGGCGTGTCGACGGTGACGCCCGCGATGAGACCGACGGCGTCGGTGCCGGCCGCGACGGCCGCGTCGACGTCCGCCTCGCGGGTGAGCCCACAGATTTTCACGCGCGTCATCGCCCCCGCAACTCCTCCAGTTTCGCCGCCGCCGCGCCGGAGTCGATGGCCTCCCGGGCCGCCTCGACCCCGGCTGCAAGCGAGTCGGCCTCGCCGGCGACGTAGACGGCCGCGCCGGCGTTGGCGAGGATGATATCTCGCTTCGCGCCGGTGACCTCGCCGGTAACGATGCCTTCGAGGTCCGCCGCATTCTCCTCGGGCGTGCCGCCCGCGACGGCCGCGATGTCGTGGCGTTCGAGGCCGAGGTCCGTCGGCGTGAGCGTGTACTCGGTGATGGCCTCGCCCTCGACTTCGGCGACGGTCGTCTCGTCGTGAATCGTGATCTCGTCCATCCCCGAACCGTGGACGACCAGCGCGTGTTCGACGGGCATCCGCGCCAGCGCCTGGGCGATGACGGGCACGAGGTCAGGGTCGTAGACGCCGAGCACCTGCGCGTCCGCGCCGGCGGGGTTCGTCAGCGGCCCGAGAACGTTGAATATCGTCTCGACGCCCAGTTCCTGGCGCGGCCCGATGACCGCCTTCATTGCCGGGTGGAACTCCGGCGCGTGCATATAGCCGATACCGATGTCCTCGACGGTCGCCTCAACCGACTCCGGGTCGGGGTCGAGGTCGACGCCGACGGCCTCCAACACGTCCGAACTCCCCGAGGAGGAAGACACCGAGTAGTTGCCGTGCTTGGCGATGGGGACGCCCGCGCCCGCCGCGACGATGGCGCTCGTCGTCGAGACGTTGATCGTGTCGTAGTCGTCGCCGCCGGTCCCGCACGTGTCGACTAGCGTCTCCCGGCCGGGGGTGATAGTCAGCGCGGCCTCGCGCATCCCCTGTGCGAAGCCCGCTATCTCGGCTTCTGTCTCGCCTTTGGCCCGCAACGCCGCCAGCAGCGCACCGATCTGTGCCTCGGTCGCGTCCTCGAAGACGGCCGTCGCCGCCTCGCGGGCCTCGGTCTCCGTCAGGTCCTCTCCGCCTGTCACTCTGTCTATGTATTCCTGCATAATGGTCACCGATGGACTGTTTCGTGTTGTGATGTACAACTCCGTCCATCGCTAAAAGGGTGTCGGGACGCATTTACTCGCCGGCGACCAACGGCGACCGATGGAAGTCTCGACACGGCTCAAACGCGTCCTCGCGACGCTGTTGTTGGTCGCCGCGTTCGCCCGGGCCGGGGTGTCGCTCCGGATCGGTGGGACGAGTCAACTCGCCTCGATGGTCGCCGTCCTCTACGTCGGGAGCATCGTCTTCCTCGGCGTCTGGACCGAGCGGTTGAACACCGTCGCCTACACCCGGGCGGCCCTCCTCGGCCTCGTCGCTCTGATAGCCGCGCTGTACGAACCGACGGCGATTCTCGCGCCGATACTCGTCCTCCCGGGCGTCATCATCGTCGTTCGTGACCTGCGCGAACAGCGCGGCTCCTGACCGTGTGTCACGGGCACAACCACCGGACGCGGCCGGCGTTTCGAAACCTTCAATTACCCGTGTCCTCTACTCTGAGTTGCACTCGCCCAGCGAGGGTTCGTGGTCTAGGCTGGCTATGACACCTCCTTGACATGGAGGAGGCCGGCGGTTCAAATCCGCCCGGACCCATCCGACGAATTACACGTTCTCAGACGTGTGTATCCCACGCTCTCCGTATTTTCGACACCGATCATCACTCGGACCTGTACGAAATCAGCGAGGACCCGCGTCCGTAGGCGCCTCGTCCCCGTCCAGTACGATACCGAGCGTCTCGTGGGCGCCGACGACCATCGCCGGGACGACGAGCATGAAGATGTGTTCCTCGAGGGGGATTCCGAGCAGTTCGATACCGGTCCGGAGCGGTATCTCGAAGACGCCCACTTCCAGCGTGTACCAGTCCCAGACGTACGCGAAGGGGTACAGAACGAGGACGGTGCGGGCGGCGGTCCGAAGCGCGTCGGCGTACAGCAACAACGCCAGCGCGACGGTCCCCCACATAACCTCTGTCACGAGGTAGGTGTACCGGCCGAAGACCGTAATATCGGGGAGCATATCCGCAGTAGGGAGGCCGGACGGTAAACCCTGCTGGGGCTCTCCCGTTGTGAGAGTCTCACAAACTTTGATTACCCCTGGCGACCAACTATCGATGGTACGATGGATATTGCCGACATTGCTTCTCGAGAGTACATCGAGGTGGACGTGGACGAACGACTCGGCAAGGTGCGGTCGATTTTCGAGCGTGAGAATCCCAAGGGGATCATCGTGACCGACGAGGACGGCTACGTCGGGGTGATCACGCAAAAGCAGTTGGTCCAGTCCCACGTCGGCGACCAGACCAAAGCGGGCGCGATGACCGAACACGCGCCGAAGGTCGAGCGCAACGCTGACGTCCGCGAAACGGCGCGGGTCCTCGTCGAGGGCGGTATCAAGGTCGCCCCCGTCTTCGAGGGCGGCGAACTGTGGGGTGCGATCACCGAAGACGCCATCCTCGAGGCCGTCCTCCACAACCTCGACGCTCTCACCGTCGCCCAGATATACACGGCGGACGTCGTCTCTATCGGCGAGGACGGACAGGTCGGGCAAGCGATCAACCTCCTGCGGGAGAACGGCATCTCCCGGTTGCCCGTCATCGACGACGCTGGCCAGTTGTCGGGGATGGTCACCCGCCACGACATCGTCGACGTCGTCGTCCGCGATATCGACAAGTCCACCGTCGGGGAGCGGGCGGGCGACAACGACCGCCTGCTGGACCTCCCGATATACGACATTATGTCCAGCCCCGTCGCGACGACGACCGTCGACGCCTCCGTCGAGACGGCGGTCAAGCGGATGCTCGACAACGACTACAGCGGCCTCGTCGTCACCCCCGCCGAGGACGACACCCTCGTCGCCGGGATGATCACCAAGACGGACGTCCTCCGGGCGCTGACGTTCACCGAGGAGGACCACATGGACGTCCAGATCACGAACATCAAACTGCTTGACACCATCTCGCGTGAGGACGTCCGAGTCGGCATCGAGGAGGTCACCGACAAGTACCAGGCGATGCAGGTCCAGCACGCCCACGTCCGGTTCCACGAGCACAAGGAGAAACTCCGCGGGACGCCGTTGATCCAGTGTCAGATCCGCCTGCGGACCAACAAGGGCCAGATGGCCGGCTCCGGCGAGGGCTACGGCGCGGAGACGGCGTTCAACGTCGCGCTCGATAAGCTCCAGCGGAACGTCCTCGAACACAAGAGCGTCGAGAGCGACGAGGAACACCGCGGGCAGGTCCTCCGGAAACTCGGGGAGCTGTAAGGAACCCACTTTTT
>NZ_WPCA01000045.1 GCF_009741825.1 Halapricum sp. CBA1109
GACGCCCGAGTGGGTCGCCGGCCGGCCGGCGTTCCTCCCCGCGGAGTTCTACTGGCTCGTGGGGGTCACCCACCGCGGGTTCGGCCCCGGTGGCGACTGCGACGTGGCCGGCGAGGTTCGCAACACCTTCGGGTCGAACATCTCCTTCCGCCGGGAGACGTTTCTGGAACTCGGCGGCTTCGACACCGACATCGGCGGCCGGCAGGGCGACGCGAACCTCCAGGGCGGCGAGACGGAACTGTGTGCCCGCCTGCACAGCGAGTACGACAGCGGCGTCTACTACGACCCCGAGGCGACCGTCGCCCACAAGGTGTTCGACTACCGGACCGACCCGAGATGGCTGCTCGACCGCGCCTTCTGGCAGGGCTACTCGAAACGCGGGATGGAAGTGCTGGTCGACGCCTCCACCGGCGAGGAGTCGGACTTCTTGGGGTCGCTGCTCGGCGAGTTCCTGCCCGAACGCCTGCGGGGACTGCTCGCGGCCCCCTCCCGCGAGAAGGCGAGCCAACTGCTGATGCTCGGTCTGTTGACCGCCGTCGTCGGCGCGGGCTACTGTTACGGGCTGACGAAGTATCCGCCGCGCGTCCGCGAATAGTATAACCTAGCACCTCGAATTCGATGCGATACACGTCGCTGGCGAACCACTGGACTAACTCGGGGCCGGTACAGGGTACCGAGAGCGAACGCGGAGCCAGCGGTGACTCGCCCTCTTTCTCGATAATACTGGGTTGGAGATACTACGCGGTAGCGGGGAGCAACTACAGGGAGGAGTAGGTGACCCCTTCGTTTCCGTACTTACTCTCGATCACTGCTTTACGGAACATCTCCAGATCGCTGTCGATTGCCGGATGACCGTCGGTGGCCGTCAGTGCGACCATCATAAGCAGTCGCGCGTTCCAGGCGGGGATGTCCTCCGTACTCACGGGCGTTCCCGGTTCGTCGTCGGAATACGGACCAGCGCCCATTGCCCCCCAGTAGACTCGGGTACTCGTTCCGACCGGAATACCCATCTCCGCCGCTTCGGACGTTGCGCTGTAGATATCGGGTTGGGTCCCCCCGTTTCCGGTCGTCTCTACGACGATTCCATCCACCTCGTATTCGCCGTCCATCGCCTGTTCGAGAATGTACGCATCGTGTCCCGCACCAGTGCCCGCGATAGGGACGTTCTGGTCCGATACGGCATCGAGATTGTGGTAGGGGAGATTCGCGGTGTAGCTCCCCGGTTCCCGGTACAGTACGATCTCCCCGTCGTCGAGCACACCGATGGGGCCCGCGAACTCGGATTTGAAGGTATCGACCCGCGACGTGTGCGTCTTCCTCGCATCGCGTGCGGCGAGGATGGTCTCGTTCATCACGACGTACACTCCGCTCGGTTCGCTATCCAGGTGGAACTCTTCACGAGTGCAGACACGGACGGCACTGAGAAGGTTTGCTGGTCCGTCTGCACTAATCGCGTCCGCCGCACGCATCGCCCCGACGAAACAGACCGGGATATCGAGGTCCAGTACGACGTCTTGGAAGAACGCGTCTTCCTCTATCGCATCGGTTCCGTGGGTGACGATTATCCCGTCGACACCGTCCTCGGCCGCACGCATAATGTCCTTCGAGACCGATACGAAGTCCTCGGCCGTCAGAAACGGACTCGGTTTTTGTACGGGCTGAGAAAACGAGATGTCCGCGAACTCGTCTAAGATCGGTACCGATTCGACAATCGCTTCGGCCTGTTCGGAGAGTGAGTACCCCCCATCGTCGGCGGCCTCCTGCGTACTCGCTATCGTTCCACCCGTTCCGACGATTCGGACCTCCGGCTTGTCTTGGTGGTCCGGAACCATCGAACCGTCCACGTCTGCGCTGGCGGGATTCCCGATCATAGCCGCGCTTCCGGCCGCACCAGTCATCTTGAGAAACTCCCGTCGGTTGGGGAGCATACTACCCTCTTCACCCAGTTCTTTACTTAGGTCGCTATATTCACTCATTGTTGGTGACTTGTATTGCAACTCCGAAGAACAATCCACGAGCGTTAAGCTTTCGGTAGTATAAACATCAGTTATTAATATTCCATCTAGGTGTATCGGACACGAGAAAGACGCCGCTGTCCTGACCCGCGCTCTCTCGTCTCAGGGTCCCGTCGGTCGTACTCGGAGGGAACGCTTCGTGGATTCGCACCCCGTCTCTCGCACGTGAGTCCCGGCAAGGCGTGGTGGATGGTGTGTCCGAAGCGCGCTAGGACACACGCCTCACTCGGCGTAGCGAGGCTCCGGAGGCGCTGTTCGGTGTCGGCGTCCACCTCGCGGTCGGTCCGTTCGGGCGGGTCGGCCGTCACGTCGCGGCGTTCGCCGTTCTGGAACGTGTGCCACGGCACTCTCGTCAGCGCCGGGATCAGGATACCCAGCGGGTGGCCGTACACCTTGATGGGGAAGGGGCTGGCGTACTCGCCCATCGCGTTGCCGTGGTCGGCGGTCACCGCAGTCAGCCCGTCCAGTTCCGTCAGCAGGCGTTCGACGCTGTCCCACGCCACTTCGAGGTTGCTCAGGTAGGCCCGCCACACCTCGGCGTAGGAGAGGTCGCCGGACCCGAGGCGCTCGAAGGGGGTCTGTAGCCGGTCGCGGGGGTCCGGGCCGGACTCGTCCATCGCCGTCTGCCGGATGGCGTCCATCCCGCGGCCCGCGACCTGTTCCTCGCCGATGAACGGCGTGTGTGGCTGGTTGAAGTGGACGATCAACCGCTTGTCGGGGTAGCGGTCGGCGGCGTCGAGCGCCCGGTCGGCGACGGCTTCGGGCCGGACGGTTCCGGCGTCGTCGTCCCACGCGTCGCGCCAGACGTGGTCGACGGCGTGGAAGGTGTCCTCGGGGAGTTCCGTCTCGACGTAGGGGTTGGCGGTGACGTAGACGGTGTCGTGGAAGCTGTCGCCGGCGAAGTTCTCCGCGAGGTAGCCCGGCGTGCCCGACTGCATAGAGGTTCGCTCGCCTAGTTCCCCCGGGAGGCCCCGGTCCTCGTACACCGTCTCGAAGAGGTCGTACCGGCAGGCGTCGAGCAACAGGACGGTGTCCCACTCCAGCGAGGCGAGGGGGTCGCCCTCGGGCCCGCCAAAGCGCGTGTAGTACGGTGCGACGACGCGGCTGAGAAACCGCTTGCGCCACCACTGGCGGTCCCGCCAGTGGGTCCGTATCTCCCTCAGCGCGTATCGTACTGTCACTGAGAGGCGGTTCGGCAGGCGGGGCTATCAGCCTTGCTTTCCCGAACCGTTTAACTCCGGGGCCGCTGTTGCCGTGAGTGATGGACCGCACGGTGTTGCTGGTCACGAACCGACGGCCTGAGGACTCCGGCGGCCGCGCCGAGAAGGTGGCGACGCGGCGGGAACTCCTCTCGGCCCACGGCTGGGACGTGGCCGTCGCGCATATGCCCGAACCCTACTTCGCGGGCTTCCCGTTCGCGCTGTGGCGCTGCGCTGGCGTCGGCCGGACCGTCGACGCCGACGCCGTCCTCTCGATAAACAACCCCTTCCACCTGCATCTGGGTGGGTACCTCCTCTCGCAGTACCTCGGCGTGCCGTGGATAGCGGAGTTCCGCGACCCCATCCTCCCCCGCCCGGACCTCGAAGCCGGCAGTCCGCGGTGGTATCCCGCGGCCGCCGTCGAGCGACTGGCGGTGACGCGCGCCGACCGCCTGCTGTGGTACGACGGCATCCAGATGGCCGACGACTACTTCGAACGGACCTACCCCGGCGCGGACCCGGACCGCATCGTCAAACTCCCGTTTATGGGCTATCGGAAGTCGGCGTTCGACGCCGCCGAACCGGCCGCTTACGACCGGTTCAGCATCACTTACGCGGGGTCGTTCTACGAGGGCTGGATCGAACCCTACGGCTTCCTCTCAGGCCTCGGGAGCTACGCCGACCGGACCGGCGACCGCGACCTGACGGCACAGTTCTACGGCGACTGGGACGACGACTACGGCCGGGCGGCCACGGCGGCGGGCGTCGAGGGCCTTGTGGACACTCACGAGTTCGTCCCTCACGAGGAGATTATCCCCGTGCTGAAAGGTTCGGACGCGCTGCTGTACGTCGGCGGCGACGACCCCGACAACGCCCGCAACGTCCCCTCGAAGCTGTTCGACTACCTCGGCGCGCGGACGCCCATCCTCGCGTTGGTCGACCCCGACTTCCGGGTCGCGTCCTTCGTCGAGGACAACGGGCTCGGCGTCGTCGCACCGCCCGACGACCCCGAGGCTATCGCCGACGCCATCGAAGCACTGCGTTCCGGCGCGTTCGAGTACGACCCCGACCCCGAACTGTTCGACCGGTACACCCGGGAGGCCAGCGCCGGCCGTATCGCCGACGCGCTGGACGCGGTGACGGCCAACCAGTAGACTCAACTCCCCGCCCGGCGGAGGGTCGGGCAATGAGCGATTCGCCGACCGTTGTCGTCGGGATTCCGACGTACAACAACGCCGAGGACATCGCCTCGACGTTCGACATCCTGGAGTCCCAGACTCACCCGCCCGACCGCGTCGTCTTCTGTGACAAAAGCGACGACCGGACGCCCGAGTTGATCGCCGAGTGGAGCGAGACTGTCCCGTTCCCCGTCGACATCGTCGAGCAGTCCGGCACCGGCGTCGCCGACGCCTACGACACCATCCTCTCGACCATCGAGGGGGAGTACGACATCTTCGTCACCCTCCAGACCGAGATAACCGTCGACGCGGACTGGCTCTCCCTCCACGTCGAGACCCACGACGACCATCCCGACATCGGCATCGTCAACGGGGACAACAAGTGGCACGACCCGACCGACCGGGAGGTCGACCCGGACGACCGACCCTACTACGTCGGCCGGAACTTCTCGGCAAAGGCCGGCGTCTTGGAGTCCATCGACGGCTGGGACGCTAACTTCCTCCGCGGGGAAGACTGGGATATGCGGATCAGGCTGGCGGGACAGGGCGTCCGCTCGTACGCCCGGACGGAACTGGGCTATTCGTGGCAGCGCGAACCCGAGTCGTACGTCACGCTCTCGAAGGCAAAGCGCAAACCCACGTCGCTGACATTCCTCAGTAAGTTCGGCCCGTGGTATCTGACCTTCCACCCCTCCCACGTCGTCGCCGACGCCCTCAGCGTCGGGGCTGTCGCGGCGGGGGCGTTGGCTATCCTCACTCTCCCGATTCCGGTCTCGTCGCTGCTGTGGGCGCTGGTGTTCGCGCTCCTCGTCGCCGTCTACTGGGTCGCCCACGTCACGCTCAGGGGCCACGTCCAAGGTAACTGGGGACTGGGAATCGTCCGCAAGCAACTGCTGAACGGTATTGCAGTCTTCTACGCCGCGCGACGGTTGGCCGGCGGCCACCCCGAGTGGAACACCGCGGGGTTCGACCCCGAGGAGACGCCGAACTTCAAGTTCTAGTCGTCTGCCGGGGCGTCTATCGAGGGGCGGTCGACTTCGCGGTCGCCCTCCTCGCCTTCGATGTCGTAGGGGTACTTCCCGGTGACACAGCCCAGACAGAGGTCGCTGCGGTCGTTGTCGAGACTCTCGGCGATAGCGTCGATAGAGAGGTACGAGAGGCTGTCCGCGCCGATGTCCTCGCGTATCTCCTCGACGGACTGGTCGCCGGCGATCAACTCCTCGCGGGAGGCCATGTCGATGCCCATGTAACAGGGCGCGACGATAGGCGGCGCACCGATGCGGATGTGGACCTCCTCGGCTCCGGCGTCACGCATCAACTCGACGAGTTGCGTCGAGGTGGTCCCGCGGACGATGGAGTCGTCGATGAGGGTGACCGACCGCCCCTCGATGGTGTTTTTGATCGGGTTGAGCTTCAGACGGACGGCCCGTTCCCGTTCGTCCTGTGTCGGCATAATGAACGTCCGGCCGACGTAGCGATTCTTCATCAAGCCCTCCGCGAACTCGACGTCCGCGCCGGTCTCTTGGGCGGCCTCGGCGTACCCCGAGGCGAACGCGCGGCCGGAGTCGGGCACCGGCAGGACGACGTCGGTGTCGATGCCGGACTCCTGATAGAGCTTTCGGCCGAGGTCACGACGGACGTCGTAGACGAGGTTGTCGTCGATAGTCGAGTCCGGGCGAGCGAAGTAGACGTGTTCGAAAAAGCAGTGTGCCGTCGACTCCTCCTCGACGAGTTGGTAGGTGTCGTAGCCGGTCCCGTCGTCGTGGAGGACGACGAGTTCGCCGGGCTTTACGTCCCGGATCAGGTCGCCGTCCAGCGTGTCATGGCGGCCGACTCCGAAGCCAGCACGTAGCCGTCTTCGAGTTCGCCGATACACAGCGGGCGGTTGCCCTTCGGGTCCCGGACGCCGAGCACGGTGTCGTCGTGCATGATCGTCAGGGCGTACGAGCCGTGGATGCGGGACATCGTCCGCTTGACCGCCCGGACGAGGTCCTCCTCTAAGAGGTTCCGCGCGAGGTCGTGAGCGATGACCTCGGTGTCGCCGTCGGAGGTGAACGCGTGCCCGAGGTTCGCCAGTTCCGCGCGCACGTCCTCGGTGTTGACGAGGTTGCCGTTGTGACTCAGGCCGAGGCTGCCGGACTTGAAGGAGACGGAGAACGGTTGCGCACAGCAGGCGTTGACGCTGCCAGCCGTCGGGTACCGGACGTGGCCGATACCGTTCGGGCCGTTCAGTTGTTCGAGGTCACCGGGGTCAAAGGCGTCGCCGACGAGACCCATCTCGACGTGGCTGTGTTGCTGGAAGCCGTCGTGGGTGACGATGCCGGCGGACTCCTGACCGCGGTGCTGGAGGGCGTACAGCGAGTAGTAGAGGGGGCGGGCGGCGTCACGATCCTGCAAAGAGATACCAACGACGCCGCACTTCTCGTGCATTATTCGCCGGATTTTTCCTGCCAGGCGTACTCGCGCCGTTTCGCCGACTTGCCGAAGCCACAGGACGCACAGGTCCCTTTCTTGACGTGGTAGGACTTCTCGCCGCAGCGGCGACACTTCACGTGTGTAGTCTTGTTCTTCTTACCCTGACTCGGGGTTCCTTTGCCAGTCATGGACTAATCGAAACCACGTTATCGCCGCGTATAATCGTTGTGTCTTCGCCGTCCTCGATGACGAGATTCATGTGCTGGTCGTAGCCTGTGAGGGTGCCACTGTACATCTCGCCGCCTTTCAGCTGGACGGTGACTTCCTCTTCGAGCGATGCTTCGAGTACGTCGAGCGGTCGGCCACTCATACCCGAAACGGCACGGCTCACCCGTATAAGGGTACCGGCTCGGGGTGGCTACAGGTCGACACCGAACGGCGCGAGGTCACTTGCCGCCGCCCCGAGACGCCCGAGCAGGTCCGCCGTCGCGTCCAAGTCACCGGTGTCGACTATCTCGACCGGCGTGTGCATATACCGGTTCGGGATGCCGAGATACACCGATGGGATGGCCCCCCGAGCGGTGAAGAAGGCGTCGGCGTCGGTCCCGGTCCGGCGGCCGGTCGCCTCCAGTTGGTAGTCGGTCTCGGCCCCGACTGACCGGAGAGCCTCGACCAACCGCGGGTGGTTCGATCCGCCCCGCGAGACGACCGGGCCGCCCCCGAGTTCGATGTCGTTGGCCACGTTCCCCGGCACGTCCGGCGAGTCCGTCGCGTGGGTGACGTCGACGGCGACGACGGCGTCCGGCGCGAGGTCGTAGCCGACCATCCTCGCCCCCTGCAGACCCACCTCCTCCTGGACGGTGCTGACGGCGTACACCGTCGCGTCCGCTCCGGCCTCGGCCGCGCGGCGGAGCCCCTCCGCCGCCGCCCAGATGCCCACGCGGTTGTCCATCCCGCGGGCCGAAAGCCGTCCGTCGGCCAACTCCCGAACCCGCTGGACGACCGTGATGGGGTCGCCGACGTCGACCATCGCCGCGGCCGCCTCGCGGTCCTCGGCCCCGATGTCGACGTGCTGTTCGGCTATCTCGGCGACGCTCTCGTCCTCGGGGTCACGCAGGTGGATGGCGGTCTGTCCGACGACGCCCGGGACCGACCCGTCGCTCGCGTGGACGGTGACGTGCTGGCCGCGGGAGACGGTCCGGTCGCTGCCCCCGATCCGACCGAGGCGGAGGTGGCCGTCCTCGGTGATGGTCCGGACGGTGTAGCCTATCTCGTCGGCGTGACCGGCGAAGGCTATCTCGGGGTCGCCGCCGTCGAGGACGGCCACGGCGTTGCCGTAGTCGTCGGTGCGGACCTCGTCGGCGAACGGTTCGACGTAGTCGATCCACGCACGCTGGGTCGCCGTCTCGAAGCCCGACGGCCCGGCCGTCTCCAGCAGCGTCTCCAGAAACTCCCGCCTGTCCTCGTCCATAGCCGGCCCCACGGGACCGGTGGGTATCAATCCCGTGGACGGAAGGACTAAACCATCAGTGCTCCAACAGGCTACTATGTCGAAGTACACTCTCCTGGAAGTCCACCTCGACGGGTCCCCGATCACGGCGAACGCGCCGTTCAGCAACGCGGCCGACCCCGAGGACGCCGAGAACGCTGACGAGGTCGAGAGTGCCGACGACGCAGACGAGAGCGAGAGCGCCGGCGGCGGCATCCCCGTCCTCCCGTTGGTCGGCGTCGTGTTGCTCGCCGTCCTCGCCGTCGCGGCGAAGAAACTCCTCTCCGGTGACGTGCCCGAGGACTTAGAGGTCGACGCCGAGGCCGAGATAGACCTCGACTAGGCGAAGGCCTTTCTACGCACCCGTCCTACGGCGGGTATGGGATTGTACCGAAGTGTGCGGGCCGTCACCGGGGCCTCCGGCGACGGGCCGATAGACTGGACTGCCGTCGCCGACGCCGCCAAGTCCTCGACGGACGCCGGGTCGCTCGACCTCTCGGCGGCCGAGGAGGACGGCTACGCTACCGACGTCCGGGACGCCAGAGACCGCGTCCGGACGGTCGCCGACATCGACTTCGACCTCCCCGACCGCGTCGAGATTCTCAACCGTCACCACTGGATCGACAACAACGTCGACACCTTCGGGCGCGTGATGGAACCGCTTGAGGAGACGGTCGGTCTCGTCCCCGGCGTCGCCCGCGTTGTCAACACCGGGTCGATGTCGGTCGCACTGGGCTTTCTCGCCCGGAACGTCCTCGGCCAGTACGACCCGCTGCTCCTCGCCGAGGGCGACATCGCCGACGACCACGCGCTGTACTTCGTCCACCCGAACATCGAGAAAGTCGCCGGGACGCTTGACGCCGACGGCGACCGCTTTCGCCGCTGGATCGCCTTCCACGAGGTGGCCCACGCCGCCGAGTTCGGCGCCGCCCCGTGGCTGTCGACTCACCTCGAGGAGAAGATGGAGACCGCAGTCCAGTCGCTCACCGAGGGCAACTTCGACCGTGATCTGCTGACGGAGATAGACACGACGATGACGGCCGTCGAGGGCTACGCCGAACTGATCATGGACCGGGCCTTCGACGAGGAGTACGCCGACCTCCGGACGGAACTGGAGGCCCGCCGGCAGGGCCGCGGCCCGGTCCAGACGCTGTTCCGCCGCGCGCTGGGTATCGACCGCAAGCGAAAACAGTACGAACGGGGCAAGGACTTCTTCGACGCCGTCGCCGACGAGCGCGGCGTCGCCGCCGCCGGTCGGGTGTGGGACGCGCCGGAGAACCTCCCGACCGACGAGGAGATAGAGACCCCGCAGTTGTGGCTGGATCGGGTCGCCTAGTCCCGGTACAGCAGGACCGTCGCCGTCTCGGACTCCAGCACTACCACTTCCTCGCCGGACTCGGCGCGGTGTTCTTCGATAATCCCGATAGCGTCGCCCGGGACGACCGCCACTTCCTCGCCGAGGTCGACCTCGACCTCGCCGTCGATGTCTATCTGTCGCTGGACGTCCGCCGGGTCCATCTCCTCTAAGGCCGCGACGACCGCGCCGGCCTGATCGCGGAACTCCGGCCCGATGACCGAGTGGTCGGGGTCGACCTCGACCGGGACGAGTTCGACCGACGGCACGCCCTCCCGGACGTGGACCGGGCCGTTGACGGCCTCGCTGAGGTCGTAGGTGTCTATCGCCCGGTCGGGGGCGTCCTCGGGGTACACTTCGACCTTCGAGAGTTCGGTGTTCAGGGCCATCCCTTGGTCGGACTTCCAGCCCCGGACCGTCGAGGTCACGTCGACGATGATGTCGCCGGCGGCCTCCACGGCGGCCATGTCCTCGACCTCCTCGGGGTGGAGGTCGATGTCGGGCCACGCGGCACCGTGGACGCTCCCCTCCGTGCTCGGAAGCGCGTCGTAGGCCTCCTCGGTGATGAACGGCGCGAAGGGCGCGAGCATCTTCAGCGACGCCGACAGCGTCAGGAACAGGCCCTGCCGTGCGGCGTCTCGCTCGCCCGGACGCCCCTCGTAGAGACGACCCTTGATGAGTTCGAGGTAGTCGTCAGCCAGATCGTGCCAGACGAACTCCCGGAGTTCCTGCAGCGCCGCGTCGAAGCGGTAGTCGTCCATGTGCTCGGCGACCGATTCGGCCGTCTCGGCACATCGGGAGAGGATCCAGCGGTCGATGTCCCGATACGCGGGGTTGTCGAGCGGCTCGCGGTCGTCGTCGAGGTGGCCGGCCGCGAACTTCGTGATGTTCCAGAGCTTGGTGTTGAACCGCGAGGCCGAGGTGACCTCCTTCCACTGGAACTGGACGTCCTCGCCGCGCTTGCCGGCCAGCGCGATGGCCTGCCGGAAGGCGTCGGCGGAGTACTCCTCGACGACCTCCTCCGGTTGGACGAAGTTCCCGCGGGATTTGGACATCTTGTTGCCGTCGTCGCCGAAGACCATCCCGTTGATGAGGACCTCCTCCCACGGAATCTCGTCGGTCAGCGCCGTCGTCCGGAGCAGCGTGTAAAACGCCCACGTCCGGATGATGTCGTGGCCCTGCGGTCGTAGCGTCGTCGGGTGGAACTGCTCGTCGGGCCAGTCCCGGACGAAAAGCGGCGTGATCGAGGAATCCATCCACGTGTCCATCACGTCGGTCTCGCCGCGCCACGCCGTCCCGCCACACTCCGGACACTCGGTGTCCGGCCCCTCGTCGGTCGGTTCGATGGGGAGGTCAGCGGCGTTGGCGACGTGGACGTGGCCGCAGTCCTCACAGAACCACGCCGGGATGGGCGTGGCGAACACGCGCTGGCGGGAGATGACCCAGTCCCACTCCATCCCCTCGGCCCACTCCTCCAACCGGTCGTACATGTGCTCGGGGATCCACTCGACCTCTTGGGCACTCTCCAGAATCGCGTCCTGGTCGACCTCGACGAACCACTGTTCCTTGCTGAGAATCTCGATTGGCGTATCGCAACGCCAACACTGGCCGACGTTCTGGGTCGTCGGTTCGGTGTCGTTGAGGTATCCCGCCTCGTCTAAGTCCTCGGCGATGGCCTCCTTTGCTGCCTCGATGGTGAGGCCCGCGTACTCGCCGGCAGTCTCGTCTAGGTGGCCGTCCTCGGTGATGACCGCCCGCAAGTCGAGGTCGTGCTCGGCCCACCAGTTCACGTCCTGTTTGTCCCCGAAGGTACAGATCATCACCGCGCCGGTCCCGAACTCGGCGTCGGCCTCCTCGTCGGCGATGAGTTCGACTTCCTGCCCGAACAGCGGGACCTCGAAGGTGTCGCCGATGCGGTCCGCGTATCGCTCGTCGTCGGGGTGGACCGCCATCGAGACACAGGCCGCCAGCAACTCGGGGCGGGTCGTCGCTATCTCGATATCGTCGGTGTCCTCGTCGGCCCCCTCGAAGGTGACATAGTACAGCGTCCCGTCGACGCCCTCCTCGGTCTCGACTTCGGCGTCGGCGATGGCCGTCTCACACCGCGGACACCAGTTGACGGGGTGTTCGTCCCGGTAGACCAGATCCTCCTCGGCCATCTCGACGAACGAGCGCTGGGTCGTCCCCCAGTACTCCGCGTCCATCGTCTTGAACTCGTGGTTCCAGTCCTGGGAGAACCCCAGCGTCCGCATCGTCTCTTTCATCGCGTCGATCTGTCTTCGGTGTGTTCGACACACATCTCCCGGAACTCCTCGCGGGGCACGTCCGTCCGGTGGATGTCGTTGTTCTCCTCGACTTTCACTTCCGTCGGAAGGCCGTGGCAGTCCCATCCCTGCGGGAACAGCACGTCGTCGCCCGCGAGACGGTGATAGCGGGCGGCGAAGTCCATGTAACACCACCCCAGCGCGTTCCCGATGTGGAGGTTCCCGGTCGGGTACGGTGGCGGCGTGTCGATCACGTAGTCGGTGTCGGGGTCGGCCGACTCGTCGTCGTAGCTGTAGACGTCGCTGTCCTGCCACTGCTCGCGCCAATGCTCCTCGCGGTCGTCCGGGTCGTAGGTGTCTGGAATCTCACTCATAGCTGGTGTCGAGGTTCGCTGGTCGCCGGTGCGACAATGAGAACACGTCGCGTCGCTATCGTACTACCGACGACATCAGGCCCATATCCGACTGATTGCAATGTCGCTTGTATAAACTTTCGCTTCCGTCGCCGCGCTTGGCACTGTTGTTCGGTCGACCGCTTGTGCTCGTTTCGGCGTGGCGGTCAGTCGAGCGCGAACTGCTGGGCGAAACGCGTCAGAAAACACCACAACCGCTATCGGCCGATTCGAGCGTTAGACGGTTCACCGACAGTTCGGGATCTGCTGCACTGGACAGTTCTGCGTCTTCCCACGTCTCGCGTATCTCCGCGGCGGCCGAATCGAGATTGTCCCGGAGTTCGCCGTAGCCATTGAACGTCTGTTCGATAGCGTGTCCGAACGGTCCCCACACGTGATCCATCTTCTCACGACGGGGCATCGGGTCGGCCGTCTCCAACTGGTCGGCGAATCCCTGAATCGTCTCGGGTAGTCGACCGCTCGCCCGCAACTCGGTGTGGATCGGAACGTAGTTCTCCTGGTTGGCGTGTTCGAGCAAGATTTCTTCGTCGGTCGCGAGCCACCTGGCGTAGTTTCGGGCCGCTCCGGCACCGTCCGGGTCGTCGTCCATCCGCGTGCCGAAAAACAGGGTATTGTACCCCGCGTACGGACGGGGCGTCCCGCCGTCGGGCAGGTCCGGCAGCGTGGTCACGCCGAACTCGACGCCTTCCTCTTCGAGATGGGGTATCTCCCACGGGCCGCTGATGAAGAAGGGCGCGTTGCCGTTCTCGAATACCGATGTCTGGGCGCCCGGTCCGGGGTCGTCCGGCATGTACGGCTTGAGGTCGTCCATGATGACACGCAATCCTTTCTCGACGGCGTCCGTGTCGATGCCGAGTTCGTCCGCCTCCCCGTCGTATACTTCCTCACCGTAGGCCTGTGCGAACCCGCTCACGTAGTAGGGGTTGATCGGATACCCCAGGCCGAACGTCTCGCCGTCCTCCTCGTGGTGCTCTTCCATAATCGACGTCATCTCTTCGAGCGTCTCCGGCGGTTCCTCGACCATGTCCCCGTTGTAGAATAGCGCGACCGTCTGGGCCGCCCAGGGCATTCCGACGAGTTCCTCGTCGAACCGGGAGAGTTCGAGCGCTTTGTCGGGCAGGACACAGTCGGGGAGGTCGATATTGCCGGCCTGGTCGGAGAGGAAGTCGAGTCTATCGTAGCGGTCGACCTCGTCGTGGTTACGCTCGATAAGATGCGGGCCGTCCCCATCACTCATCGAATTCCGGATCACGGCATAGCAACCAACCGGTACCCAGTTGAGTTCCACCTCGTTGTCCGTTATGCTCTCGAACCGGCTGTTCGTGCTCTCGATAAATTCTATATCTGACGTATCTCGACCGTGTACCAGTTTGACCGTCCCGGAGGGCTCGTCCGGGTCGATGGCCTGGTAGTCACACTCGGGTTCGTCGGGTGTGGTGACACGCGTCGTCGCGGCAGTCCCTTCGTCTATCCCTGATGCCGTGGACCCACTCGTGTCGGACTCCGAGGAACACCCGGCGAGTCCGATAGCAAGCGCTGGCCCACCCATCCGCAACAGCGACCGTCGACTATATTTGCTTCCCACAGCGGACGAATGTAACGCAAGCAAAAAAGACTACTGACGCACCCGGTCAGTCCTCGGCCCACTCGGCACGAATCTCTGACTCGGCGGTTGCGAGATTCGCTTCGAGGTCACCGTCGCCGTCGAACGTTTGCCAGACGGCGTCGCCGAGCGGTCCCCAGACAGCGTCCATCTTGGGGTTCTGGGGCATCGGGTACGCGCTCCGAAGTTGCTCGGCGAAGCCTTCGACCCGGTCCGGTAACCGACCGCTGTCGAGGAGCCCACGGTGGACCGGGATCAACTGTACTTCTCTCGCGTTTTCGAGCAGGATGTCTTCGTTGGTTGCGACCCACTCGGCGTAGTCTCTGGCCGCCCCAGCACCGTCCGGGTCGGTCTCCATCCCGGGCCCGAAACATTTGAGCTTGATCCCGGCGTACGGCCGCGGTTCACCGCCGTCCGGGAGCGACGGCAGCGGAGCCACGCCGACGTCGATACTCTCGCCGACGCTGCTGATCCACGAATAGGACTCCCAGACGTCCCACGGGCCACCGATCAACAGCGGTGCGTCCCCGCTCCCGAACGCCTCGATCTGCGGCCTTCTGTCGGGGTCGTCGGGCATATACGGGGCCAGTTCGTCGAAGACGACCGCTAGCCCTCGCTGTACTGCGTCGCTCGTGATACCGAGTTCGTCGGCCTCGCCGTCGTATATCTCTCCGCCGTACGCCTGTGCGAACCCGGAGACGGAGTACGTAGTTATCGGGTACGTGAGCCCGTACTGGCCGTTGTCGGGGTCGTGGTGTTCCGCCATTATCGCACGCATCTCCTCGAGCGTCTCCGGCGGCGAGTCCACCATCTCGCGGTTGTACAGCAGTGCGACCGACTCGCCAGCGAAGGGGACGCCGACGACGGCGTCTCGGTACTGCGCAGCCTCCACGGCCGTATCGAACAACTGGCAGGTCGGATAGTCCACGGCCCCCGACTGGTCGATGACGATTTCGGAGTCGAAGAACCGCTCGTCTAAGTCGTGGACCGATTCGAAGACGTGTGGCGTATCGCCGTCCGCGTCGCCCTTGCTCGCTTCCAACTTCGGGGCGAGATGCATAGGGATCGCTTCCGTCTCGACCGAGTGGTCGGTCGCCGTCTCGAACCGTTCGATAGCGCCCTCGATCACCTCGTGCTCCTCGTACCGTAGATGCAGGAAGTTCGCCGTCCCCGCCTCCTCGTCCGCTTCCACGGGTCCCTCTGGGCAGTCGGCCGGGACCAATCCCGTGTCCGCTGCGGTCGTCGTCGTAGCGGCACCACGACTCGTCGTCTCTCCGGCACCGCTACCCGTCGTCGACCCGTCCCCGTTGCCGTCCCCGCTACACCCTGCCAGTAGTCCCACCCCGGCGACGGTTCCGACGCGGAGGAGCCTCCGCCGGTCGATACGGTCGTCCATATACCTACGCACGAAATCGAAACGTAAAAAATTGGGTAACGAACGGACTCGCTCAGGCCTCTGCCCACGCGGCACGAATCTCCTCCTCGGCGGCCGCGAGGTTCTCTTCGAGACTCCCCTCACCGTCGAACGTGTCGACGACGGCGTCGCCGAACGGTCCCCACACCTGGTCCATCTTCGGGTTCTGGGGCATCGGATAGCGTCCCGGAGCTGTTCGGCGAACGCCCGCAGGTCCGCCGACAGTCTGTCGCCACCCGCCAGTTCCGCGTGGACCGGGCCGTGTCCGGCCGCTTCGGCTTTGGTCACCAACCACTCGCGGTTCGTGGTGAACCACTCCGCGAACTCCCGGGCGGCGACGGCCTCCTCGGGTGCTTTGTCCATCTTCGTCATAAAGTACAGCAATTTGACACCCATATACGGCCGCGGGGTGTCACCGCCCGGTAGCGACGGCAGCGTCGTGACGCCGTAGTTCACGTCCGACTCCCGCAGTTCAGCCAGCGACCCCGGCCCACCGACGAAAAACGCGGCGTCGCCGTCGGTGAACACGTCCCGCTGTGCGTCCCGGTTCGGGTCGTCCGGGATATACGGACGCAGTCGGTCGAAGACGAGTTCCAGCCCCCGCTGTACGTCGTCGCTGGTGATCCCCAGTTCGTCGGCATCTCCGTCGTATATCGGCGTCCCACCGGCTTGGGCGAACGCGCTGACGTAGTACGGGTTTATCGGATACGCCAGTCCGTACTGGCCCTCCTCGGGGTTGTGGTACTCGTCCATCGTCACCACCATCTCGTCGACTGTCTCGGGCGGTGACTCGACGACGTCCCGGTGGTAGTACAGCGCCACCGTGTCGCCCGCGTACGGCAGGCCCACGAGGCGGCCGTCGTAGTGTGCTGCCTCCCACGCCGACTCGATGTACTGACACTGGTCGACCCTGATCCCAGACACTCGGTCGGCCAGAAAGCCAGCGTCGTCGTATCTCCCGGCTTGGTCGTGGGACCAGGCGAGGAGGTGCGGCCCTTCGCCGTCGGGGAGCCGTGTCTGGAGTATCGCCGGTGGGGCTACCGCTTGCGGGTACCCCTCTGCGATGAGCGAATGACCCGAGATATCCTCGAACGTCGACGCCGGCCCTTCCCACGGATCCGAAGGGTTACTGTGTAATAGTTCGGCGCTCTCGCCGCTCTCGGTCGGTTCGACGACCCCGCCACAGGACTGCTCGAAGGGAACCGGCGTCTCCGTCCTCGCCGTCGTTCCGCCGGGCCCGTCCGCCGTGGGACTCTCCCCGGTGCTGGTGACGGCCTCGTCACAGCCGGCCAGTAGCGCGACGCCGGCGACAGCGCCGGTCCGAAGTGCAGTCCGGCGGTCGATCCGCTCGTGCATATCAGTGCGTACGACATCGGCCAGTAAAAAATCCCGTCCCCGTCGGGTCACTGCCGGACTGGCGACCGTCAGTAGTCCGCCCAAGCGTCCCGAATCACTTCCTCGGCGGTCGCGAGGTTGCTCTCTAAGTCACCCTCGCCGTTGTAGGTCTGTGTGACTGCATCCCCGAAGGGCCCCCACACTTGGTCCATCTTCGGGTTCTGGGGCATCGGGTAGGCGTCCCGGAGTTGCTCGGCGAACGCCGCTACCGTGTCGGGTAGCTGACCGCTCCCGACGAGGCCAGTGTGGACCGGCACGTACCGCCCCTGGTTGGCGTGGCTGAGCAGGGTCCGCTCGTCGGTGGCGAACCACTCTGCGAACGTCCGGCCGGCGGCCGCGTTCTCGCTCCGATCCATCTTGGCCGCGAAGTACAGCAGCCGGACGCCGGCGTACGGTCGGGGCTGGCCGCCGTCGGGAAGTGTCGGAAGCGTCGTTACGCCGAAGTTGATGCCCTCGCTCCCCAGACCGGGAACCTCCCACGGGCCACTGATGTAGAACGGCGCGTTGCCCTCTCGGAAGACCGACAGCTGTGTGCCGATGCCCGGGTCGTCCGGCATATACGGCGCGAGCTCGTTCATAAAGACACTGAGCCCTCTGATCACCTCGTCGCTGGCGATGCCGAGCGTGTCCTCCTCGCCGTTGTACACTTCCTCGCCGTAGGCCTGTGCGAACCCGCTGACGTAGTAGGGGTTCACCGGGAATCCGAGGCCGTACGTCCCGTTGGTTGGGTCGTGGTGCTCGTCCATAATCGCCTGCATCTCCGCGAGCGTCTCGGGCGGGGAGTCGACCATATCCTCGTTGTAGTACAGCGCGACAGTCTCGGCCGACCACGGGACGCCGATGCGTTTGCCGTCGTACGCCGAGGCGTCGAGGGCCATCTCGAACAGCGTCTCGTCGTCGAGGTCGAGACTGTCGCCTTGATCGGAGAGGAAACCACTCGACTCGTACGTCCCGGCACGGTCGTGAGACCACTCGAAGAGCATCGGTCCCTCGCCGCTCGGGATCGCCGACTGGAGTTTCGCCTGAAAAGTCGACCCCGGAACCTGGCTCAGCAGAACCTCGCTATCGGACTCGGCGGCCCACTGCTGGGTGGCGCGCTCGAACAGTTGCGCCCCCGCGTTCGTCCGGGCGTGCCAGAGCGTCACCTCGCCGGAGGCTTCAATCGGTTGGTCCGTCTCGCCGCCGGAGTCGTCCTCCGGAGGCGTCGCCGTCTCCTCACCGGAGTCGTCGGGAGGGGCCACCGTCACGACCGTCGGTTCGCGTATCTCCGTCGTCGTTATCTCCTCGGGTCCGTCCGGTTTGGTCTCGGTCGGTTCGACGCCCTCGGGGACGGTTACTTCCGGCGACGACTGCGTGTCGTCCTCGTCGTCCGTCTCGTCGTCACTCTCGTCCGATTCGGAGGCACAGCCAGCCAACAGCGCGACTGCCGCCGGGCCACCCACCCGTAGCAGCGTCCGTCGGTCGACGTTTTCGTCCATAACTTTGCCAGCTTATCGCGGAAATAAATACCTGTCGAACTATCGACCAAATCTCATAGCGAGCCGTTGAGCGACTTCCGGAACAGGTCCGTGCTGTCGTAGCGCGCGTCGGGATTCGGCTCCATCGCCTGTTTGAGGACGGCGTCGACGGCCGGCCGGAGCGAACTGTCGTGGCGCGTGACCGGCGTGTACTGCCGATCGATTATCGTCCGCTCTAAGTCGTAGTCCGGGTCGAACTGGTAGGCTTCCGCCGGCCGCGCCGCGGTCAGCGCGTGGTAGGACACTGCGCCGAGTCGGTACACCGTCGTCGCCTCCGTCGAATCGTCCCCGTACACCTGCTCGGGTGCGTCGTACGGCGTGGGCGCTCGCTCGCGGCCGGCGGCCTCGGCGACGGCGGCCTCCAGCCCCCAGTCGGAGACGACTGCCGCCGGTTCGCCGTCCTCGACGCGTGGACGTGGTCCGGAGAGAGCGTGTAGTGTGTCACCCCCGCGTCGGCGGCGGCCTGCAACGCCCGCGTGACGCCGTCGACGACCGCCCGACACTGCCGCCGGGACAGCGAGTGGTCCATACTCCCGACGGTGGACTCCGCCGCCAACACCGCCACCCACGGCCGCGGTTCGGTGTCGTACGCCGCCACGCTGGCGACGTAGCGAGCGTCGTCGATAGCGGCCCACTCGCCGACCCGGTCTTCGAAGGCCGCGGTCACCGCGTCGTCGTCGACCGAGGCCGGATCGACCGTCCAGAACCACACGTCGTCGGGGCCGTTGGCCATCGACCCGCGGTACTTGTACAGCGGCCCGGCCGAGACCAGTTCGGCCGACTCGACGGCGGGCACGCTCTCGACGAACCCCGCCGCGCCGTCCTCGCTCCCCATCGCGGTGACTACCCCGGCCGGACCGACCGCGAGACGCTCCGACGGTTCCCCGCCGTCGTCCGCCGCCCCCGCCCTCTCCGTCGCCGTTCCGGTCGTCGGTGTCCTCGCTGTCTGACTCTGCGACAGTCGACCCGCCGGCGTCGGCGTCCTCCGGGACCGTCCCCACGACCTTCTCGCTGCTCGCCGTCGATGCGGCGCTCGTGCCGTCGTCGCCCCCGACGCTCCCCGGAGGCGGAGCCGTCCCGTCTGCCGACCAACTGGTCGGGTCCTCGGGCGCCCACGCGTCGGTCCCGTGGCCTCCGGATCGGTCGT
>NZ_WPCA01000141.1 GCF_009741825.1 Halapricum sp. CBA1109
CGAACACGTCCCCGCCGTCGGCGAACGTGTAGACGGTCAGTTGCCCGTCCACGTCGCCGCCCATCCCCGGGAGCGCGATGCCGTCGACAGCGCGCGCCTCCTCCAGCAGTGTCCCGATGGCCGCCGCCGGGACGTGTCCCTCGACGGTGTATGCCCCGACGTCGAGCGTGTGACAGCCACGGAGGGCCTCCGGGACGCCGCGCTCGCGCCTGACCGCGTCCGGGTCGTCGGCGACCGTCTCGGTGAACTTCCCGTCGACGTTTCGTTCGAGGTACGTCGCGTACCGGCCACAGCAGCTACAGTCCGGGCCGCTGTACTGCTGGACAGAGTCGACGGCGAGCGGTTCCGCTACGTCGAACTGGCTTGTCGTCCCCGCTGTCTCGGCCGAACACCCCGCGAGACCTCGCCCCGAGGAGCGTTCCGCCGGCGGCGAGAAACTGTCGTCGCGTCCACGTCATCGCTACCCAACAGAGTGACAAATCGTTCGCGGCCGCTCTCAGCCGGTGGGAACCGCCGGCCCGCGGGCCCGCCCTCGCGTGGTCGTTCCTATCCGACCTGTGTCATCTTCCGTGAGGTTATATACCACAGGGGGTCAAACGTCGCCACCGTATGAGTGAGGACGACGACGAGGCCGAGACTCGCGACGGTCCAGTTCCGATCGGTGTCAAACTCGGGAGTACGCGGACGGTCATCGCCTACCCCGACGAGGACGGCGAGATGCAGACGGTCCGGACGCTGACGTGTCTGGCGACCTACGAGGACGCGCTGACGGGCGAGGAGAAAGTCCTCTACGGGGAGGAGGCCGCCCGGGAGTACCCCGACCGCGTGCAGTTTATGCTCCGCTCGGGACTGCCCGAGGACGACGACAGGGCGGAACTGACGAAGACGTTCTTTCAGGAGGTCATCGAGGCCAACGACATCCCCGAGAACAGTGCCGTCGTCTACGCTATCCCGACGCTGGACAACGAGGGCGGTCTACAGAACCTCCAGTCGGTCATCGAGGACAGCTCCATCGGGCAGGAACTGGTCCAGAGCTACCCCGAGTCGCTGTGTGGCTCCATCCCGGCCTTCGGCGAGGACCTCGAAGCTATCAACGAGATATTCGTCGCGGTCAACATGGGCTCGACGAACCTGGAGGCCTCGGGCTATCGCCGGGGTGAGCAGTTGGCCCCCTTCACCACGGGCGCTGTGACCGGCAACGAAGTCGACCGTGTCATCGCCAACTACGTCGAGGAGGAGACTCAGGGACGGGTCAACATCGACGTCCAGACGGCCCGCGAGTACAAAGAAGAGCACGCCGACTTCGAGGACTACGAGCCGTTCACCGACGTGATCCAGCAACCCGGCGGGGGCTCACACGAGTTCACCATCGAGCGCAGCGTGATGGACGCCGTCGACGAGTACGTCGACGACGCCGTCGACGAGTTCGCCAACACCTTCCTCCCCGAACTGGCAAACGACTACATGAAGGTGTACAACCTCGCGCTGGACAAGCCCGTCGTCCTCACGGGCGGGATGGCCTGCATCCCGGGTATCGTCGACGAGTTCGCCGAGCGAGCGAGCGAGGAACTCGACCGCGACATCGAAGCGACTGCGCCCGACAACCCCGCGAACTCGGCGACGGTCGGCGCTCAGCGCATCGCCGCCCACCTCATCGACTAGCCGTCCGCCCAGCAGGCCAGCCATCGGACGATTCGCGGCCGGTCGTCACGGGTCGTCTCCCGTCGGCCGATATCGAACTGTTCGTCCAAGCTGAGGCCCGGCGGCACCTCGATAGTGAACCGTCCCATATGTCGTGCGAACGATTGGCACTTCGGTCACTTAGCTACCCGTCAGACACGCGTCGCCGGCCGTGATAGTTCCGACACCTTCTGTCACGTAACTTACCGGGGTATATAATACGAGTCCTCACGTACGTCCCAGTATCATCGATGAAAAGTGGAGGGAACCAGTGGCAGGTCGACGACTCGCTGCTCACCGAGACCGGTCGTGGCGGACTGTTCACGGACGGGTACCTCCAAGGGAGACCGCTGGAGTCGTACTTCGAGCGGGGTGAGACGCCGCTTTTCGTCTTCGGCGACGGCAAGCGCGGGGTCTCGAAAGTCGACGGCGAGGAGACCGACCGCATCGTCCCGGCATCTGGCTTTCGCGCGATAACCGCGGTCACCGACCGGCACGTCCTGTTCGTGGTCGGCGGCGGCGGGCGCGACGGCGACTGGCACCACTCGATCAGGCTGGGCGACGTCGACCGCGTCACTGTCGAGGAGGGGCTGATCCGGGATCAGCTCTCGGTGTACGTCGACGGCGTCGAGTGGCAGGTGTACCTCAAAGACGTCGCGACCGACCGCGTCGTCTCGGTGTTGGAGGACCTCTCGTGGGCGTGGATCCGCGTCGAGACGGAGATCGGCGAGGCCCGCAAGCGGTTGGTCGACGCGAGCCAGTACCGCAAGTCCCGCGCCTACGAGGACGCCGAATCGAACCTCGCCGAGGCCCGCCGACACCTCGGAGACGCCTCGGCGGCCGTCGAGTCGGTCCCCGAGGAGGCGGCCGACGGGATGGCCGAACGGGTCGCACAGATCGAGTCCCGCTACCGGGACACCAAGCGACGGCTCCACGCCTCCCGCGCGACCCACCTTGTCGACGAGGCCGAACGCCACTGGCGCGGCGACGAGTTCGAGGCGGCCTACGAGACGTTCGAACGCGCCCGCGAGCAGTACCAGACGGTACTGGACATCTACGGGCTCGCACCGGACAAGGCGTCGGCGATGCGCGACCGGATCGAACACGTCGAGGCGAACCTCGAACTGCTTTCCTCGGCGCCGCTGGATCGGGCCGAGGAGACCCGTTCCCGCGCGCTGGCCGCCGAGGACCCGGAGACGGCGCTGGACGCGTGGTCCGACGCCCTCGAACAGTTCCGGACCGTGATCGAACTCGATTGGGGGGCCGACCGCGAGCGGTTCGACGGCGACGTCGACCTAGCGAGGGACCGTGTCATCCAGTCCGTCGACGGTATCCTCGCGGCCCGGCACGCGCTGGCCGACCAGTGCCGTGACCGCGGCGACGAGCGCATCGAATCCGGCGACGTGGGGGACGCCCGCGAGGCCTACTCGGCGGCTATCTCCCACCTCGAATCGGCCCGCGAGTTGGCCCGGGAGTTCGACCCCGACGCGCTGGACCGCATCGACGCGCGCCTCGACGACCTCGGGTCCTGTATCGAGGACGCCGCGGCGAACGTCGCGGCAAGCGACGACACCGACGAGTACAGCGACTTCGACAACTGGGTCACCCTCTCTGCGGAGTCCGAAGACAGCCACGACGAGGACGAATCCGAGGCTACCGGACCCGAAGTGGACGCGCCCGAGGCTGACGAACCCGGACCGAACGCGTTCGAGGCGGACAGCCCCGAGGCGGACCCATCCGGGAGCGCGGGCGAACCGTCGGCGTCACTGCTCGCGGACGGGACCGACGCGTCCGCCGGGGACTCCCCGCTGGACTCGCTCCGGGACGTCTCCGATCCGTTCGACGCTGGCGACGGGACCGAACCGCCGGCGTCCGTCGTCGACACCGTCCGCTCGCTGTCCGAACGCGTCCTGCTGGAAGTGACAGAGGCGACGTGGTCGGCGCTGGACTGGACGACCGAACTGCGGACCGTCGCGGACGAATCGGTCGTCCACGCGACGCGGACGGACCCCGACCCGGCGACGCTCGTCGTCGCCGTCGCCGACAGCGCGAGTGAGGACGCCGTCGAGACGGTCCGGTCGGCTCGGACAGCGGCCGACGCCGACCGCGCGACGCTGGTGACCGTCGAGGAGACGAGCGACGCCGCGGTGCGCCGGGCGAGCGAGGCCGACGTCGAACTCCTCGGCCCGACCGACTTCGCTCGGCTACTCGCCACCGAGGACCTGACCGATCTGCTCCCGGACGCTACCGCGTGACGTGACAGGCCGTCACAAACGCAATAATTAATAATCCTAAGATACTACAAGGATATGTAATGCCCAGTTGCCCCCAGTGTGGAACACGGATGAGCTACAACGATGAGACGACGAAACTGACAGAGTTCGTCTGTTCGAGTTGCCACCGGACCCTGATCGAGTACAAGGAGACGGACGTAGAGCACGCGGCAACGTGATTCTCGGGCGTCTCGTGTCTGTCCGACCCTGATCCTTTCCGCTCCCGAGTTCCGGCAGCCACAGCCAACCGCACCGCGCCGGTCAGGTGTGACAGTGGGGGATGTCGCTACTGGCGCCGGCCGACCTCGTTCGCGACGGCACTCCGGAACGCGCCGGTCGACGGGTCGATGCCGGCCGCCCGGAGGTCCCCGCGGTGTCGCCGGGCGAGTTCCTCCCGCACCCACTCCACCGCGTCGCCGGTCGCCGCCGAGACGAGCGAATCGGTCACCAGCGACGCGACGGCGTCGGCCGCGTCCGCGAAGTCTGGCCGGTCCGGGTCGGGGACGGCGTCGTTGTCCAGCACGCCCCGCCAGCCGTGTTTGTCGGCGATGCGGACGCGGCGACCGGACTGTCGGCGTACGCCGAGTCGGGGAACGCAAACCGGTCGGGGGGCGAGCGTGTCCGCGCGCCGCTCCCGGTCGATGGCCGGCGCCGGCGTGAGATCGATCCGCTCGAACCCCTCGTAGGCGCGCTCCGGGGAGATCAGGTCGCCGTGGACGCGCACGTCGGTCCCGAGGAAGGCCGGCAGGCGGTCGAAGTCGTACCCGATGCGGTCGTAGCAGGTGCCGACGCCGTACAGCGTCAGCGAGTCGACGTCGACGGCCGCCCGGAGGGCGTCACGGTCGAGGTCGGTTCGGAGCGTCCGGACGGCGGGGCGGGCCGCCGGCGGGACGGGCGCGTTCGACGGCGACTGCTCGCCGTCGTCGACGACGAGTTGACCGTCCGATTGCAGCGTCGCCCGGAGGGGAATCCCGTCGACGCGTTCGAACACCCAGCAGTGGCCCTCGGGCGACGTTCCCCCGGACGCGTGGTCGACTATCGTCGGAAAGGGGTCCATACCCGGGGGTCGTCGCGGCCCCCTATCAGTCCCGGGGTCGGATGCGGACGGGTACTTAAGTGCCAGCCGCCAGTATGCCCGACCGATATGGAGTTGACATGGTACGGCCACTCGACGTGGCACGTCGCGGTCGACGGAACGGACCTGCTGATCGACCCCTTCTTCGACAATCCGAAGACGAACACCAGTCCCGGGGACCTCGACCCCGACTTCGTCCTGTTGACTCACGGCCACGACGACCACGTGGCGACGTGGGGTCGTTCCCGGACGCGACGGTCGTCGGGTCGCCGGAGGTCACCGGCTACGTCGTCGAGGAACACGGTATCGACGAGGACGCCGTCGTCGGGATGGGCCTCGGCGGGACCGTCGAGTGCGGTGACGCGTTCGTCACGATGCACCGCGCCGACCACACCAACGGGGTCGGGGCCGGGTTCGAGACGCCCAGCGCCGGGATGCCGGCGGGGTACGTCATCTCGGATACCAAGCCGACACAGGTCGCTGACGACGAGTCGACGACGTTCTACCACGCTGGGGACACCGGCCTGATGTCCGAGATGAAAGACGTGATCGGACCGTACCTCGAACCCGACGCGGCCGCGGTCCCCGTCGGCGACCACTTCACGATGGGGCCGATGCAGGCGGCGGTCGCCGTCGACTGGCTAGACGTCGAGTACGCGTTCCCGATGCACTACGACACGTTCCCGCCGATAGAAATCGACCCCGAGGACTTCGTCAGAGAAGTGAAAGCGACCGGTAGCGATACCGAGGTCCACGTCCTCGAAGGCGACGAGTCAGTCGACCTCTAGAGGCCGATACCGACGGCGTAGGGCCAGGCCGACCCGCCGAGGGCCAGAAAGACAAGCGCCCCGCCGAGCAACCCGACGTTTTTCAGGAAACTCGTCATCTCCGACTGCTGTTGGTCCTCGGGGACCGCCCAGAAGTTGTGCATCACCGGCGTCGTCACGAGGAGGAAGACGGCCAGTGCGCCCGCCGCGACGATGGGGAAGACACCGGCGGCGATGCCGAGGCCGCCAGCCACCAGTATGACACCTGTGGCGACGACGCCGAACGCGGGTGCAGGGATGCCTTTCGAGGCCGCGTAGCCAGCCATCCCTTCGACGTCCGTGAAGTGGTTGAGACCGGTGAAGGCCAGTACGAGGCCGAACAGCAGGCGGGCGGCGAGGAACGCCTCCGCCGCGAGGGGGCCTTCGATAGCCATCACCGACCCCCCATAGCGGGCCGCGTCGTTCGAACACCGTTCAGTTCCGTTGTGATAGTGGGTTTCATCACAATACCTGATTCGAATGCGAACCTATATGTATATTCCCGGACATAGGTGTCATCAGGTATCACCGATGTCATCCCACCTAGAGCAGGAGTCGGAGCCGCCGGGGCCGTGCGGAGTCGTGAACTCGATAGATCAGATCGGATCGCGCTGGCGGTTGGTCGTCCTGCACGAACTGCAGGACGGCGAGCGGCGGTTCAACGAACTGAAGCGGGCGACGGACGCGAGTTCGCGGACGCTCTCGCGCGTGCTGGACGACCTGCAGGAACTCGACTTCGTCACGCGGCGGATGGAGGCGGACGCGCCGGTCGCGACGTACTACGCGCTGACGGAGAAGGGTGAGTCGCTGGCGCCGGTCTTCGAGTCTATCGAGTGTTGGGCCGACGAGTGGTTGGAGTAGGTGGGCCGCAGCGAGCGTAGCGAGCGAGGCCCACGAGACCGACGCGGGGAGGGACGACCCGCGGAGAAGTAGGTGGGCGCGACCAACGGGAGCGCCCACGAAAGCCCGAACGGGGAGCGGAGCGACCCGTGAGCAGTAGGTGGGCC
>NZ_WPCA01000215.1 GCF_009741825.1 Halapricum sp. CBA1109
CCGCGACGGCGAGGACGGCGGCGACGGCGACGACCAGCAACCACCGGACCGTCCGGGCGCGTCCGGTCGTCCATACCGGGGCTACGCGACGGGGGTCATAAATCAGACCGTCACCAGCAGTCCCCAGAGGGCGACGAGAACCCCGCCGAGGCCGGCGACGCCGTAGAGGAGGGCCCGCGCGCGGTAGCGCTCGGCCGCGAGCGAGAGCGACCCGGTGGTGACGATAACGTCGGTGACGAGGACGCGCCCGTCCCGCCGGACCGCCTCTCCCGCGACGGCCAGTGAGTCCCCCGGGCCGGCGACCCGTTCGGTGTAGCGCCGGACGCTGTCGCCGTGGTCGAACTCCACGTCGCTGATGGCGTCAGTGTGAGGGCGCGGCAGGGCGTCGCCGGCCGGCAGTTCGACCGTCCGCTCGCCGGCGAGGTCCAGCCTCGCGCCCGCGGGGTCGATACGGACCGGTCCGCTCCCGTCGTCTAGGGCGAACGTCGACCCGCCCTGCCCGGCCGCGACCTCCCGGAAGTCGCCGGTCTCTCCCATCTCGGTCCCGACGTAGGGGTCCTCGACGGTGACGCGCCAGACGAAACAGCAGGCGTCGCGGCCGGTCACCGGCGCGCGGGCGACGGCCTCGTCGGTGGCGGTCCCCGAGACGGCGACCGGCCCGGGCGACACCGCGCCCGTCGGGACGGCGCTCGCGGGGTGGAACGCTCGCCAGCGCCGGACGAACCCCGCCGCGCCCGCGACGCCGTTCGCCGAAGCCACCAGCAGGAGCGTCCACAGTGCGAGGACGGCCACCGTCCGGCGGTCGAGGGCGAGTGTGTCGAGGCGAACGGCGGCGACGACGGCGGCGGCCGCCAGTGCCAGTACCGACGCGACGGTGGTCCATCGGGGCGTGAGGCCGTAGCGGTAGAGTCTGGGCGCGTCCGCCGCCGCGGACTGGTAGTAGGCGAAGGCGGCGAAGACTGAGACGAACACCGCGGCGACGACGAGGAGGGACAGCGTCGACGGCGAGAGCATCGTCAGACCGTAGGAGCCAGCGGCTCAAAAACCGTCACTTCTCTGCGGTGTGGCGAACCTCGCTAGCGATGCCACGGGTGCTCTCGGCCATCTCCGGGCCGGACATCGCCGCGCGGCCCACCGAGAGCGCCTTCGGCCCCTCGAAGAGAACCTCGTCGCCGACCCGGATGTCGTCGTCGGCGTCGACGACGCCCGGCGCGAGGACGCTCCCCCGCGGGACGAAGTTGTCTATCTCGGCGGTCTTGGTGGGCACGTCGGACGCCTTCCAGCGCCGCGCGCCGGCCAGCGTCAGCGAGAGCACGCCGTACTCGGGCACCATCGCCGCCAGTTGCTCGCCGTCGGCGTCGTTGACCCGGAGTTTCGGGTAGCGGCTCTCGACCGAGAGGTCCTCGAACAGGTCGTCGCCGGCCCCGGCGCCGAACTGGTAGTCGGCGATAGCTCTGATCGTGTTGTGCTGGCGCTCGCGCTTGCGGTAGGAGTCGCCCCCCTCCACGGCCCCGGCGAGGTTCGCCAGCGAGTCGGTGTCGGTCGTGGCCCTCGACGGTGTAGGTGAAGTCGATGCCGAGGCGGTCGGCCACCCGTTCGGTGATGGGTCGGTAGTCTTCGGGGACGTGGGCGACGTAGTCGGGGTAGTCGTTCGCGTCGAGGTAGGCCGCCAGCACGTCGGCGACGAACGCGATTTCGGTCTCGCTCCAGTGGCCGGTCACGACCGAATCGTAGTGCTGTGCGGGGTAGGTCGTCTCCAGTTCCTGCGGGACGACGCCGATGGGCGAGGTCATCGAGACGGTGTGACCGCGGAACTGGATGGCGTCGTGGAAGCGACCGTGGCTCTTGGAGTCGCTGTAGGGCTTGGTCGCCGAACAGGGGACCAACACCAGTGGCTGGTCGAATCGGTTCCGGTAGCGGCCGGTCACTCGCTCGGCGAAACGCTGTATCTCGACCCGACGGAGGGTGTCCTCGCTGGCGGCGGTGATGGTCTCGTTTCGCACCAGCGGCGTCCGCTGTTCGAGATAGGAGTACTCCTGATCGAGGTGGCGATACGTCGCCGTCAGCCACTGCTCGTGGCGGGCCTGTCCCTCGATGTAGTCCCGCAGGCGACCCTCGCGGATGCGCTGGCGGGCGCGGGAAAGCGCCGCCCGCAGGGCGTTGACGTTGTGAGTCACGCAGTCCTCGCGGTCGAAGGTGTCGATGGGTTGCTGGCAGGCCGGGCAACTGCAGGGCGCTTCGGGGAGGTCCTCCAAGAAGTACGCCCCGTCGGTCGTGAGGTACTGGCCTTTCGTGCCCTCGATCACGGCGCGGTCGGTGTCGACGAGGTCGACGCCGGCGTACAGTAGGGTGGCGACGTTGGCCGGCGTGGCGACCCCCGAGAGGTACAGCGCGGTGTCGGCCGGGATGGACTCCCGAGTCTGAACGACGCCCTCGACGAAGGCCTCGCCGTGGCCGACCAGCCCCTGACTCCCGGAGAGGACGTAGGCGTCGGCCCCGAAGTCCTCGGCCGTCTCCGGCGAGACGACGGCGGCGCTGGGAAAGTCCACGTCGGGGTAGTCGACGGCGAACGCCTCGGTGACCTCCTCGGCGGTCCCGCCGGGGAACCCGCGGTGGGGGAGGATCGTCAGTTCGCTCTCGTCGCCCTCGGGAACGTCGCGGTCCTCGGGCCAGAGGCTCCCGGCGTCGGCGACGATATCGTCCGCGAGCGTCGGCGTCTCGACCGGATCGGACAGGCGGAGTTCGCCGATCCGGGCGGCCCCGTCTCGCTCGTGGACCTCGAAGTACTCGGTCATAGGGCCCTCTCGGTCGGCGCGGTTCAACTATCGTTCGGTTCGGCGAGCGGTAGTGTTCAGAGGAGATGTTTGGACAGCAGTGTCTTCCTCGAAAGCCCTCAGCCAGTTCCGGTCCCGCGGCTCGCTGTGCGCTTCCCTCGCTTCGCTCGGTCCAGTGCTTGCTTCCCCGGGGTTCCCGGAACTGGCCTTCGCCCTTTTCAGTTTGCCGGAAGACGCCGTCTTCCGGCCGCCCGA
>NZ_WPCA01000196.1 GCF_009741825.1 Halapricum sp. CBA1109
CCACGACGCCGTCGTCGAGGTCAACGCCCACTGCCGACAGGCCGAGATGTGCGCCGCCGGCTGTGGCGAGTCGCTGCTGGCCGACCCCGACCGGCTCGCGGCGTTCGTCGCGGCCGCCGCCGAGACGGGCGCGACCGTCTCGGTCAAACTCGGGCGGAGGTCGAGGGGGTCGACCTGCCGGCGGTCGCCGAACGGGCCGACGCCGCGGGGGCTTCCTTCCTCCACGTCGACGCGATGGATTCGGAGTCGGTGATCGAACCGGTCGCTCGCCGGACCGACGCGGCCGTGATAGCGAACAACGGCGTCAGGGACTGCGAGACGGTCCGGGAGTACGTCGACTACGGTGCCGACGCGGTCAGCGTCGGGCGGCCCTCCGACGACCCCGACGTGCTCGAAGCGGTCCGTGCGGCCGCCGTCGAGGCCTCCCGGGAGGGGGTCGCGTGAGGTCCATCACCGACGATGCCCAGTTGGCGCTGTTGCTCGAAGTGACGGGCACGCCGAAACCGGGCAACGTCGACCGGGAGCACGAGTACGAGGACCTGCGGTTCGAGCACTTCGCGGCCGGCGCTGTCAGCGCCCGCGAGGGCCTGTCGCTCGCGGCCGACCCGGACGGCCCCGGCGTCGGCGCGGCCTTCGAGACGGCTATCGAGGGGATGAGCGGCCAGCGCGGCGGCAACACCCAGTTCGGCGCGCTGTTGCTCCTCGTCCCCCTCGTCCGGGCTGTCGCTCGGGGTGACCGCTCCCCGGCAGGGGTCGAGGCCGTCGTCGCCGAGACGACAGTCGCGGACGCGCGGGGTTCTATCGGGCGTTCGACCACGTCGCGTCTCCGTCGCCGACCCGCCCGCCGAGATGGACGGCCTCGCGTCCGCCGGGGCAGCGGGGCCGTCCCGGCGCTCGAAGCGCAGGGGCTCACGCTCGCGGACGTGATGGAACAGTCGGCCGACCGCGACGGCGTCGCCCGCGAGTGGACCACTGGCTTCGAGCGGTCGTTCCCGGCCGCGGACCGCATCGCCGAACTCGACGGGCCGGTCGCCGACCGCGCGGCACGGGTCTTTCTGGAGTTGCTGGCCGCGGAACCCGACACCTTCGTCGTCATCAACCACGACGAGGCGACGGCCGAGGCCGTCCGTCAGCGCGCGGCGGCGGCGCTCGACGGCGACGCGACCCGGACGCGATGGCCGCGGAGTTCGTCGAGCGCGGTATCAACCCCGGGACGACCGCCGACATCACCGCCGCGGCGCTGTTCCTCGCGCTCCGGGGAGGGGTCGAGGTGTGAGCGACGCCGACTGGCCCGTGCCCCTCGCGGGCGTCACCGAGTCCATCGTGACGACGCTGGGGCCCAACGACCGCTGGAACGTCGCGGCGCTGGGACTCCACGCCGGCGACCCCGTGACGGCGACGACGTGGGGCCGGACCCGGACGTGGCGGAACTTCCGGGAGCGCGGGGGCGGCCACGTCCAGTTCTCGCCCGACCCCGTCGACTTCGCCGAGGCGGCGATGACCGTCCGCGAGACAGACGACCCGATTCTCGACAGCGCCGACGCGTGGGTCGAGGTGTCCGTCGACCGAATCGGGGCGGGCGAGGACGGCGGGACCCAGTGGGTCGAGTGGGCGCTACATCCCGTCGAGAGCGCGGTCGAACGGACCGGCGTCCGGACGACGAACCGGGCGTACTACGCCGTCGTCGAGGCGACGGTGGCGGCCTCGCGGTTGGGCGTCGACGCCTACGACCAGACCGCTCTGCGGGAGCGACTGGCATTCTTCGAGGGCGTCGTCGAGAAGTGCGGGGGCGACCGCCACCGCGAGGCGATGGCCGTCGTCGCGGACAACGCGGAGTGGTAGCGCTCGGGCCGGACGCTTCGAATGCTTTTTGAAGCCCGTCCGGCTACGTGGGGTCACATGGCGATCAAACCGGCCTACGTCAAGAAGACGGCAACGATCCTGATGGAGAAGTATCCCGACGCCTTCACAGACGACTTCGAGCACAACAAGGAAGTCGTGATGGAGGTCACGGACATCGAGTCCAAGGGCGTCCGCAACCGCATCGCGGGCTACGTGGCGCGCAAGCGCGCCGCCCCCGTCGAAGCCTAGTCCCGTTCGACAGCGTCACGGTATATCTCTGCGATCGATTCGTTCTCGCTGGTATCGCGGACCCGCCGCCGCACGGTTCCGTCCCGCATCACGGTGAGTCGGTCGACCACCGGTCCGATCTCCTCGATCCGGTGGCTCGACAGCACGACGGCGTTGCCGGACTCGGCGTAGTCGTCCAGAAACCCGAGCAGGCTCCCCGTCGACACGTCGTCTAAGTCCGCCAGCGGTTCGTCCAGCAGGACGTAGGTCGGCCGTTTGAGCAGCGCCAGCGCCAGATCGAGTTGCTTGGCGAACCCGCCCGAGAGGTCCCCCGCCCGGCGGGTCCACATCTGCTCCAGTTCGAAGACGTCGACCACCCGGTCGACCCACGCCTCGCCGGGCGTGCCCGAGAGGCGACCGAAGGTGTCGACGTTCTCGGCGACGGTCAGCGAGTCGTAGAACGCCGGTTCCTGAAACCCCGCGCCGACCAGCGACCGCGCCGGCCGCGTGACGGTTCCCGAGTCCGGGCGCGTGAGGCCAAGCAGGATACGAAACAGCGTCGACTTCCCCGACCCGTTCGGGCCGGCGAGACAGTGGACCTCGCCGGTGGCGAGCGACACCGACACGCCGTCGAGTGCCCGCACGTCGGCGTAGGACTTGGTGAGGTCCTCGGCACCGAACTCGGCCATCAGTCGCCCCTCCTGTATGCGATTATCGACCCCTCCAGCGCCGCCAGCGACGCGACGGCCGACCCGGCGACGATGGCGACGTAGTCGGCGTACGTCGACAACGGGACCGACCGGAGCATCTCGCCCCGTAGGACGATCATCGCGTAGTGGACCGGCATCGCCCGGACTATCTGTCGCCTGATGGGCGAGAAAAAGCCCGCGGGGTAGATGAGGCCCCCGACCGCCACCAACCCGAACAGGAGGATGACGGCGAGGAACCGACCGGTGACGTCGAAGCGCGTCACCAGCATCAGCGCCATACTGATCGACGAGAGCGTGACGAACGTCAGCAGGACGATCAGGACGACGCCCGCCGAGGCGGCCGGGATGGCGTACTCTAACTGCCAGATGAAGACGCCGAAGACGCCGATAGGGACGAGCATCACCGCCGAGAAAAAGAGCAGTTTGGACGCGACCAGCGCCTCCAGCGAGGACTCCATCCGGACGCGTTCGATGGCGCTGGCCTCGGCGGCGAGGTTGTACGGGACGTACGCCAGCGAGAACAACAGCGTCACGCCCATCAGGAGGATAGGGACGAGGTACTCCGCGAGGGTGTGCTCGCCGCCGACGACGGTCCGGTCGACGCTGACCGACCCCGGGACGGACTGGCTCAACCGGACGTTCAACAGCCCCACCATCGCCTCGGAGGGCTTGTCGAACAGGACCATACTCCCGTCGACGGTGAGGTTGACGGTGCTGTCCCGGGACTCGTTCAATAGCCCCGGCGGCACCTCGACGACGGCGTACACCGACTCGCGCTTGAGGTCGTCCATCGCCCGCTGCTCGGAGTCGTACCGGACCGGGTCGGCGAACAGCGACGCCGCGGCGTCGACCACCTCCAGTTCGTTCTCGGTGACCTCGTCGTTTGCCGGCGTGACCGCGACCGGCGCGTCCTGCGGGATGACCGACTGGAAGGCGACGCTCGTGTACGCCGCGGTGCCGGGGACGAGCAGCAACAGGACGACGAGCGCGGCGACGTTGTGCTTGCTCCAGGAGAGTTCCTTCCGGAGCAGCGCACGGAGGCTCACGGCACACCTCCCGCTTCTGGGGGCGCACGCGAGCCGAGCCTCGCCGGCACCGCCGCCTCTCCCGCGGCCAGTTGTGCGACGAGCGCGCCGACGGCGTCCGGCGGGGCGGTCGCCCGGACCGACACGACGCGGCCCGACCGGGAGACGGCCGTCGCGTCCAGCACGACCGAACGCCCTCGTCGTCGAAGCTCCCGCGGAGGAGGGAAAGGACCGTCCCGGCCGTCGCGTTGCC
>NZ_WPCA01000102.1 GCF_009741825.1 Halapricum sp. CBA1109
CAGGACCACGTCGACGCCGCCACCGTCGAGTCGTGCTGGGGCGAGGACTAACACTCGCCACGCCCGACGACCACCCGCACTCGACGCGTGCTGGGCGAGGACTAACACTCGCCACGCCGACGACACCTCCCTCTCTTACCATTCCTCGATTGCTCGCGGGGCACCCCTGATAGCCCGCCGCCCGTCCGCCAGCGCTCGCCGCTCTCGTGGGACGACGACCAGCTTCCCCCGACGTCGACCGGGGGCCGTCGGCAAAGGCGGTCCCGGAGCCGTTCCATCTCCTCGTCCAGTTCCGAGAGCGTCTCCCCGGGCGCTCGGGCCAGCGTCTCCTCGGTCGCCTCGATGTCGGCTTCCAGTTCGTCCGCTCGCTCGCGCTTCTGTTCGGCCTGCTCGTCGAGCCGCTGGGCCTCGGTCCGGTGGGACTCGGCCTCGCTGTCCGCTTTCTGTGCCGCGAGCCGATGGTCCTGTATCTCCTCGCCGAGTTCGTCGTCCCGTTCGTCCAACTCCGAGAGCCGCTGTTCGACGGTCTCTCGGTCCACATCGGTCGGGAGTTCCGTCTCTGCGAGGGCGGCCTCGGCGTCGGCCTCGTGTTCGTCGATGCGCTCTCGGTAGTCGCTGATTTCCTCGGCCAGCGACTCCCGGGTGCGTTCGCCCTCGGCGACGGCCTCCTGAAGGTCGGAGATTTCGGTCTCCAGCGTCGACAGTTCCTCGCGCTTTTCCTCGTACTCCGACAGTATCGACTCGGCCTCGTCGAGGGTCTCGACGGCGGACTCGCGGTTGTCCTCGTAGCGCTCTATCTCCTCGGCCACCGCCGAGAGTTCGGTCTCGACGACGTTCAGCCGCTCGGCGAGGTCCTTGTCGGCTTTGGCCTCGATCTGTTCGTCGATCTGTGCGAGAGCGCCCTGCTTGTCGTCCCTGACGCGGCCGACGCCGACGCGGGCGCTGCTGGCCCGCTCGCGGTACTCCTCCAGTTTCCCCAGCTGGAGGAGGTCATCGATCATATCCTGCCGGTCGCTCGCGGAGCGTTGATGAGTTTGTTCACCTCGCCCTGTCGGACGTACGCGCAGTTGACGAACGCCTCGTGGTCCATCCGGAGGAGGTCGGTCACCCGAGCGCGGACATCGCGCGCACCCTCGAACGTCGCCTCGGGGCCCTCCAGCACGCACTTGGCGGTGACCGGCCGTTCGCCGGTCGCGCGGATCCGCCGCTTGAGGTGGTACTCGCCCCCAGCGTGGGAGAACCACAGTTCGATTTCCGTCTCCTCGGCCCCGATGGTGACCACGTCGTCGAGGTTGCCGTCCAGCGCACGAGCGCCGTACAGCGCGAAAAAACAGGCTTCCAGCAGCGAGGACTTTCCGCTGCCGTTGACGCCGTGGATGACCGTCACACCGCTGTCGAGTCGGACGTCGGCGTCGCCGTAGCACTTGAAGTTGTGCAGGCGGACGCGGTCGATTCTCACAGGTACTCCTCCATCGTCGCTTGGTCGTCGGTCTGTCCGCCCTCGGCCTCGTCACCGGCAGTCGACTCCCCGTCGTCGGTGGGAGTCTCGGCGGACTCGAACGCCGCCGGGTCGGCCTCGTCGACGATTTCGCGGACCCGCTGTTCGACGGTGTCTGCGACCGTCGAGTCGGCTACTTTGCTCGCGCGGATGGTCTCGTCGATGTCCCGCGCGGCGGCGCTCAGCCCGAGGTCACGGATGCGCTCGGCGACGGCGTCGTCCGGGTCGGCGAAGCTCACCGTCGTTTCGGCGTCGGCCGCTATCTCCCGGCGGTCGTTGACCCGGGCGACCAGCGCACCGCGGTCGAGCGCGAACGTCTCTATCTCGCCGGGTGTGATCGGGTCGCCCTCGCCCTCGATAGCGACGATGACGACCGCGTCCTCGAGGTCGTGTTGCCCGACGCGCTCTTGAACGCGGTCGTGGCCCTCCCCGTCGGCCAGTTCCACGTCGACGAAGACGAACTCCCGCGTCGGCAGGCCGCGTCGGCGAATGTCGACGCCGTCGGTGAAGTCGACGAGGTTGTACCCCCGCTCGGCGCGTTCGGACGCGCTCGCCCGCTCTGTCGACCCGCAGTAAGTGAGCCACGTCCCGTCGACCTGTGTCTGTTTGGCCTCGTGGTCGTCGCCGAGGAGGACGGCGTCGAAGTCGACGGGCGAGGCGTCGAGAATCTCGGTGGCGTCCCAGTCGCCGTAGTCGAACGGCGCGAACAGGCCGTGGGAGACCAGCACGGCCGACTCGGCGTCGTGGGGTTCGAAGTCGTACTCCAGGGCGGCCCGCTGGGACTCGGGGACGAAGTCAAGCCCGTAGACGGCCACGTCACCGACGACGACGGGCGAGGACCCCAGACGCGTTGCGAACCCCAGCGACTCGTAGAGGTCCAGCCACTGGGCGTCGCGCTTGGTTTCGTGGTTACCGACGACAGCGAGGAAGGGGATCCCGGCGTCGTCCAGCGTCCGCAGGACCGACAGCGCGCCCATAATATCGGGGAGTCGCGGCTGGCGGTCGTGGAACAGGTCCCCAGCGTGGACGACGGCGTCGACGTCCTCGGCGATGGCGTCCTCGACGACGCGCTCGAAGGCTGCGAGGAAGTCCTGCCTGCGCTGGGGCTCGTGGTACTGCTGATAGCCCAGATGTGTGTCTCCGGTGTGGAGTACACGTGTCATTGCCGGGGGTATGCCAGCCCGGCGTTAGTGGTTCCGGGACCACGGTGAAAGTGAAGTGTGGTCGCAGTCTCGGGGCGCCGGGACCGCTACCGGACGGTCACTCGATGTCGAGGGTGTAGACGCGCTTGCGTGCGTCGGTGAACGAGAACCGCGAGTCGACGACGTCTATCTCCTCCAGTCGGTTCAGCGCGTACCGGACGGTCCGGGAGGGCAACAGCGTCTCCTCGGCGAGTTGGCTCTGAGTCAACTGCTCGTTGTACTCAAGCACTTTCGCGACCAGTTTCGCGCTGGGCGGCAACTCCGCGACGGCGTCCCAACCGCTCTCCGCCGGCGTCTCCACCTGCGTCTGTTCTGAGGTACTCATTACTACCCCATACCGGATACAGGATAATAATATTTTTGCTCTACTAATATTACCTTGGGGCATTTGCGGGTGACGATCCGACGGTCGGCAGCTCGCCGAGAGACCGCCGTACGGCGGCCGAGAGCGGCAGTCCTAGACCCTACCCGAAACCTCTTATGGTCACATCTGCTAGTGGGGAAGCAATGACTGATACCGTCGACAACGTCGATCTCCCCTACGACGAGGACGCCTCACAGCAGGAGAAGATCGAGGCGTTGCGGGAGCGACTGGAGGTCCTAGAGTCCCAGAACGAGGAGATGCGGGACAAGCTGCTCGACGCCAACGCGGAGAACAACAAGTACCAGCAGAAGCTCGAACGGCTGACCCACGAGAACAAGAAACTCAAGCAGTCCCCGCTGTTCGTCGCCACCGTCCAAGAGCTCACTGGCGAGGGCGTCATCATCAAACAGCACGGCAACAACCAGGAGGCCCTCACCGAGGTCACCGAGGAGATGCGCGAGGACCTCGAACCGGACGACCGCGTCGCCGTCAACAACTCCCTCTCCATCGTCAAGAGCCTCGACGACGAGACGGACGTCCGTGCCCGCGTGATGCAGGTCGACGAGTCCCCCGGCGTCACCTACGGCGAGATCGGTGGTATCCAAGAACAGATCGAGGAAGTTCGGGAGACCGTCGAGATGCCCCTGAAGAACCCCGGCATGTTCGACGACGTGGGCATCGACCCCCCGAGCGGCGTCCTGCTGTACGGCCCGCCCGGTACCGGCAAGACGATGATGGCCAAGGCCGTCGCCAACCAGACCGACGCGACGTTCATCAAGATGGCCGGGTCGGAGTTGGTCCACAAGTTCATCGGCGAGGGCGCGAAGTTGGTCCGCGACCTGTTCGATCTGGCTCGCCAGCACGAACCCGCCGTCATCTTCATCGACGAGATCGACGCCATCGCCGCCAAACGGACCGAATCGAAGACCTCCGGCGACGCCGAAGTCCAGCGCACGATGATGCAACTGCTCTCGGAGATGGACGGCTTCGAGGAGCGCGGGGACATCCGCATCATCGCCGCCACCAACCGCTTCGACATGCTGGATCGGGCTATCCTCCGCCCCGGCCGCTTCGACCGCCTCATCGAAGTCCCCAAACCCGACGCCGAGGGCCGCGAACAGATCTTCCAGATCCACACGCGCAGCATGAACCTCGCCGAGACCGTCGACTTCGCCTCGCTGGCCGAAGAGACCACCGAAGCCTCCGGCGCGGACATCAAGGCCATCTGTACCGAGGCCGGGATGTTCGCCATCCGCGACGACCGCACCGAGGTCTTAGAGCAGGACTTCGTCGACGCCTGGGAGAAGATCCAGCAGGAAGAGACCGACGACGAAGACGTGTCCCGTACCTTCCACTGAAAGCCCTCGAACGGCCTTGGCAGGCCGTTCTCGCCCTTTTCATTTCCGCCAGGACGCATTGCGGAGCCGCGCCGACGGCGCGGCATCCGCCCCGGGTTACGCCGGAAGACTCGCGTCGCTCGTCTTCCGAGCTCTGGCTCGCGTCGCTCGCCAGAACGCCGACGCTTTCTGTAGTCGCGCGCGGAACTGCAGCTCGCGGCTATCGCCGCTCGCGTCTCCGGGCGCGGAGCGCCCGGCCCGCGACGACTCCCCTCACTCCTCCCCGGGGCGCGCCATATCGGCGCGCCCGGGCGTCCTGACCGCTACCGCGCGTCCGGGCGTCCAATTCGCTACAGCGCGCGCCAGCCCGAGCCCCCGATCTGCGGCACCGAAACCACTGTCTCGAAGTGCCCACGACGACCTGTTCGACTCCGGACTAGAGCGCGGACTTCCTCCGGTAATCGGTCCGTAGTCCTGCGAGAACATCGATGAACGATACTGTCGTTCAGATGAGAAAGTATTTAATTCCCTGCTGAAACGTTCGAAACGCGCCCTCCAAGCGACACGCCGTCACGACAGCGTCGACTCGACGGCCTCGACGAACGCCTCCGCACCGATTTCGACTTCGCGTTCGGTCACGTCCAGCGGCGGGAGCAGTCGGATGGTGCTGTACCCCGCTCCGAGAGTGAGGAGGCCGTTCTCGAAGGCCGTCCGCTGGACCGCCTCCCGACGCTCTTTGGTGTCGAACTCCACACCGATCATCAGCCCTTTCCCGCGCACTTCTTCGAGGACCGAATCGGGGACTCCAGCACGGAGTCGCTCCCGGAGGTCCCGGCCGCGTTCGACGGCGTTGTCCATCAACCCCTGCTCGCGGATGATGTCGATGGTGAGCGTCCCCTGTATCGAGGCGACGATGTCGCCGGCACCCCACGTCGAGGAGAGGCGACTCTTCTCGTCGGGGAAGACATCGGCCGAGGCGACTGTCGCACCCACGCGCAGGCCCTTCGCGGCGGTGATGACCGACGGTTCGATAGCGTAGTGGTCGCTGGCCCAGAGTTTCCCCGTCCGCCCCAGTCCGGACTGTATCTCGTCGGCGATGATCGGGATGTCGTGGGTCTCGGCGATGTCGGCCACTTCGTTCATAAACGCGTTGCTGGGGAGGTAGTAGCCGCCCTCGCCCTGAATCGGTTCGAGGATGATGTACGCGACGGCGTCGGGGTCGACCGACCCGCGCTTGGGGTGGAGCATCCGCCGCAACTGGGATGTGTCGCCGGCGAAGAAACCACAGGAACACGAGGTTGGGTCACAGCCCTCGTCCCGGCAGAACGGGACGGACTCGATGCCGCTTATCTCGGGGAACCCGCGGCGGTAGACGCCCTTCGAGCGGTTCAGCGAGAGGGCGCCGAGCGTCCGACCGTGGAACGCGCCATCGAAGGTGATGCCGTACTCCCCACCCGTGTGGTCGTAACATATCTTGATGGCGTTCTCGACGGCCTCGGCGCCGCTGTTCGAGAGGAAGACCGTGTCCATCCCGTAGTGGTCGGTGATATCGGTCAACCGCTCCATCAGTTCCGTCGGGCCGGGCAGCGAAGAGTCGCCGGCGCTGACGTAGAAGTCCTGTCCGGCTATCTTCAACGGGTCGACGAGGTCGAACTCGGCCATCCGGTCTAACAGTGTGGGATTGTTGTACCCGAGCGGTGCCGCGCCGACGTGACCGGCGAAGTCCATCAGGACGTTGCCGTCCGGATCCGTACAGAACGGGCCGACGCGTCGGCGGTGTGGTCCCAGACGAACTCGTAGACGTGGGTGCTCGTGGCCGCGTGTTCGCTCGTTTGGTCGACCCACGCGCGCGCCCGGTCGCCGGGCATCGTCGTGACCTCGGGTGTGGCCGTTGCGCGGTCCATAGCCGATAGTAGGGCCACCAGCGGATTAAGTGTGTGGCGTGCCCACACGGACCGGAACAGGTCGGTATCGAAGAGAACGACCGCTATCGGCGTTCGGGCAGGAGCGACTACAGGTCGACGTACTGCTGTTCCCACTCACGGCGCGCGTCTATCTCTCGGCGACCACGACGTGTCAAGCTATAGTAGTTCGTCCGCCGGTCACGCTGTCCCTTCTCGACGAGGCCCTTGTCGACGAGGGTGTCGAGGTTGGGGTAGAGACGCCCGTGGTGTATCTCTTTCTCGTAGTACTCCTCGAGTTCCTCCTTGATCGCCAGCCCGTGTGGTTCCTCTTTCCCCGCGATGACATATAGGAGGTCACGCTGGAATCCTGTCAGGTCGTACATCGGTAATGTCCACATCGTAGTTACTGTCGAGATAGCATAAGTATACCGGATCGTAGGAATTGCCGGAGATCGGAGAGGGCACTGAAACCGACGGAGCGACGGTTCGAGGACACCGAATAGGCCCGAGAAGCCATCCGGAGTTCGTCCGAACGGTCGGCGTAACTACAGTGATAGGTTCATCTGACGAGCGGTGACGGTGTCAGCCCATACCGTTATCATCTCGGACGGAGTAGTGATAGTATGGTCGAACGAGTACTCTTCAAGTCCGAACAACACGCCACCCGCGCCGACGTCGCCGACTACCTCCGATCCGTCGCCGACAAACTAGACGACGGCGGCCCGATAACTCTCGAACAGGGCACCGACAGCGTCACGCTGACCCCGCCAAACACCGTCGAGTTCGAGGTCAAGGCCGAACACGAGGGACCGGAAGAGGCCGGCGAACACAGCATCGAACTGGAGATGGAGTGGGATGTCGGCGCGGACGGGGCTGACGAGTCGCTAGATATCTCCTGAACCGGCGCGGCGCTGTCGCTCGGTGTCGAGTTACGAAACGAGTGGAAAGCGGACGCGTGGGGTGAAAAGAGCCCACGCGTTCGCTTGCCGCCCTGAATTGGTCCCCGCTGACGCTTCGGCCCTCCAAGCGAAGCGTCACCCGAAACTGGTGGACCTAATCACTTAAACCTACCGACAGCGGGCGAACCGCTAGAGGTGCTCTTCCTCCTCTAACACCCATCCGAGGGCGTGACGGTAGTGGCTGAACAGCTTCCGGACGCCCTCGTGGCGCATCTCCTGGCTCTCTAACTCCTCGGTGAGGAACTCGTACTGCTCCCGGATCTCCGCTTGGTCGCGCATACTCGAATCGTGGGCCGCCAGCGGGGTATAGCTCCCGGCGGTGTCCGACCGTTTTTTGCCGCTGTCGGCGTAGGGTGGGATATGAAGATCCGGGGCGAACGCGAGTGTCGAAACTGCGGCAACCGGTGGTCGTACTACGAGACGGGGTCGGTGACCTGCCCGTCGTGTGGGAGTATGCGGAGCGTCGGCGTCGACGACCACACCGAACACACCGACAACCCCGCGACGCTCGACCTCGCGGCCGCGAGGGCGGCCCTCGACGGCCCGGACGGAATCGAGGAGGCCGCGAGGAGCGCCGCGGACGCCGCCGGCGAGTACGTCCGGACCCGCGGGTTCATCCGGGGCGGCGAGATGCAACCGCTCGACGCTACCTTCGTCGCCGCCGTCGACCTCCGCCTCGTCGGCAACGAACTCGCCCGGAGCCTCCGTGTCGAGGACGAGGAACAACTGTACTTCCTGTCGCTGCTCCGCGGTGCCGACGCCGGCGAGCGACCGCCGAGCGCGGAGGTCCCAGCCTCGCTCGTCCCTATCCGGGGTCTCGTCGCCGCGACGGCCACCGACCACTACCGACGGGACCTGAAACGCTACCTCGACGACCACCCCGACCCCGACGCCCGGACGGCGATGGGGTCGCTGCTCGACCACAAGAAACGGATCGAGGCGCTGGACGGCGACGTACCGCTGGACACCTCGGACCGACTGCTGGGGGCGGTCACCGACCTCAGCCACTACGTCGCCTACGGAGACACCGATGCCCTCGCGTCGGCCCGGGAACGGATCGACGACCTCGGCAGTTAGGGCAACTCGACGTCGACGCCGTCCTGCCGGGCCGCGGCCTTGACCGTGTTGTACAGCAACATCGCGCGGGTCATCGGCCCGACGCCGCCGGGGACCGGCGTGATGGCGCTGGCTTTCGCCTTCGCGCTCTCGAACTCGACGTCGCCGACCAGTTCGTACCCCTTCTCGGTATCGGCATCGACGCGGTTGATACCCACGTCGACGACGACGGCACCCTCGCCGATCATCTCGCCGTCGATCATCTCGGGGACGCCCGCCGCGGCGACGAGGATGTCCGCCCCGCGGGTCTTCTCGGCGAGGTCCTCGGTCCGGGAGTGACACACCGTCGTCGTCGCGTTGCCGCCCGCGGCCTTCTGGATCAGGAGGTTCGCCATCGGCTTGCCGACGATGTCCGAGCGACCGACGACGACGCGTCTTTGCCCTCGGTGTCGACGCCGACGGATTCGATGAGTTTCTGGATTCCGTGGGGGGTACACGGCTTGTACCGGGCGTCGCCAGCGACGAGTCGGCCGACGTTCTCGGGGTGGAAACCGTCGACGTCCTTCTCGGGGTCGATAGCGCGCAGGACCGCGCGCTTCTCGACGTGGTCCGGCGTCGGCATCTGGACGAGGATGCCGTCGACGTCGTCGTCTTCGTTCAGTTCGTCGATAGTGTCGAACAACTCCTCGGCCGGCGCGTCGGGGTCTATCTCGATGTCGACGGCCTCGATGCCGACCTCCGCGCAGTCGTCCTGTTTCATCGAGACGTAGGTCTGGCTGGCCGGGTCGTCGCTCATCAGGACCGTCGCGAGCGTCGGCGTCGTTCCCGCGGCATCGAGCGTGTCGATGCTCGATGCGAGGTCGTCACGGATCGACTGGGCGACGGCGTTGCCGTCGATGATGTCCGTCATTACGTCGAAGTTCGCCGGCGCCCCGGAAAAGCGTCACTATACCCGGGGACCGTGTCCCACGCCGCCAGAAGGCCTATTGTCCGGCAGGAGGTATGCCGGGTATCGTGCGACATCTACTCACGGCCGCCGCGACGCGGGGCGCGCGGTGACCGACCACAGTAGGCGGGCGGTCCTCGGCGCGGCGGCCTGTGGCGCGGCCGGGTCGCTTTCCGGATGCTCGCTGTTCGAACCCGAGGACGACGGGACGGCGACGCAGTCTCCGGCGAGCGTGCGCGGACGCTGGCCGACCGGTTCGCGCCGGCGATATACTTCGACACCGACGAGCGGTGGTTCCCGACCGACCCCCGGCAGTTCGAGAGCGACCGCGACGGCGAGACGGTCGTCGACGGCTTCGACGCCCTGAACGGCTACGTCGAGGCCGGCGGCCACACCGACCCACCCCAGCCCCGTGTGTTCTACCGCGTCCTCGAGTACGACGCCTCGCCGCTGGCCGTCGTTCAGTACTGGGTGTACTCGGCGTTCGACCAGTTCACGACGAACTTCCACTGGCACGACTGGGAACTGCTACAGGTGTTTCTCGACACCGACAGCGGCGACCCGCAGTTGTACGTCGCCAGTTCCCACTCCCGGTCGGTGCCGAACAACGAACACCTCGACCCCACGGGCGAGAGGCGGCCGCGGGTCCTCTCGGAGTTGGGCTCACACTCGAGCGGCCTCTCGGTCAACGACGACGCCGACAGCTTCCAGCGTCTCGCCGTCGGCGACGGCCTCGCGGACATCACCAACAGCCTCCTCGAGGGGGTCGAGAACGTCGCCTCGATTCCGCTGGCCTACGGCCTCCCCAGAGACGAGGGGTTCAGGCTTCCATTCGCCGTCCCGGAACTCGACGGCGACCCCATCTACGACCACGACCGCCTGCCGTCGGTCACCGCCGAGGACCTCGTCCCCGCGGAACTGACCGTGCGGTCGTTCGAGGACCTTCGGTCGCCGCCGACGGACCTCCCCCGAACGGTCGACCGGC
>NZ_WPCA01000138.1 GCF_009741825.1 Halapricum sp. CBA1109
TTTTGCGCGGGGGTTGAGCGCTCGCCGGAGGCGAGCGCGAGGCCCCCGACGGAAAAAGTGGTCGTCCGAACCTCGCCAGCGTCGCCGTCTTCGACGCACAGGCGGAGTGAGCGGGAGCAAAAGACCGATAGCCATCCGACACTGAGGGCGAATATGGACAGGCGAGCGTTTCTCGCGAGCGGGGCCGCCCTCGGGTCGGCGGCGCTTGCGGGGTGTGGCATACTGGCGACAGAGCCCTCCTCGACCGGCATCCCTCCGGTGCTGGAGGACCGCCCGGACGGCGTGTACATCCCCACCCACGTCGAGGGAATGGAGATGATCGGAACCGCCGAGGAAGGCGACTACGCCTTCGCGCTGATGTACAGCTACGCCCACCGGTTCTGGAACGTCAACGGCACCAGCACGCAGTTCACCGAGATAGACGACGGCGACGCCGTCCACCTGATGGCCAGCGTCTGGGACCCCGAGACGGGCACCGTCCTCCCGGAGACGGGCCTCTCCATCGAGGTGAGCCGCGACGGCGACGTGGTCTCCCAAGAGGTCATCTACCCGATGCTCTCCCAGCCGATGGGCTTTCACTACGGCGCGAACTTCGGCCTCGACGACGGGGCCGAGGGCACCTACACCGTGGACCTCAGCGTCGGCGGGATGTCGACCCGACGGACCGGTGGCTTCCAGGGGACGTTCGGCGACCCCGCCACCGCGACCATCGACTTCGAGTACAGCGAGAGCGAGAAAAACGATATCTCATACGAGGAGCGAGACGACGCCGGCGAGCGCGGCGCGCTGGAGCCGATGTCGATGGAGATGGTCCCGGACTCGACGGCCCCCGCAGAGGGGGAGTTACCCGGCACGGTCCTCGGGTCCGGCCGGTCGAACGACGCCGTCCTCCTCACGACGCTTCTGGACTCCCCGCCAGCGGGCGTCGACGGCGACGGCCAGTACCTCGCCGTCTCGGCCCGGAGCCGCTACAACGAGATGATCGTTCCCGCGATGGGGCTGTCGGGGACGCTCGCCCGCGGCGGCGAGTCGGTCTTCGAGGGCGAACTACGCCGGACGCTCGACTCCGAACTGGGCTATCACTACGGCGCGACGGTCGAGAACGTCCAGTCCGGCGACGAACTGACGCTGTCGGTGACGACGCCCGCACAGACCGCCCGCCACGAGGGCTACGAGACTGCCTTCGGGGGGAGCGGCCGCGAGACGCCCGACGTGACCATCGACGTCGAGTTGTAGACGACCCAGCGGGTGAGTCCGACGGCCGTTCGGACGCAAAAGATGGTATGTGGTAACTAACCACAGGCCTATCCGCGCAGGGCGCCTCTGTCGTGGTATGGCAGACGACAAGAGCGGGCGAGAGGAACAGGCACAGAACGCCGACCGGCGACAGCGTGAGCGCGCTCTCGCCACGGAGTTGGCCCGCGGGGACGAGCCGGAACCGCCGTTCGAGCCAGCAGTGCTCGTCGATTTCGAGGCGAAACTGGAACCGCTATCGTTCCCGGTGACAGGGGCCGAAGTCGTCGCCGCCGTCGGCGACCACGTGATCGAATCGACCGACGGGGAGTACGCCGTCGAGGAGCTCCTCGCGGAGACGGACGTGGAGACGTTCGACTCCCCCACGGCACTCAGAGCACGGATACAGCGACCGACCGTCGCCGCGATGATGAAACAGGTCGTCGAAGCCGCCGCGACGCTCCGGAATGCGAAGTTGAGCCAGTCACAGCGCGACGCCTACGAGAAGACGTTTCGGGAGCTCGTCGCTGTCGACGCCATCGACGACGACGAGGGACTGCAGGTCGTCACCGACTGGATCGTCGAGCGAATCGACGAGAAGGGGACGATTCCCGGCTCCAGAGACGTCCGGCGACGGGCGTCGAAATACTGCCGGGAGAACGGATACCAAGTGCGAAACGACGAGTGGCTGGGCGTGTGAGCGACCCTCTACTGGCGCGGTCGTGATCGTCACCGCTCGGTCGTGAGTGCTCGGGCGGACTGTTCACACCACCCGAGGTTACGCCCTCGGCGTCCGAGACACCGGTGTGGACAACGCGCATACGAGTTCCGGTCTGTGACGTGCCGGTGTCCCCGTGTTGCTCGCCGTCGTGGGGGTGTTGCTCCGGTGACCGGCCGGCGACATCCCCGGGATGGGGCGTTGTTTCTCGCCGCGCGAGTCGCGCTCGCCCTCGTCTGACTCAGTCGCTGTTGACCCGCGACGGCGGCGGATACCGGTCGTCGTCCTGTCTGATCGGCTCCGGGAGGACACAACGCTCCCGTTCGGCGTTGACGTGTGCGTACTGGTCGGGCGCGTTCGCCAACGGATGGGCCGGGTTGCGGTCACTGGAGATGCGGGCCGCCCGGACCGCGCCGAAGCCGTTGAGTCGTGCCCGTATCCCTCGCCAGTGGTGGCCCGTCGCGGCGGGGACCGACAGGTGGTGGGTCGACTCGTGTGTCGGGTCCCGCGAGCGCAGGACCGCGGCGTTGACGTTCGCCGCGAGGTCGTCGTGGTCTACGAGGACACCGACCCGCGCCGACGCCGGCGCACGCGCGGCCAGTACGTCCAGTCCGAGGTGGAGCGCCCGGTACTCGGCGACGTTGTTGTCCGGGGAGCGATCCGACAGGGAGAACCGTCCGACGCGTTCGCCGTCCCGCGTCTCGATGACGACACCCAACCCGCCGTGGCCGTCGCTGAACGATCCGTCGGTCGCGACGTAGAAGTCTCGATGGTGTGTCCGCGGCGGGTGCGCGATGTGCGGGGTCGGTGATTCGTCGAACAGGTCCCGTAACGACGGCCGGCCATAAGCGGCCATACTACCGCTTCGGTATCCGGTAACAAAAACTTGGGGGACGATACTGGACGACGAGTGTCTGAATCGCGGAATCTCTCACGTGGGAACCGCCCCGGACGCCGTCACTGTCCAACCAGTCCAGCAACTGCGCCCCGGACGCGCCCGTCTGGCGCACGTACCGCACCGCCGCCCTCAACTCGTTCGATTCGAGCGTGTTCTCCGTCGCGCTACCGAGGGTTCTGATCCGGTCGCTGACCTGTCGCTGGGCCACGCCGGACATCCCGCTCATCGCCTCCCGGATCGCGCAGTATCCTCAAAGAGCAACGAGTCGTCGGCCGACAGAATCTTCGCGTTACTGTACTGATCGGTGCCAGATACCACGCACTTACTCGCCGGGCCGTTCGGCCAACGTGTGGTCGTCCGTGAATCGGGAGACGATTGGATCGAGTGATCCGGCAACCGTCTCTGCGATGTCGATATCGGTTTCACAGTCTGTGAGTTCCAGCGTCGAAACGACCAAGATGGCACCGTCGTCGAGTTCCTCGACATGTTCGGCTGGTAACTCGAGCAGCCACTCGCGGCCGTACTCCTCGACCATCGTCGGCGGAAACAGCATCAGCCACGTCGGGTAGTCGATGTGGTTCTGTGAGAGTGACTCGTCACTGATCGGCGACGGAATCCCGTTTCGGTTCTCCGGGAGGCCGATTGTCTCGATTCGTTCGCTGTGCATTCCGAAGACGTATTCTGCGTCGATACACTGGTAGAACTGCCGAACGAGGTCAAGCGTTTCCTCCAGTTGCTGCTGAGTCGGACAGTTCTCATCGAAGAGTATGGAACAGGAGAAATCAAGTGCTACAAGGTCATTGTTGTGAGCGAAATTGTGTGCCTGTTTAGAGTACACATCCAACCCGTATTTGTTAGAATCTCCAATCACAGTAATGCTTTTTTCATTATGACGGATATATTTCGGAGCCTGCTTATCACTATCAAACAGCGATACGAACGCATCAAGAGTATTCTCTGGCGGAGTGTTTGAAACGAATCCGACCCGGAAGAACGATTCCAACGCCATATACTGAGTTAACGTAACAAGTATAAAAATACTGAATATACGTACTATCCACTGCCGGTGGAACTAGCTCTCGCGGTGAACCACTCTGCGTCCAGTATATCGTTCAGGCTTGCTGCCTGTGAGTCGGACCGAGTGACAAACGTCACTCTCAGGTTTTCCATATCGGCGCCATCTGCTATTTGAGACGCAAAGAACCGAGCTGCTTGTCCTCTAACCTTGCTTCGGGGAGGAGCGTTCTCCGTATTCTTGGATTCGAGATAGATTCGTCTCGTATTGCCATCCGAATCCGTGATCTCTTGGACAGCGTCGAACTCGGGATTGGTCGTGAGATCACTAGAGACCACAGCGCTCTCGCGTTCCCCGTACACTTTCTCAGCTACATCCTCGATTTGCGTTTCACTCAGATCCTCGTCGAAGTCCACATCGGGAGCAGCGCTCATCCGAAGTGACTCGTCGGAGTCGAGTTCGTCGGCAGCTTGTCTGGCCGTCCGAAGTTCGAGAGCCACACCCTTCACCGGAGATGAAGGGTCGTAACCATCGCTATCGGATGCATCTGGATCTGGAAGTCGTTCAAGATATGCACCACTACCCCCGTCATCGCCTCGCGAAAGTGTCCGCGCAAGGCCTTCTACATTTCCTTTTCCATTCAGTACGTTGATATCGTCCGCTATTTTGTTTGCGACGTCTTCTGCATCAGCGGCATCTGGGTAGATATCGTTGGCCCACGATCCGGTAGAGAGGAATTCACGCGAATACGCCTGAGCGATACCGGCGCGGGCACGCACAGCCAGATCCGATGCACCCCCATCAACATCGAAGGAGAACACGTTGTCGACAGTTCCCTGATCGACTTCTGAGAGGAATTTCACGCTTCCAGTACTACCGTCCTCCACGAACGTCGAAATCTCTCTGTCTGAGACACCATCGATATTCCGGAGTGCATCTCGTGCGTCCACAGCATCGCTGGCACTGCGGCCGCTGTCACCGACAATATCCACGATTCGACCCTTCGCTCGTTTCGGCAGCACGTCACTCCCGTCGAAGTAGTCGCCGACGTCGACGTCACTCGACGAGCGGATCTCGTCGAGTCCAGCGCGGAAGCTACTCGCGTCGTCGGAGTGTCCGGGTGGATCAAATAGGTTCGCTGGTTTCACAAATAGCCGAGCAGTATCTCAGGCCTAGCCTTGAGATATTGAGGAGACAATGATCGGCCGAGAGACAACTACCCTGAGCTCTCGATAGCGACCGGTCGAACACGGAACGATATTTGAGGAATCGACCGGAATTATGATCCTGACGACAGGAAGACGAATATTACGAACAGTGCGGGAGTGTCAACTGCGTTTGTGGGTTTCAAATGCGTCTTCGAGTGGCTCCATCCGATCGTTGAGATATTCGGCGATCTCGGTATCCGACTGATACTCTGAGATGTCTGAGACGACGACAAGCAGAATCGAACCATCGTCAAGTTCCTCAATGTGGTCGGCTGGTAGATCCAGTAACCATTCCTCACCGTACTGCTCAACCATTGGCGGTGTGAACAGCATCAACCAAGTTGGATGGTGGATACGATTCTCATCCAGCGTTGTTTCAGATATCGGAGATGGAAGCGGTACCGGCGTTGCATCGCTTTCAACCCGGTCCGTTCGCCAGTTGTGCATCCCGAAGACGTACGTTGGTTGTAGTATTTTATATAAGTCCTTCAAAAAACGCAAGTGAGTCTGAGACACGTGTTTCCCAATCACTGGTGACGAAGTATTCAGCCTGAATATTCAGCGTCAGTAGTGCATCATCAACGGAATGCCGGTGTGAGTCTGTGATATCAATTGCACAATGTGAGAGGTTATCACTCAGACCAATTTCAGTAGCTGTATATGTGTTGTAATTTATATTTTCACTATTGAGGTGTTCGGTTACTTGAGAGAACAATTCACTGGCATCTCTTTCGTCAACAAACCGCACGTAGAAAGTGGATTCTGGTGGCATACCAGCTATATAGAACTGAATAAATAAAGTTATTTTGGGTTTATGCCACTTTAGAAAATGGACTCAGCGTTGCGAACGAGTGGATTATTGAGTGTTTCCCACTCTACTCGTCAGAGGGCGTTTTTACTGTGAACCAACTGCTATCGAAGGCCCCTTCGAGATCGCTTGCTTGGCTTTCACTTCTGACGTAGACAGTGACATCACTGTTCTCCAAGCCTATTCCTTCAGACTTCTGGACACCGAAGTACCGGATGATTTGATCTCTGACGGTAGCTGAGCTAACCGAATCTCGGTTCTTTGGCTCAAAGTATATATCTGTGCCGGACTCGCTATCTCTGAAGGCATCGAGCTCGACGTCTCTGCTACTGTCACCGTCGATAAGAGCGTTCTCGACGGTAGACGTATCATCAGAGATCTTATCAGCGATGTCTTGGACCGCAGAGTCACTCAGCTCCGTGAAGTCGACCTCCGGTTCGTAGCTGAGTCTGAGAACATTGTCACCAAGGTCGGTTGCTTCGGTAGCGGCAGCACGTATTTCCAGAGACACACCCTTTACAGGGTTGCTGGAAGCTGCAGGGGATGGCAGATCAACAAAGTATGATCCAGTCCCTCCGTCACTACCTTTTCCGAGCGTCCGGGCGAGTCCGACGACGTCATCTCGTCCACTGAGTGCGTTGATATCGTCCGCTATCTTGTTCACGACGCCCTCCGCGTCAGTGGCATCCGGATACACGTCACCAGCCCATTCACTAGTCGAGAAGTGATTTCGGTTGTACGCCTGCGCAATTCCGGCGCGGGTACGAACCGCGATGTCGGTGCTACCCCCGCCAACATCGAACGAGAACACATTATCGACCGTACTCTGGTCGACTTCAGAGAGGAAGCCTACACCACCGGTTTCTCCGTCGTCGATGAACGTCGATATTTCTCGATGAGAAACATCGTCTAGATTCCGCAATGCATCTCTCGCATCGGCAGCGTCTGCGCCGGACAGAGAGTCACTATCGCCGACAACATCCACGATTCGACCTTTCGCTCGTTTCGGCAGCACGTCACTCCCGTCGAAGTAGTCGCTACATCGACGCACTCGACAGCTGTATCTCGTCAAGACCGCACGGAAGCTACTCGCGTCGTCCGCGGAGCCCAGCGAGTCCCAGCAGGTCCTGCTTTGCCGCTGTC
>NZ_WPCA01000099.1 GCF_009741825.1 Halapricum sp. CBA1109
CCGAACAGCACGGCCCCCACGCCCCGATGGGGACCGACACGCTCAGCGCCGAAGCCATCGCCGACCGGGCCGCCGAGGCCTACGACGGCACCGCCCTCGTCACGCCCGCCGTCCCCATCGGCATCTCCGAGGAACACCGCCAGTTCACCGGGACGCTGTGGGTCGAACCCGACACCTTCCGGGACTACGTCCGCGAGACGGTCGCCAGCCTCGCCGGCCACGGCGTCTCCCGCGTCGTCGTCGTCAACGGCCACGGCGGCAACAGCGACGCTCTCCGGGAGGTCTGCGGGACGATCAGCCGCCGCGAGGCGGCCTACGCCGTCCCGTTCACGTGGTTCGACGCCGTCGACTTCGCGGCCCACGGCGTCGAGTTGGGCCACGGCGGGCCGGCAGAGACGGCCGTCGTCCGGGCGCTAGCGCCCGAGTTGATCGACGAGGAGGAACTCGACGCGGCCGCCGAGGGCGCCGGGGAGGCATTCGGCGAGTTCGAACACGGGACGAACCTCGCGTTCGACTTCGCGTCGTTCAGCGAGGCCGGCAACGTCGGCGACCCGCGGGCGGGCGACGCGGAACTGGGCGAGGCACTGCTGGAGGCGGCGACGGCAGCGCTGGTCGAGATAGTAGAGCGCGTCGCGGCGCGGGACACCGCACCGCCGCCCCACCGCTGATCAGTCGTCGTCCTCGTCCTCGGCCGCGTCCTCCAGCGCGCCCCGGAGCGACGGGAGCGTGCTGGCGAGGTCGCCCACCGACTCGTGGGCGGCCTCGATGTCGGCGATCGTGCCTTCCATCTCCTCGATGGCGTCGGCGAGGTCCTCGGCGTCCTCGAAGGCGTCGGCCCGTTCGCCCATCGTGTACCACTTCTTCGCGTCCCGGAGGTGGTCCTCGGCGTCCCCGACGTCTAAGGCTCCCTTGAGACCGTTGAGCACGCCCAGTGTGTTGTCGGCGTCGACCTCCCAGATGTCGTCCGCGGCGGGGAGGGCCTCGTGCGCGGCGTCGAGACTGCTCTCGACGTCGGCCCGCATATCGTCCGCCGCCTCGTCGAACAGTTCGTCGTCGTCCAGAGTGGCCTGACTCATACCGTGTGATTCGCCAGCACGGTGTTTAAACCCACGCCCGAAAGTGAAAGTGAAACTCATCGTGTTTATTGTCGCTGTTTACCGGTGTGACCGCCCGAATGCGGGCGGTCGATATCGAAATGACCGACAATAAACACTCTCAGCTCTCGAAGTCGGGGCCGAGGTCCGCGCGGCGCTCGGCCAGCACGTCGAACCGGTCGTTCGTGTCGCCGAGGACGAGCAGCCCGTGATAGCGGTGGAACGCCCGCACGGGGACGAACACGGCCGCCGAGCAACACGCCACGACCGCCAGATAGAGGATCAACAGCGGGACGCCGATGGCAAGGGTGGCCGGTGAGAGGCCGCCGGCCGCGAACGCCCCCGCTAGCAGGACGACCCCCGCGAGGGCGAAGGGGATGGAGACAGCGGTGACGACGACGGTGACGACAGTGCCCGCGCCGGCGGCCGTCAGCACCCGCAGCACGAACGCCACGCCCAGATACGCGACGTACTGGACGATGTCCTCCCGGAGCGTCGGGTAGAACCGCCGCCACCCCTCGACGGTCCCGACGTCTTCGAGCAGCATAATCGGCGCGACGAACTCCGTGGTCGTCCCGTGGAGCAGCCCCACGACGGCGATAACGACGCCTGCGACGGTCACCGCGAGCAGTCCGCGGCCGAACAGCGACGCCCCGAGTTCGATACCGTCCCCGGCGGCGAGCGCCGATAGCTCCGGCCACAGGAGGAGGCCGACCGTCGCGGCCACCGAGAGGACGCCGATGGCTCCGAGGACGAACCGGAAGGCGAACAGCCGCCAGCCACGGCGCAAGGACCGGCCGAACGCCGCCCGGAGCGACAGTTCCTGCTCCCGGAGCGCCGACAGCCACACGAACTCCATCACGGCCCCGACGTAGCCCACGACGAGGCCGAGGACGACGACGAGGGCCACGGCGATGGCACCGACCAGCAGCGCCCCCTCGGGAATCCGCCCGGGCAGTGACACCGTCCCGCCGGGCACCTCCGACAGCGACGCCCCGAACGACGGGACGTTCGAGACGACCGAGAGACTGCTCCCGCCCCCGGATGCCGTTCCGACGAACGCCAGCACGACGGTCAGTTTCAGCCACAGCCACGCCGAGAACGGGAACAAAAGCGAGCGCATCAGCGAGACGGCGTCGTCGATGCGGTCGAGGACGTACAGGGACATACGTCTCCCTGCGCCCCCAGCGCACAAAAATCCCTGACGCGGTCTGTACCGCCCGCAGTCACTCGACGTCGACCAGCCGCATCAGCGGGTAGCCGTCCTCCATCGCCATCGTCGCGCGGGCCTCCCGGTCGCCGTCTTCCAGCACGATTTCGACGTCGATGAACTCCCCCGTCAGTTCCGTGTAGTCGGCCCCGCCCGCCTCGATTGCCGCCCGGAGGGCGTCGGTCTTGACGTCGACGGTCACCGACTCGCAGTACGGTTGGTTCTCGATGGCCTCCTCCATCGCCGTCGCCAGTGAGTCCGCACTCTCGGGGCTGACGGGCGTCCCCGCGAACTGGTGGTACAGCGATCCGAACTTCACGCCGGCCTCGAAGGCCAGTGCCTCGCTCTCTGTGGGCATACCCCGACCGTCGGCCCGGGGACCCAAACCGCCTTCGCCGGCGGCCAAACCGTATCTTACTTACTGGCCGGTCGCAGATGTACACCTGAATGGACGATCCCGTTCTCCTCACGGGTGCCGGCGGTCGCGTGGGCGAGGCCGTCCTCGACGGTCTCGAGGACCGCTACGAGTGGCGCTTGCTGTACCACAGCCCCCCGGACGACGAACCCGACCACGAGTATATGATCGGCGACGTCACCGACGACGCGTTGGTCCGGGCGGCCGTCGACGGCGTCGGCGCGGTCATCCACCTCGCCGGTGACCCCCGCCCCGAGGCGTCGTGGGATAGCGTCCTCGAGAACAACATCGACGGCACGCAGAAGATGTACGAGGCCGCCGTCGACAGCGGCGTCGACCGCTTTATCTACGCCTCCTCGAACCACGCCGTCGGCGCCTTCGAGACCGACCAGCGCACCCCCGAGATGTACCGCGAGGACGACGAGTTCCTGCTTGACGGCGAGGAACTGCCCCGCCCCGGCAACCTCTACGGCGTCTCCAAGGCCACCGGCGAGGTGCTTGGCCGCTACTACCACGACACCTACGGCATCTCCGTCTGTAACATCCGCATCGGCAACCTCACCAAGAACCACCCGCCCATCGACTACGAGCGCGGACAGGCGATGTGGCTCTCCTACCCCGACTGCGCGCACATCCACGAGTGCGCGCTGGAAGCCGACTACGACTTCGAAATCGTCTACGGTATCTCCGACAACGACCGGAAGTACTACTCCATCAAGCGCGCCCGGGAAGCGCTGGGTTACGATCCGCAGGACAACTCCGCGCACTTCGACGGCGAGGAGAAAGTCGTCGAGGAGTGACCGCCCGGAGCCAAAGCGCATATTTTCTCCCCGTCGGAGACGTTAATTATAGCCGAGTTCAGTTCCCGCTCGCCAGTCGCGGACGTGCTGGTGGTACTCACGGCGGTGTTCGGAGTGGTGTACTCGACGGTGTTTCTCGGGCAGTTCCTCCTCGGCGTCGCGGTGGTACTGCTGGTCGTGTTCGGCTATCTCCTCTGGCGACTCGTCGTCACGGGCGAGGCCGTCGTCGACGCGTTGCGGGCGGAGCCGTGAGGCGACGCCCCCTCAGAACCCTTCGGACACTTCGATCTCGTACTCCGCGATCCGGCTCGGATCGTCCCCGAGGAACATACAGTCGAACTCCCACTCGCGGCCGGCGGCGAGGTCGGTGACGTTGTCCAGTCCCTCACCGATCTGCGTGCCGTCGGCGTCGAGGAACGTCGCGTTCGCCTCGACGTAGGAGAGTTCCCCGTCGGTGTTGTTGACGGCCGTCCCGCGGACGCCCGAGGTAAACTCCTCTTGGTAGAACGAGTGGTCGAGAATCTCTATGTCGGGCTGTCCGGTGTCGCCGTTGCCGGCACCGTTGTTGTCGTCACCGGTGCTGTCGTCACCGCTGTCGTCCGGTTCCTCGTCTGCCTCGTCCGCGTCCCCATCGTCGGCGTCGCCGGTGTCGTCTTCCGAACACCCGGCGAGGCCGAGTCCGACCGCGGTGGCCGCCGTTCCGAGAAACGCCCGTCTGTACTGTTGCATACGTACCCATCCCACGACGTACGCGATAAAGCTACGCGCCCGATTATACGGGCTGATAACTCAGCGCCGGGCCGTCCCGTGGGCGCGCCGCACCGCGTCGGTCAACTGCGGCCGCTCGGCCGCGTAGTGGAGATGTGTCGCACAGTCACAATCGGAGGCCCCGAGTTCGCCGACGGGCGCGAGGCTGTCGTCCAGCGCCGACGCGACGCCACACTCGATGTCGGCGTTCGACCGGACGTCGTCGGCCAGTCGGCTCCCGGGGTGGCCGAGCAGGTAGTCGATATGCCAGTGGCGGGCGTCGTTGTCGCCGGCTGCGACGCGGCGGTGGCGGTCGATGCGGGCGAAGCCGCCGCTGCCCAGCGCCGACCCGGTGTAGGCGTACCACCCCGGGTCGAGGGCGTACTCGCCGGCCGCGCCGAAGGTGAGCGTCGCGGCCGCGGGCAGTTCGATCAGGAGGGTGTAGGTGCCGCCGGTCACGGTCCACTCTGAGCGGCCCACTCCCAAACCCCCACCGTTCTCAACCGCTGGGAACGACCGGTCGGGGTTTATCACGTCTCTGTTTAGGTTTACCTAAATGACGGGTGTACTGGGAGACGTCGACCCGGGGGCGTCGGTGTCGATAGAGCGCGTCCCCGACGACGACGTCCGCGCACGGCTGTTACGACTGGGACTGCTCGACGGGCCGGTCGAGTGTCGACACCGCCTCCGGAAGGGGCCGGTCGTCCTGCGGCGCAACGGCACGGAACTGGCACTGGGCGCCGACCTCGCGGACGCAATCGAGGTCACGCCGGCGGAGGAACGATGAGCTGTCACGAGACGCGTGCGCCCGACGTCGACGCCGAGGAGACGGTGGCGCTCGTCGGCTGTCCGAACGTCGGCAAAAGCGTCGTCTTCGGGGCACTGGCCGACCGGTACGTCGACGTCTCGAACTACCCGGGGACGACCGTCGACACCACCGAGGCGGCCTTCGACGGCCGGCGGCTGACCGACACGCCGGGCGTCCACGGCATCTCCAGTTTCGACGAGGAAGAGCGGGTCACCCGCGACATCGTCCTCGACGCCGACGCCGTCGTCAACGTCGTCGACGCGACCCAGATAGAGCGGGACCTGTTCGTCACCCTCCAGTTGCTTGATATGGGCGTCCCGACGGTCGTGGCGCTGAATATGATGGACGAGGCCGAGGCCGAGGGCGTCGCCGTCGACGCCGAGGCCCTCGAAGACCGCTTGGGCGTCCCGGTCGTCCCGACGGTGGCCGTCGACGGGACGGGCATCGACACCCTGCGCGAGCGCGTCGACGAGGCCTGCGCCCCGGATTCGACGCCCGTCAGTCGGTGGTTCGACGAGATACCCGACGACGTCGAGGCCACCCGCGCGGAGAAGACGCTGCTGGTCGAGGGCGACGAACCGACCGCCGAGCGAGTGCCCACGGGCGACATCGTCGCCGACGGCGGCGCGCCGCCGCTGGCCGATGTCGGGCGACGCGAGGACGTCTACGCCCACCGCCGCCGCCGCGTCGAGGGCATCGCCGACGACGTCTCCGCCCGCGAGGACCGCGAGTCCTCCCGGGCGGAGTGGCTCAGCGACCTGCTGTTGAACCCGCTGACTGGGACGCCGCTGGCGCTGGCGATGCTCGGCGGCATCTACTACGTGATCGGTGACCTCGTCGCCCAGCGCCTCGTCGACTTTCTGGAGGTCGTCGTCTTCGGGGAGTACTACAACCCCGCGGTCGAGTCCGCCGTCGGCGGTCTCTTCCCCGACGCCGGGTGGGCCGAGCCCTTGGAGTTCTTGTTGCTCAACGACAGTCTCGGCCTCCTGACGGTTACCGTCCAGTATATGCTCGGCGTCCTCCTCCCGCTCGTCGTGGCCTTCTACTTCGTCATCAGCCTGCTTGAGGACTCGGGCGTCCTCCCGCGGCTCGCGGTCCTCACCGACCGGGGGCTGGAACGCGTCGGGCTGAACGGCCGCGCCATCGTTCCGATGATCGTCGGCGTCGGCTGTGTGACGATGGCGGTCATCACGACGCGGATGGTCGGCTCCCGGCGCGAGCGGCTCATCTCGACGGCGCTTCTGGGCCTCGCTATCCCCTGTTCGGCACAGCTGGGGGTCATCATGGGTCTACTCGCCGGTCTCGGCATCGTCTGGTGGTTCGGCTATCTCGGCGTCCTGCTGGTCGTCCTCGGCGTCGCCGGCCTCCTCCTCGACCGGACGCTGCCCGGCGAGAGCACGCCGCTGGTGACGGAACTGCCGCGGATGCGCCTCCCGCGGGCCGGCAACCTCCTCCGGAAGACTCACAGCCGGACGAAGATGTTCCTCCGGGAGGCGATTCCGCTGTTCGGGGCGACGGCCGTCGTCGTCTCGGGCCTGCAGTACGTCGGCGGCCTCGCGGCCATCCAGCGGGCGCTGTCGCCGGTGACGGGGCTGCTCGGTCTCCCACAGGAGTTCGGGCGCGTCCTGATTCTGGGACTCATCCGCCGTGACTTCGCCGCGGCCGGGATGACCGACGTGGCGCTGGGTCCCGCCGAGGTGTTCGTCGGCCTCGTGGTCATCACCCTGTTCGTCCCCTGCATCCTCTCGATGACGGTGATCCTCAAGGAGCGAGACGCCCGCAGTGCGCTGGCGATGTGGCTCGGCTCCTGGACCGTCGCCTTCGGCGTCGGCGGCCTGCTGGCGGTGATACTATGAATTGCCCCGACTGTGGCTACGAGTTCGACCCCGCTCGGGGCCTGCAGTGTCCCCGCTGTGGGACCCGCCTCGACTGCGAGGGCGTCTCTTGTGGGGACTGTGGCGGCTGTTCGGGCCTGTTCTTCCGGAGTTGAAGCTTTCATTGTCGCTCGGCCCGAGGCTTGAGTATGGGACGGTTGAGTCCGACGCTGAACATCGTCGTCGTCACCGTCGCCGTCTACGCCCTCCAAGCCGTCTGGTTCTCCCCGGCCGAACTCGCGCTGGTCTGGCCGGTGGGCGAGCGGCCGTGGACACTGGTGACCAGCGTGTTCGCTCACAGTACCCTCCCACACCTCGTCTCGAACCTCCTCGCGCTCGCGGTCATCGGGCTGTTGCTGGAGCGCCAGACCTCTCCCGCCCGCTTTTACGCCTTCTTCCTTACGACGGGCGCGCTCTCGGGAATCGCGGAGGTCGCTGTCGCGGCCGCCCTCGGCGCGGCGTTCCCGGCCGTCGTCGGCGCCAGCGGCGCCATCTTCGCAATGTTGGGCTACCTGCTGTCCAGTAACCGACTGGCCGACCGGACGTTCCGCGGCGTCGCTATTCCCGCCCGCGCCCAGTTGGCGCTGTTTCTCGTGGTGGCCGCCGTCGTCACCGTGTTCACGCTCGGACAGGGGCGCAACGTCGCCATCGTCGCCCACTTCAGCGGGCTGTTGGTTGGCCTGCTGGCCGGCCGCAGTCACCTCCTGCGGACGAGTCGGGCCGAGCCCACACCGTACTGAGCGCCCCCGACGCTACAGTGGGCAGTCCTCGGGCACGACCGAGCGGTGGAGGCGGTCGCTGACCGTTTCGGTCAACGGCTGGAGGTTGTCGACGTCCTCGCGGTTGTACTCGACCAGTATCTCTAAGGCGGCCTCGTCACCGCGTTCGTACTCCCGCCACAGGCGGACCGCCTCCCGCCCGGAGATGTCGGGCCGGTCGCGGTCGATGCCCAACTCCCGCTCGACGGTTTTGAGCCCGCCCGTCAGGTCCAGCCGACGGCAGGGGTACATCAGGTCCAGATGCGGCTTGTCCGACAGCGAGACGTCGAAACAGTCCTCGAGGAAGGGGACGTCGAAGCGCTTGCCGTTGAACGTCACGAGCACGTCGGCGTCGGCGAACAGCGACGAGAGGGCGTCGGCAGTGAGGTCGCGCCCGCGGACGAGCGTCGTCGTCTCGCCGCCCTGCCGGGCGCTGACGGTCGTCACCACGCTACTGGACGACTCAAGCCCCGTCGTCTCGATGTCGAAAAAGCAGGCGCTCTCGCGGAAGGACTCGTACAGCCGCCACTGTTCGGCGCTGGGGAGCGACCGCGCGAAGTAGTCGGCGTCGCCGTCTTCGAGCCGTCGCCGCGCGTCCGCGATGAACGACTCGATGCGGTCGGCCGTCGTCGGCCCGACCACGCTGGGGTCGAACGCCTCCCAGTGGGTAATCCCCTCGCGCCACAGCCGTCGTTCGGTCGTCTCGCCCACGCCCTCGACCGGGATGAAACTGTTCTCGACGCGCACACCACCCACTGAGACCCGGGGCGATATGAACCTCGCGGCTGCCACCAGCATAGTGTTAAAATAAGAGTGAGAAGCGATAGAAAGCCCTCGGCCAGTTCCGGTCCCGCGACTCGCTGCGCGCTTCGACCGCAAGCGGCCTGCAGTGCTTACGTCGTCGGGGTTCCCGGAACTGCCCTCGCCCTTTCATTCCACCAGGGTCCGGTTGTTCGACCGGCAGAAACAGGCCCTCTGCTCGGTGCTTATCTGACCACTACCGCCACCAGAGCTATGCAGTCCACGCCGAAAGTAGGCGATATGACACCCTCCCCCACCCGCAGATTACTCGTCCTCGTCGTGGCCGCGGCGGTGCTCGCCAGCCCCGCGCTGGCCCCCGTCGCCGCCGCGCCGGACGGCTCGGCGACCGCCACCGCGGCCGTCAGCGTCGACCCCGGAACGACGAACACCACCGTCGGCGGGACGACGACCGTCGACGTCGTCGTCGACGCGCCCGATGGGGTCAGCGCCTACCAGTTCAACGCCTCGCTTCCCAACGGGTCCGTCGCCGACATCACTGACGTGACGCTCGGGGGCTCTCCCACCTTCCCGGAGACGTCCTACGGCCCGGACAACGACACCGTCACCGTCGGCGGCGGCGGGGCATCCTTCGACAGCACGACGCCTACCGTTGCCACGCTGGAACTCTCCGGCGACGTGGCCGGCGAGACCAGTATCGACCTCACCGATGTCACGGTGCAGAACGAGAGCGGGGACGACTACGACATCGGAACGGTCGACGGCGGGAGCCTTACCGTCGAGTCGCCCGATTCGACCGTGACCGTGACCGGCCTCGCGGACCTCGGCTCGGTCGAGCAGGGGTCGACGGCGTCCGTCTCGGCCACCGTCGAGAACACCGGCGACGCCGCCACCGACGCGACCGTCTCCTTCGCCGTCGACGGGAGTGAGACCGACGCCCGGACCGTCTCGCTGGCCGTCGACGAGAGCCGGACGCTCACCTTCGACGTCGACACCGCCTCGCTGTCGACCGGGAGCCACTCCTACACGCTCACGACGACTGACGACAGCGCGACCCGAAGCTTCGAGGTGACCGACCCGCCCGAGGCCGTCACCGTCGATCTCCGGCCGACGGACGCCTCCGTCGCGAGTGGCGGGTCGGCCACCTTCGACGTGGTCGCGACCGCCGCAAACGGGATCCAGGGCGCGTCGGTGTCGGTCGGCCTGACCGACGCCACGACGGCACAGATTACCGGCGCGTCGCCCAACGGCGACGCCGCGTTCCCCGACGCGTCCGTCGGCGCCGACAACGAGACGGCCGGCCTCGAGATCGGATACCTCAGCGACCAGGACGCGAGCGACGGTCTCACTGTCGGGACCGTGACCCTGACTGGCGAGGCCGCCGGCGAGACGACTCTCGACGTCACCGGTGCGACGCTGACCAACGAGTCCAGCGAGTACACTATCGACCAGTTCGGGAGCGCCCAACTGACCGTCACGGACGAGCAACCGCAGGCGACGGTCGGGATCGAACCGTCGAACGCCTCGGTCGCGGCCGGATCGAACGCCACCTACGAGGTGGTTTCCACCGCCGACGGCCCGGTCACCGACCTGTCGCTGTCCGTCTCGCTGACGAACAACACGACGGCGAGCGTCGCTGACATCGCGCCGGGCGAGGGCGCGACCACCGAGTCCACAGCTATCGGGGCCGACAACGGCTCCGCGTCGCTTGCCGCCTCCTACGCCGACGGCGCGGACGCTACCGAGGGACTCGTCCTCGCCACCGTCACCCTCTCCGGTGTCGCCGCGGGCGAGACGAATCTCACCGTCGCCGGCGCGACGCTGACCGACGGCACCGTCGAGTACGAGGTGGCGACCGGCGGCGAGGGCCGACTGGTCGTCACCGAACCCAGTCCCGTCGTCACCGGGGGCAACCCAGCGGCTGACCTCGACGACGACGGGCGATACGAGGACGTCGACGGGAACGGGGTCGCCGACCTCTTCGACGCGCTGACGTACTACAACGAGCGCGACAGCGACGCCATCCGGAACAACCCCTCGC
>NZ_WPCA01000238.1 GCF_009741825.1 Halapricum sp. CBA1109
ACGGCCGCGAGCGACATCCGCGCGCAGTGGTCCGCCGACACTCATTAGTGTTATTGTAGGTCAGTTTCGGTATCGAACCGCCCACCGGGAGGCGCACGCTGTTCGCCTCCCGAGCCCTGCGTCGTGTCAACTCCGCAGGACGAACTCGGGCGGTCACACCGGTAAACAGCTAGAATAAACACTATCAGCGTAGCCGCGCGCCGGCAGGGTCGACCCGGGTCCGCTCGGCGTCGTAGCCAGCGTCGGAGAGCCCCGAGTCGAGCGCGAACACCGTCTCGCCGAGCATCGCCATCGACGCCTCGCCGCCGCCGGTCGTCACGTCCCTGATGGTCTGTCTGACCCGCTCGGTCAGCAGGCCGGCCTCGCGGGCGAACCGCCGGCCGGCGTAGACGACCTTCTCGGGCCGGGGCTCGGAGACGACCGTCGAGAGCGCCTGTGCGCCGGCTTGGGTGAGCTTGTCCGTCTCGCCGCCGATGACGTCCTCGGTCGATAGCTCGCCGATGGTCGTGTACTCGATTCGCGGGCGGGCCGGCACGGCGTCGACGTAGTTGTGCTGTGGTCCGCCGGGGTGGATCCGGAGGGGCATTCCGCCAAGCGCCTGCCCGACCACGTCGCCAAGCCCCGTCCCGGCCTGGACCTCCGCGCCGTGGGCGACGGTGACGAGTTCGTTCGTCGAGAGGTCCCGCTGGAGGACGGCGTTGGTCGCCATCGCGGTGCCCAGCGCCATCGCGCCGGAGACGCCGAACCCGCGGCCCAGCGGCACGTCGCTCTCGGCGTGGACGGCCACGTCGCGTCTAAGGTGTCCAGCACGCGCTCGACGGCCCCCATTTCGACTGCCTCGCCGTCGAGCCACACCTGTCGGTCGGCGGCGTCGGTGACGGTCACCTCGACGCCGTCCTCGATTGCCAGTCCCGCGCCGCGGGACCCGGTCTTCGTCGGGTCGCCCTCCTCGTCGCGGTCGACGGTGAAGAAGGCCGTCACGTGTCCCGGTACGAACGCCGTCGCCTCGGTCATACCCACTGGAGGGTCCCCGCCGGCTAAAAACCGCCCGGTCGCCCGTAGCTTCAAGAGCGTCTGCACGCAACGGTTGGGCAATGCCCTCGATCAGCGCGCGCGTCGACGAGGAGATCGCCGAGGACGTCGAGGCTGTCGCCGACCTGCTCGGGGACGACGAGGAGGCGACGATCAGGAAGGCCCTCGCCGAGGGGCTGGCGACCCTCCGGATCCGGGTCGCCGTCGAGCGCTTCCAGACCGGCGAGGTGTCGGTCGGCGAGGCCGCCGCTATCGCCGACTGCACCGTCGCCGAGTGGCTCGAAATCGCCCACGAGAAGAACCTCACGACCCAGTACTCCCCCGAAGAGTTGGCCGACGACGCGGCCACGGTCACCGACCGATGAGCTTCGTCCACGTCGGCCCTACGGTGTTGTACGATCTGGGACAGATCGGCGAACTCGAGTTGCTGGAGTGGTTCGACGGTGCGCTCGTGATCCCCGAGGACGTCCGCGCGGAGATCACCATCGAACCGGCCCGGACGAACCTCGACCGCTTTCTCGACGAGTCCTCGGTCATCACGTCGGTCCGCCCGGAGGTCCGTCGGGCGGCCGCCGACGCCCTCGGTATCGACGCCGAGGGCTACCGTGCGGCGCTGTTGGGTGGCCTCTTCGACGACTCCGTCGAGGACCCGAGCGAGGTGCTGGTGCTCTCAGACGACCGTCGGTTGCGCGCGCTGGCCGAGGGTCTCGGCGCGGACGTGGCGGGCAGTTTCGCCGTCGTCGTCCGCGCGGCCGTCGCGGACAAGTACCTCACGCCCGATCAGGCCAAACGCATCGTCTCGCGGATGGACGACCACGGCGTCCAGTTGACGGGGCAGTTGCGGTCGCGGGCGATTGGAGAACTCTAGAAACCCACTTTTTCCGTCGAGGGGGTCGGCGGGGCCGACCCCCTCGTCTGCTCACGGGCGCGCAGCGCCCGTTCGCACGGTCGGGAGGGACGCCTGAGGGCGTCCCTCCCTACGCAAAA
>NZ_WPCA01000223.1 GCF_009741825.1 Halapricum sp. CBA1109
CGTTCGCGTTCGTCGCCGGCGACGGCGAGCGAGCACACGCCGGGACCGACGACCGGCTCTACGAACGCGCGGACGGCGAGTGGACCGAACGCGACCACCCGGCGACCGATCCGCTCGTCGACGCGGCGTATCTCGACGACGGCGGAGTCGCCGTCCTCACCGCGAGCGGGCGGCTACTGGTCGACCCGGCCGCCGCCAAAGACGGCCACGAAGGCTGGCGTTCACGGTCGCTGGGTCTGCCCGACGCGGTGGCGCTGTCGGTCTGAGGCCGGACCGAAAACGGCTTTCCCCGTGGCCGCTTTCCCCCGAACATGATCGTCAGCGGCTCCAACTCGCAGGTACTCGCGACTCGGCTGGCCGAGTCGACCGGCCGGTCGCTGGCCCGCGTCGACTTCGACCGGTTCCCGGACGGCGAACTCCACGCCTCCGTCCCGGACGTCGACGCCGACGAGGCCGTCGTCGTCGCCTCGACAACCGACAGCGACGCCCACCTCGAACTGCTCCAGTTGCAGGACGCCCTCCGGGAGGCCGGCGTCGCGGAGATAACCACCGTCCTGCCGTATCTGGGCTACGCCCGACAGGACCGTGCGTTCGAACCGGGCGACCCCGTCTCCGTCCGGGCGGTGGCCCGCGCCGTCGCCACCGGCACCGACCGCGTGGTGACCGTCAACCCCCACGAACCGGCGGTCGTCGAGGAGTTTCCCGTCCCGGCGACGGCCGTCGACGCCGCCGGGCGCCTCGCCGAACCGCTCCCCGAGGACCTCTCTGAGCCGCTGTTTCTCGCCCCGGACGCCGGCGCGACGGGCCTCGCAGAGACCGTCCGGGACGCCTACGGCCGCGGCGGCGTCGACGCCTTCGAGAAGACCCGACACTCAAGCACCGAGGTCACCGTCGAACCACGGGACGCGGACGTGGCCGGCCGGGACGTGGTACTGGTCGACGACATCGTCGCCACCGGGTCGACGATGTCCGAGTCCGTCGGCGTCCTGACCGACCGCGACGCCGACCGCGTGTTCGTCACCTGCGTCCACCCGATGCTGGCGAACAACGCCGTCCTGAAACTCGCCGGCGCGGGCGTCGAGGCCATCTACGGCACCGATACCGTCGAACGCGCCGTCAGCGAGGTGTCGGTCGCCCCGGCCATCGCCGACGCGCTTTAAGCCTCCCGCAACAACCCGACCAGTACCGTCGGGTCGACCCGGATCCGGAACTGCTCGACACCGTCGACGGCGACGACCGGCACGTGGTCGCCGTACTTCTCGCGGAGAGCCTCGTCAGCGTCGACGTCGACTTCCTCGATATCGACCGCCACGCCGGTCTCCTCGGCGACCGACTCGATAGTCGCAAGCGCCTCCTCACAGAGCGAGCAGTGTTCGCGGCGGTAGACCGTTATCGGGACTGCCATCCCCGGGCAGTTTCGCGGCGACGTACTTGAGCGACCCGACGAATCTTGTCGGTGGGGCCCGAACGGGACAGTATGAGTAACTGGTCGACGGACCATATGGCGCGACTCGAAGACGCGACTGTCGTCGTCACGGGCGCGAACAGCGGTCTCGGCTTCGAGGCGACGAAGGTGTTCGCCGAGAAGGGAGCCGACGTGATTATGGCCTGCCGGTCCACCGAGCGCGGGACGCGGGCCAAACGCGAGATAGCCGCCCACGACCCCGCCGGGGAGCTACACGTCCGGAAGTGTGACCTCGGGGACCTCAGCGTCGTCGCGGAGTTCGCCGAGGGGGTCAGAGAGGAGTACGACAGTATCGACATCCTCTGTAACAACGCCGGCGTGATGGCCGTCCCGCGTCAGGAGACAGCCGACGGCTTCGAGTTACAGATCGGTGTCAACCACTTCGGCCACTTCGCGCTGACGGGCCACCTCCTGCCGTTGCTGGAAGCCGCCGACGGCGAGAGCCGGGTCGTCACCCAATCCAGCGGGATGCACGAACGCGGCGAGATGGACTTTGCGGACCTCCACGGCGAGCGGGAGTACGACAAGTGGGACGCCTACGGGCAGAGCAAACTGGCGAACCTCCTGTTCGCCTACGAGCTTCAGCGCCGCCTCGACGCGGCCGGTATCGAGGACGTCGTGAGCGTCGGTTGTCACCCGGGGTACGCCGCGACGAACCTCCAGATTCGGACCGGCGAGGAGTCCGGATCGCGGCTGGCGCTCGGGGCGATGAAACTCGCCAACGCCGTCGTCGGCCAATCGGCGGCCGCGGGCGCGCTGCCGATGCTGTACGCCGCGACCGAACCGGGCGTCGACGGCGGGAGCTACGTCGGCCCCGGCGGCCTGCTGAACATGCGCGGTGCGCCCGAGATACAACGCTCCAGCGACCGCTCGTACGATCAGGCGACCGCCGGACGGCTCTGGGAGCGGTCGGCCGAAGCGACCGGCGTCGAGTACGGGTCGCTGGCGGCGAAAGCGGCCGGCGACTGACGGCGAACTGGACCACGCCTCACGGCCGAACGGACCCGTCGGACAGCGACTCGGCGGGCTGTTCCGGGGCCGCGGCCGCCGACCACGGGACCGTGTCGTCAGGACGCGCGGTGGCGGAGATTCGCCGCGGTCGGCCGTCCTCATCGTCGACCCGGACGAACCGAACGGTGACGGTTTCGGCCCGACCGTCCCGTCCCGAAAGCGTCGCCGTCGTCGTCGCGTCCCCGTCACCGAGACACCGGCCCAGCGCCCCGCGGACCGACCCGCGGTCGGCGTCGGCGAAC
>NZ_WPCA01000088.1 GCF_009741825.1 Halapricum sp. CBA1109
ACGAGGACGACGCCGTCGGCGAGACCGAACGGGACCAACACCTCGTGGCTGAGTCCGGTCCCGGTGTCGACGACGACGATGTCGTACTCCGTGCGGAGCGTCTCGACGACGGGCCGCAACTGGGCCGGGTCGGCCTCGGTCAGGTACTCGATGGAGTCCCCGCCGGAGACCACGTCGAGGCCGCTGTCGTGGGTGACGATGGCGTCCTCGACGGCCGCGTCGCCGGCCAGAACTTGGTGGATGCTCGTCGGGCAGTCCAGCGACAGGATGTCGGCGACGTTGGTCGTTCCGAGGTCCGCGTCGACGACGGCGACGCTGAACCCGGTCGACTTGAGCGCGGCGGCGACGTTGATCGCGGTGACGGTCTTGCCAGCGCCGCCTTTTGCTCCGCCGACAGTGATGACGCTTGCCTCTGACACGTCTGTGTACACCCCCCGAATACGCAAAAACTTACTGGCAGACCGGCGGGAAATACAGGATGGATTACAGTTCGATTCGCTCGACGATCTGATCGCCGTCCTCGCGGCTGTTGATGGCGACGATACGGATGTGGTCCTCCAGACCCGACCCGTGGAGCTTCGCTTTGAGGAGGTTGTCGACCTGATAGACACCGGCGGCGTTTCTCATCAGAATCTCGACGAGGACGTCCCGGTCGTCGCCGGCTTGTAGGCGAACCTCGTCGATGGCCTGACTGGAGACGGTGTTGATCCCGCGCCCGCCGTGTTCGTAGGGGATGCGCGACCGGCCGCTCTCCATATCGAGGGCGTCGGCGACGCGGACGACCCCCGCCTCGGTCGTCAGCGGGTCCTCTTCGGTGTGGTGACAGAGGATGGCGTGCAACACCTCGCCTTTGAGACGGACGCGTTCCCCGATGTCGTAGTAGGGGAGGTCCGCGAGAAACCGGTCGAGGATGTCCGCGGCCAGCGGGATGGAGTAGTAGGGGTGGTCGTCGCGGTGGACGACGTGGCCGATGTCGTGCAGCGTCGCCGCCAGCGCGACGATGACCGGTTCGTCGGCCTCGTCGAGTCCCTGATCGGTCGCGCCGTTGAACGGGACGCCCGCGTCCTTCAGGAGTTCGTACAGACACAGCGCGCGGTTACGGACGATGCCGACGTGTTTGCTCCCGTGATCGTTGTAGCGCTTTCGCGTGACCGGATTGACGTTCTGGGCGTCGAGATACGCCTGTATCTCCTCGTCGGCTTCGATGTGGTCGAGCACGTCGTCGAGACGTGTGTCGTCGAAGCTGTGAGTCGCCGTCGTGTCGTAGATGCGCCCCGCCGCGACGTCGTCGTCGCTCGGGGTGTCGCTGTCGCTCATACGTGGTCCTACAGCCCCACTCAAAAAAGCCCTCGCGTACCCGCCCGTACAAAAACGCTCACGCCCACACCCACAACCGGTAACTTCGATGCCCGAGAGGGCTGTAGTATAATGACTGCCGCCGAACAGTCGCCGGGGGAGCAGCGGTCGTACAGACAGCGCATCAAGGGGCCGTTCGTGAGCGGCCTCGCCATCGCCGTCCCGGTGTTGATCACGCTCGTCGTCTTCCGGGTGGCGATGAGCTTCATTCTCGACTCCGTCGGGCCGCTGGCCGGCGCGATACGGGCGATTCCGGGAGTGGCCATCCCGCCGGGACTGGCGGCGGAACTCGCGGCGATGTCCGTGCTGGTCGTGTTCATCTTCCTCGTCGCGTTGTCGCCGAGAGCCAGTGGGGGTCGGGCCGACTGGAACGGGGGTTGGACACGGTTATGTCCTCTATCCCCGGCCTCGGATCGGTGTACAGCAGTTTCGACGAGATGAGCGAGATGCTGCTGGACAGCGGCACCGAGAGCTTTCAGGAGGTCGTCCTCGTCGAGTACCCCGTCGAGGACTCCTACTGCGTGGCCTTCGTCACCGCGGAGACACCCCCGAACATCTGCGAGGCGACCGAGAACGTCGGCCCGGGGATGACGACGGTGTACCTCCCGATGGCACCCAACCCCGTGATGGGCGGGTTCGTCGTCCACATCTCCAACGAGAAGGTCTACGAGGTGGATATGACCGTCGAGGAGGGCGTCCAATCAGTCGTCACCAGCGGCATCGCCGTCGGCGAGACCCACGATGTCGAGGAGGTGGCCACGGTGTCGGGGAACGCGAACCTCACCGGGGACCGCCGCGATAGCCCCTGACCGGGGTGGTCGGGCCACGCTCGTCCGCCCGGCGACCGCATTGATTTCACCGTGGTATTCACGTCGGTCGGGCCACAATACGGTCGTATGACTTCGACCAGCGGACGGCGGCGACGGGTGTTCGTGGCGGTGGTGGCGGTGTTCTGGGCTGTGCTGGCGGTTCGGCCCGCCGCGGCCCACGTCAGGTACGTCTCCGATGCGGCGCGGGACGGCGGCATCGAGTTCGTCGTCGACGTGCTCTCGAACCCGGTGAACGCGGCCCTCGTCGGTGGGACGGGGGTCGGAGCGGTCGCGGCCGTCGGCGGCTATCTCTGGGTCCGACCGACGGTTCCCGACTTCGAGGTGTTGCGCTCCGCGCTCGCGGAGTACCTGACCTACGTCCCGTGGATGCTCCGACTGAGCCTCGGCCTGCCGTTGATCGGCGCGGGCTTTGCGGTCGAGGGCGGTTACTTCTTCAGTCCGGCGGTACCGCTGTCTACCGTCCCGTTCCTCGTCGTCGTCGACCGACTGTTCATGATCGGACTCGGGTTCCTGTTGCTGTTCGGTCTCGGGACGCGCGTCGTCGCCGCCGTCGGTCTGGCGGCGTACCTCGGTGGCCTCCTCGTCGATCCGAACCTCCTGCTGTCGATGGAGTACGTCCCGGGCTTTCTGGCGATCATCCTGCTCGGGAGCGGCCGGCCCAGCGCCGACCACCTCCTCAGCCGTCTCGCGGGCGCGAAGGGGACGCTGTACAGCCGGATCGACCCGATCCACGTCCGGGCGCGCCGCGTCCGTGACCGCATCGACCCCTACACGATGTACGTCCCCGTCGTCCTTCGCGTCGGTCTCGGCGTGACGTTCGTCTACCTCGGCCTGATCGAGAAACTCGCCAACCCCGCGCCGGGTATCGCGTTGGCGAACGACCTCGGACTCCCCTCGTTGATCCCGGTGAGCGCCGAGATGTGGGTCCTCGGTGCGGGCCTCTCGGAGATAGCGTTCGGCCTCGCGCTGATCGCTGGACTGCTGACCCGCGCGACCGCCGCGGGCGCGTTCCTCCTCTTTACGATCACGCTGTTCGGACTGGAGAACGACCCCGTACTGGCTCACATCACGATGTTCGGCCTCGCGTCGGCGGTGTTCACACTCGGGAGCGGTCCGCTGTCCATCGACGCGTGGCTCGACCGCGAGACCGACGAGGACCGGACGGGCGTCCCCGCCTGATCAGCCCGATCCGTTCCAGGTGTCGAGCACCGTCGAGGTCCCGGCGGTCGCGTTGATGTAGCGTATCTCGATTCGGTCGCCGGAGCCGACGGGGCGGTTGAACGCGTTCGCACTGCCGATCTGTGTGACGTTGCCGGGACCGATCAGCGTCGAGTTGTCGACCTGTGCGTTGGTCTCGGCCCACGTCGCCTCCGAGCGCGGCCCGCTTATCAGCAACTGTCCGGCCGGGATGGCATCGCCGGTGCTGTGTTCGATGATGAGTTGCTGTTGTTCGCCGAAGTAGTCGTAGGTGAACGTCGCCTCCGGCCCGTCGCCGCCGTCGGTCTCGGCGAACAAGACGTTCGCCCCGACCGCGCCGACGACGAGTATCGTCACCGCGACGAGTGTGAGCGTGCTCGCCGCCTCGGAGATACCGCGGTCGGTCGGGGCGCCCATACCCGACCCGTTCGTGACCCACGAGTAAATATCATCCGCCGACCCGCCGAGGGTTTTTCCGCGTCCGTCCGGCGACCACTGGCGATGCAATCGCTCGCTACTGACCGCGACCTCGTCGCCGGATCGGTCCGCGTCTACGCGACCGTCTCGACGGTAGACGACCACCGCGTCTTGCTCCGCGACCGCGAGAGCGGGGCGACTCGCTGGGCGGTGACCGACGACGACATCTCGCCGGGCGTCGTCCTCGACTGCCTGCTCGAAGGCGATGCTCCATCCCGAATCGTCGCCAGCAGACGGCGGACGGAGACGACCCTCGCCGTCGGCGTCGCCGACAGGCTCGGCCAACCAGCGGGGGCGCTGTGGGCCGACCGGGCGACCGGACGGCGACGTGTCGCCGACGTGATCGACCCGCCCGGACCCTCGCCGCCGACGGAGGTCCACGTCTACTCGCCCGAGGCCGACCCCGAGCGGTTCAGGCGGCGCCTGCTCACCGGCGACGTGAGCCTCGAACCGTGGTTCGACTCGCTGCCCGAACTCGACGGCGGCGCACGCCACCTCACGGTCGTCCTGCGCCCGGCGACGACCACCGTCGCCGTCTACGCGACGCCGGCCGACCGCCTCGACGGCCCCGTCTACCGCCACCGCGAGCGTTTGGGGGGAGGGCCCCCCGGTGACGCCGTCCGGGAGCGACAGTTATTTAGATAAATTACCGCACAAAACCAAACAATGGACGATACGGATACTGCGGCCGCGGGCAGCCGGGAGCTCCGCCGGCCGTCCCCGTACAGGGTGGCCGTGCCGGACGGTGCCGGCTCCGAGTGCGACGACGTCGCGCTCGCCTTCGAGGTGACCGACGGGCGACCGCAGTTCGTCTGCACGCCCGCCGCGGACGCGCCGGACCACGCGGTGGTGCGGACGCTGTCGCCGCGCCCGGGCGAGGACCGGCGAGGGCTGACGCTGCCGAAACAGTGCGTCGAGACGGCCGGGCTTCGGGAGTGTCATACCCTCGTCTACACTGACGGGGACGGACGGCTGTCGGTCGCGTTCGACCGCGAATCGCGCCTCGGGAGCGTCTCGCTGTCGGCCGTCGAGCGGTCGTTCGTCTCCCGCCGCCGGGGCGGCGACCTCGCCGTCTCGCTGAGCGAGAGCGTGGCGGGACCGCTCGCCGCCGCTGACAGCCTGTGGTTCACCGTCGACCACTACGGCGACGAACTGTTCTTCCGATTGGACGCGTCGCCGTCGATGGCGCCGCCGGGAGCGCTGGAAGTGACGACGAACCCCAACACCGGACGGGTGGCGTCGGACGGCCTCTCTATTCTGTTCCCCCGCGTCGTCGGTCGGCTCTGTGGCGTCGGCAGTTCGACGCTGCGGTGGGGGCGGACGGCCTCGGACAACAGACTGCTGGCGACGAACGGGGGCGAGTGAGCGTGGACGGCTTCACCGTCCACTGCCCGCTCGGGCGGTGTCACGGCGCCGTCAAACTCCGGCAGGGAGTCGGCGTGTACTACGTGCAGGCCTTCCGGAGCGACCCGGAGACGCCGCTGGGATACCCCGACCCGGATCCGGCTGCGACGGTCGGCGGCGAGCGATTCGTCGACGAACGCCGGCGGCGGGAGTTGCTGATCACCTGCACGGACGACCACTACCTGCGGTTGCACCTCGCGCCGGAGGGCGCGGTCGACGACGAGGCCTGCGTCTACGGACCGGTCAGCACATCGACGGCCCGGTGTCCGGCGTGTGCGTTCGGGTTCGGGGAGTGGTCGTCGTTCGAACTCCGGACGACCGGGCCGACCGACCGGGAACACGAACTCAGGTCGGTCACCGGCGACGCGCCCGAGGCCTGCCCGGGCGTGCGCCGCCTCTCGCGGTCGGTGATGCTCGAACACGACCGATTCGCCCACCGCCGGGAGTGTCCCAACTGCGGCCGCCTGCTGTCGTTCAACTACGTCCGACGATGAACTACCCGCTCGACCGCCAGTCGACCGTCGACGCCGCGCCCGGACCGACCGTCTCGGGGACGGCGATACGGCCGGGTGACGTGCTCGCCGGCCCCGACGGCGACCGCGTCGTCGTGGACACCGAGGCGACCTACACCGAGGACGACTGGCTCGACGAGCGGCTCTCGTCGCTGCCGGCCGACGCGAACGGGACCGTCGACGCCCTCCGAGCGGCCGCGTTCGACCGCGCACGGGCCGACTGGGAGCTGACCGAGTCGAGCGCCCGCCTCGAAGCGGCCGTCGCCGTCGAGAACGCCTCGGCGCTGCGGGCCGAGTTGCCCGACCGCTACGGCGACATCGACGCGACCTACACCGACTTCGCCGAGGAGCGGACGACCGTCAGGCTGAACGGCGTCGTCGACGGCGACGCTACCGAGTCCGACGTGCGGGCGCTCTCGCTGGTCGGCGAGGACACCGACGTGACGCTCGCCGCGGACCACGACCGTGAGTTCGAGCGGATGGACCGGACGGCCGTCCGGTCGTACCTCGGGTACGAAACCGAGAGCGGTGCGGACGGCATCTCGCCGCTGATGGTCGCCGGCGGCGTCGCCGCAGTCGGCGCCGTCGGTGGTGCTGGCGTGCTAGCGCGACGCTACTGGTAACCCTCGACGATTGCGACGCCGCTTGAGGCACCGATGCGTTCGGCCCCCGCGGCGAACATCTCGCTCGCTCGTTCTGCGGTCGATATGCCACCGGACGCTTTCACCGGGAGGTACTCGGCGAGCAGTTCGACGTCCGAGACGGTCGCGCCGCCGTCGCCGAACCCGGTCGCCGTCTTGAGGAACGCGGCGTCGGCCTCGACGGCGGCCGCGGCGGCCCGGCGTAGCTGTGACTCGTTCAGCGACGGAGCCTGTACGATGACTTTCACGGGGGTGGCCGTCGCAGCGACGACTTCGGTCACGTCCGCCCGGAAGGCCTCCTCCTCGCCGGCCAGCAGGAGGCCGATATTGGCGACGACATCCACCTCGTCGGCGCCAGCGGCGACCAGTTCGCGGGCCTCCCGGCACTTCGCCTCGGGGGTGTGCTGGCCGTGGGGGAACCCGACGACGGTCGACAGCGGTACGTCCGAGGCGTACTCGCTCGCCATCGAGACGTAACAGGGCGGGACGCAGGCGCGCATCCCGTACTCGACGGCCGCGTCGAGGACCGTCCGAACGTCGTCGGGAGTCGTCTTCGGCCCGAGGACCGTGTGTTCGATACGACCGGGAACGTCGGCGTCGTCCATACCGCCGAGAGGGAGCGGCCGGGCAAAAAACGGTAGTCTTTCGTCGGTCGCGGACCGGAAAGCGCACATGACAGTGTTGCCAAGCGGGCTGGTCGTCCCGCCGCTCGCCCAGCTCGCGGCCCTCGTCGTCGGCGCCGTCGCCGTCGGTGCGGCGCTGTGGACGGTTGGGCCGACCGTCGACCGCCGCCTCGTCGTCGGCGCCGTCCCGTGGATGGTCCTCGGCGCGGCCGCCCACGCCCTCTATCAGGTCGCGCCCGAGACGATGTTTCCCGGCCCGCTCGCACCCTTCGTCACGGCGCCGGCGGTGTACGTGGCGACGGCCGTCCTCGCCGGCGGGTGCTGGGCGGTCCTCGACGTCGTCGAGACGCCGCTGGATACCCCGACCGGACTGGGCGCCCTCGGCGCCGTCGCCGTCCTCGTGCTGACAGTCGTCGCCGGACTCCGCGGCGGACTGACCGACGTGCGGCCGTTCTGGTCGCTGGCCGGCGTCGTCATCTCGGTGGTCGTGACCGCCGGCATCTACCTGCTCGTCCGTGCGGTCGACGACGCCGTCGAGTCGATACGGACCGTCGCGGTTCTGGCCGTCTTCGCCCACGCGCTCGACGGTATCACGACGACCATCGGTGTCGACATCATCGGGACCGGCGAGCGGTCACCGCTCCCGGCCGCGATCATGGAGTTCGCCGGGACGCTCCCGACCGAACCGTTCCTCGGAACCGGGTGGCTGTTCGTCCTCGTGAAACTCGCCATCGCGGTGGGTATCGTCCTCGCGTTCGCGGACATCTTCGAGGACGCCCCCCGACAGGGGACGCTGCTGTTTCTCGCCGTCGTCGCCTTCGGCCTCGGCCCGGCGGTCAACAACCTCGTGCTGTTCGCGCTCCGTGAGCAGAGCGCGCTGGTCGCCGCCGCGGCGTAGCTCACTCCCCGGTGAGTCGCTCGTCGAAGGTCCGATGGGAGAGCCACGCGAACTCCCGAGCCGAGAGAAAGTCGGCCCGTTCGGGCCACGCCAGACACTCCTCGTATGTCGCCATCTCGTCGAGCCACGGGTAGTCCGAACCGAGGAGGAGCCGGTCGGCCCCGAACCACTCAAGCAGCGACGTGACGTGTCCGGCAATCGCCTCGTAGGGGAACGCGTCGCCGGCGGCCCGCGGCACGGAACTGACCTTCACGAGGACGTTCTCGCGGGCCGCGAGCGACCGGATGTCCGTCCACGGCGCGTCGTCGGCACTCGTCCCCTCGTCGGGCCAGCCCATATGTTCGAGGACGAACTGTACGTCCGGGTGCGCGTCGGCCAACTGCCCGACCAGCCCGAACTGCTCGGGTTTGGCGAGGACGAACGCCGCCGCCCCGCGGGCCCCGAGTTCCTCGTACAACGAGTCCAGCGCGTCGTCGGCTATCCACTCGGCCGTTCGATCCATCGGCCCCGGCGTCTCGCCGTACTCGAAGCAAGCGTGAAACCGGACACCGAGCATCCCCTCGACCGAGAGCAGCCGACGGGTCCGCTCCCGGAGGTCCGGGCCCAAGTAATCGAGGACGCCGACGCCCCACAGCCTGTCGGGGTGGGCGTCGAGCGCCCGGATAGTGTACTCGTTCGCCCGCTCTCCCCGGCCGTAGAGGGCCGTGGGTAACAGGACGGACTCGTCGACGCCGGCCGCGTCCATCCGTTCGATTAGCGTCCGGTGAGTGTACGGCCCGGACCACCCGGGCGGGAGTTCGGCGCTGTGCCACGGCAGTTCGGCCGTGTCCGCGCCCCACGTGTGCGCGTGTGTGTCGACGAGTCGCATACTCCCCATCGCGGCGCCGGGACCGTATAACTACCCACCATTCCACAGCGTCTTTCGACACAATCGTACGAGCGTTGGCACGGATTGTATTAGGATCGTATGAATACCTATGATAGTACCGACGCAACGTTAATTCCAGACGGGGTGTGGAGTACACACGATGAGCGAACGGTCGGGGCGGGAGCGGGCGGTGATGCTCGCCGAGATGGCGCCACACCCGTCGGTGACGGTGGGTCTGCTGGCAGACGAGAACGGCCTGCTCGCCGGCGACCCACCGGTGACGTATCTCGACGGCACGGAAGCGCCGGCGTACGCCCTCACGAACGGCAAGCGAGGTATCGGGGTCGGAACGAAACGCAACTGCACGCAACCGGACGGCGACCGGGCGACAGTGATCCTCGTCACCGACCGGCGTACACTCTGTCTGGTCGGGTCCGCCGAGGGCGACGAGTCCATCGAAGTCGAGCACGACACCCTCGCCGACGTCCAGTACCACACCGGCCTGATCGCCAACCGGCTGGTGGTAGAGACGCCACGCAAGCGCGTCCACTGTTGGATCGACCGGACCGTCGACGAGGAGATGCTCGAAGCGGTGACGGCGTATGTCGAGGACCGGCTCCCCGAGACACCGATATCGGAGACCGCCGCCGAGCAGCGCCAGTACAAATCGACCTATCGCGGGAAGCCCATCAACCCGCCCGAACAGCAGGCGGCCGACGGGGACGGTGGGACCGCGGCCGACAGAGACGGGACGGCTGACGAAGCCGTTAGGACCGACGAAGACGAGAGCGACGACGACCAACCGACAGTGACCTACCGCGGGAAGGAAGTCGACCCCTCGTACCTCCGGTAGCGGGCCGCTCGTATTTCGAGGGGGCTCCCTGCTCACGGGTCGCTACGCTCCCCGTTCGCATCCGCAGGCCCCTCGCTTCGCTCGGCGCCTGCCTGCTCGCGGTTCCCTCCGGTCACCGCTCGCATCTTGTGGGCGCTCGCTCCGCTCGCGCCCACCAACCTCGCGGGTCGTTCCTCCCCGTTCGCTTGTTCGGCGGGCCGCTCCCGCTGGTCGCGCCCCGCCCTACTCCTCGCGGGTCACTGCGCTCCCCGCTCGTATTTCGGGGACCTCGCTACGCTCGCCCCTCTCTGCTCACGGGTCGTGCCTCCCCGTTCGCTCGTTCGGCGGGCCTCACTTCGTTCGCCCCGCCCTACTCCGCGAGCGCCAACACGTCGTCGAAGAAGTCCAGCGAGTCGTTCGGTCCGGGGTTGGCCTCGGGGTGGTACTGTCGCGTGATGATCCCGAGGTCCTCGTTCTCCAGCCCTTCCGGCGTGTCGTCGTTGACGTTGACCTGCGTCACTTCGAGGTTTTCGCCCGGTTCGGCGACGGTGTAGCCGTGGTTCTGGGTCGTCATCACGACGCGGTCGGTCCGGAGGTCACGCACCGGCTGGTTGACCCCGCGGTGGCCGAACTCCATCTTCTCCGTCTCGCCGCCGAGCGCGTTGGCGACGACCTGCTGGCCCAGACAAATGCCCGCGATGGGCACGTCGCCGACGTAGGTGTCGACGACCTCGCCCGCGGCCTCGAAGTTCTCGGGGTCGCCGGGGCCGTTCGAGATGAACAGCAGGTCCGGGTCGACGGCGGCCACGTCGTCGGCGTCGGCGTCGTACGGCAGAACGTGGACGACGGCGTCGCGCTCGACCAGCGAGGAGATGATCGATCCCTTCGCGCCGCAGTCGACCAGCGCGACGGTCTTGCCGTCGCCGTCGGCGTTGTGGACTTCGGGCTCGGCGACCGACACCTGTGCGCCGATGTCGGTGTGGTCGGACATATGCTTACACTCCCGCAGTTGCTCTAAGGCGTCTTCCTCAGTCACGTCCGGGCCGGCGGCGATACCGCACTTCATCGCGCCGTTGTCCCGGATCTCGGTGACGATGTCGCGGGTATCGAGGTGGTCGACGGCGGGCGCGTCCTCGGATTCGAGCCACTCGGCGACGTCGTCGGTGAACTCCCGCGCTAGCGCACCGTTGGGCTGGACGCGGTCGGACTCGAAGCGCTCCTCGCGGACCCCGTAGTTGCCGATCAGCGGATACGAGAACGTCAGGAGCTGTTCCTCGTAGGAGGGGTCGGTCAGGCTCTCCTCGTAGCCGGTGTAGGCGGTCGTGAATACCAGTTCTCCGTTCGTCTTCCCGGGGGAGCGACAGCGCGCCTCGACGACGCGTTCGCCTTCCAGTGCCACGTAGGCGTCGGTCATTACGAGATGCGTATGAATGACCGGCAGATAAGCGTTGCTTTCGAAGCACGGTTACGAAATTCGTAATCCTGAAGTAGCGACCCGCGAAAGACACATATCTCAATGGACGAACTCGACCGGGAGATACTCGGGCTGTTGCGGGAGGACGCCCGAACGCCGTACACGGAGATAGCAGACGAGGTGGGGACCTCCGAAGGGACCGTCCGCAACCGCGTCGAGCAACTCGTCGAGGAGGGGATCATCGAGCGGTTCACCGTCGCCACGCGCACAGGAAACATCAAGTCGATGATCGAACTGGGCGTCGACGTCAACGTCGACACCAGCGAGATAAGCGAGCGCATCGCCGAGTGGCCCGAGGTCGATTTCGTCTGGCAGGTGTCGGGCGAGGAGGATATCGTGTTGGTCGTCGACTGTGCCGACACCGACGGTGTCAACGACCTCATCACGCAGGCCCGGGAGCTAGACGAGGTCGTGAGTTCGAAGACGCGGTTGATTCTCGACGAGCGAGTGGGATAGTAAGGCCTCGAGCGTAGCGAGGAAGGCCCTGCGGATGCGAGCGGGGGGGGGAGCGAAAGCGACCCCGTGAGCAGTAGGCGGGGGGG
>NZ_WPCA01000040.1 GCF_009741825.1 Halapricum sp. CBA1109
CGACGCGGGACTTCTCCTGTCGTTCGTTGTGGTCGAACGCGCGCCACTCGGGCCCGCGGTCGATGGTCCCCTCCTCGACGACCAGCCCACAGTCTTCACACACCAGTTCCCCGCCGTCCGCGCTCGCTACCAGCGACGCGTCACACTCCGGACACGTCTCCCCTTCGGTCTCCTCCTCGTTCTCGGTTTCCTGTGTAGAAGCCTGAGAGTCCGCCCGCTCCCGCTGCCGGCTGGGTCGTGCCATGAATCTTTCTAAAGATATACAGGGTTTATAAATCTTGCTCCGGTTTCGCTCTACCGCCCGAATACGGCCGTCTGAGCGCCGACATACCGACAGGATGATGTACCATCAGCGAGCGGACGCGGTGCGTTCGGGGTTCGAGCGGCCGGTCCACCGCGCCCTCGGACGCCGGGTTCGACGCGCGAGCGGACTACTGACGCGGTATAAGCGTTGTGGACTGTCGGCGGCGCAGTGGGCGTGTCGGCCGGACGGCGACGCTCGCGGGCGCGGACTGCGGGCGGGTGACCGAGACGTTTTAGAGGGCGGCAGCGAATCCACGTGTATGGCGACTATCGTACCACCGAACGAACGGGAGTGTGAGCGGTGTGGGCGGCGCGACCGCTGGGACGACGACCTCGGTACGTGGCGCATCGTCGAGAGCGACGGCGAGAAGGCCTACGGGTCGCCGTTCTGCCTCCACGAGTGGAGCATCAACGGCGCGTACAACCCCCTCGCCGAGTGATGGCCACCCTCTACGTGACGGCCCCGGAGACGGCGACCGACCGAATCGAGGCCCTCCATCCCTACGAGGTGCCCTGTATCGAGCGATTCGACGAGGCCGCCCTCGACGCCTTCGCCGACTGGCGCGCGAACGCCGTCGAGTAGCGTCGTCTGAGACCGCACGCGGTCTCCCGTCACCGACGCACGGAACCCGCACACCCATACCGCCGGACCGAGAACGGACAGCTGATGCCAACGCCGAGCGAGACGTTCATCGAGAACCGTCACCGCATCCAGCCCAACCAGACGAACAACTACGACACCGCCCACGGGGGTATCGTGATGAAACTGATGGACGAGACGGGCGCGATGTCGGCGATGCGCTTTGCCGGGTCGCCCTGCGTCACCGCCGCCGTCGACGGCCTCGACTTCAAGCGCCCCATCCCGCGAGGCGACATCGCCGTCGTGACCGCGTGGGTGTACGACGCCGGCCGGACGAGCGTCGGCGTCCGCCTGAAGGCCGAACGGGAGGACCCGCTGACGGGCGAGTGCGACGTCACCAGCGAGTCCTCGTTCACGTTCGTCGCCATCGACGAGACTGGTCAACCGGTCGAAGTGCCCGAGATGACGATAGAGAGCGACCGCGACGAGATGCTCCAGCGGCGGGGATTGAACGCTGACAGCGCCAACGAGGACCTCTCGTAGCAAATCGGGAGACGCTACCGTGAGAAATGGTAGCAGGAATCGCCGTTCACTTATCCGTGCGGGGGTTCTCTATATGGTATGAGCGACGAAACAGGCCGGAAGAATCTGCGGATGCCTTCTAGCGACGAGCTATTCGCAGTGGTCACACAGCACAACGGCGGGAACCACATCCGCGTCCAATGTGAGGACGGGGAGAACCGGATGGGCCGGATTCCCGGCCGTATGAAGTACCGAACCTGGATCGAGGAGGGCGACGTGGTCCTCGTCGAACCGTGGGACTGGCAGGACGAGAAGGCCAACGTCGAGTGGCGCTACACCAAACAGGACGCCGAACAACTCCGACAGGAAGGCCACATCGACACCGAGACGCACCTCTAACGGTTCTTTTCTCGGGCGCAGTCTGATTTTCGACGACACGTCGAAAGGCGTGGAGTCGCGACTCCGTCCGAGCAACGAGACCCCCGATCAGTCGTGCTCGGCCGGTTCGTCGGCGAGCGACCGGCGGGACTCCGGAATCGGTGCGTCCGGGCTGGCGGCGGAGACGACGGCCGTCAGCGTCTCCTCGGCCCTCCGCTCGGACGCCCGGTCGGGCAGTGACGACGGATCGCACTCCGGGTCGTGCTGTTCGAGCAGCGCCCACGTCCGTCGCGGGTAGTAGTCGGCGAGGACCGCCAGCGGCGCCGCCGGCAAGCGTGCCAGCCTGTGGGACTCCTCGACAGCCGAGACAACGTTCTCGACGACCTGTTCGAGACCGAGCGCGGCCAGTTCCGGGTTCGATTCGGCGACCTGTTCCAGCAGGTCCCAGCGGGAACTCGTCGGGCCGACGGCGTCGGCCCGTTCGACGAGACGCGTCGTCCCGTCGGCCGCGATATCCGGGTGGTACGCTGCGACGGTCGACAGCAGGTCACCGACGCCGCTCCCGTGGTAGGGCCCCGCGACGGCGTTGTGGACGGCCTGTTCGAGAAGCCGCGGGGCTGACGCCGCCAGCGGCGCCACCGGCCAGTCTTCGCCTCGGTCACCGTCTGAGAGTGTCGCGACGGCGGGCGGCAGAGCGTCGGGGTCGTGTTCGCCTACCGCCCCCAACGCCTCGGCGGCGCTCTCACGGACTGTCGCCCGGCCGTCCGCGAGCAACGTCACGAGCGTGCCGACGTGTGGTTCGACCGTCGTCGGGTCGGTCGCCGCGGCACCGGCGACGGCAGCGGCGGCCCGGTCACGGCGGTTCCCGTGTCCCTCCCTCCGGACGAGGACGGTCACGAGTTGCTCGACCACGTGTGTCGCCGCAGTCGGGCACTCCTCCAGTACCCCGAGCAGCGTCCAGTACTCTCTACTCGTCGGGTCGACTGTCGAGAGCAACGAGGCGAGCGCCGTCCCGGCCGTCGATGGGTCTGCCTCGGCGACGACAGCCAGAATCTCCCGGTCGGGGTCGGCCGTATCGTCGACGAATGGATCGACACCCGGGGGAGCCGCTGTCGGGTCGGCGGCCGCGAGGGCGACCAGCATGTCCATCCGCTCCCGACGGCGGTCCGCGCCCGACACGTCGAGTGCCTCGTAGAGCACTGTGGCCGCCACACTGGCAGTATCTGTGACAGTCTCCGGGTCTGTCAGCGCCATCGTGCCGACGACTCGTGCGGACGGTATCGCGCGCTCACCCTCGAAGTCCAGCCCCGTGACGACGGTGTCCCAGTTGGTGGCCAGCACGTTCGGTCGCGCTGTCCCGAATTCCACGAGCGCCTCCGTCGCCGCCACGGTCCCCTCGCTGGAGAGTGCCGTCAACCGTCGAACGGCGGTCTCGAGATGCGACGCGTCCGGGCCGCCGACCGTTACCAGCGCCTCAGTGACCGCCACCGGTGCGTCCTCGATACCGTCAAGCAGCCGTTCAACGAGTCCGTCGGGCGCGTCCAGCGAGTCACCGGCAGCGGTGACGAGCGCCGCTAGCGAGGCTGTCGGTGCGGCCTCTAGCGCCGATCCAGACGCCGGAAACTCCGCCAGTGTCGCCTCGACGGACTCGCTGTCGAGCAGACGCCGCCCTCCGCTGAGACGGTCGACCCACTCGGGACCGAGCGTTCCGGCGACGGCCCCGATCAGGTCCGAGACGACGGCCGCCGACCCGTCTTCGGACCACGTCGACAGAAGCCACTCCACCCTGTCTCGGACGACCGGGTCGTCCTCGATGGCGGGCGCGACGGCCGACAGCGCGCTGTCGACAGCCCCGTCGTCGAGGTGCGTTACGACCAGCGCCGCCGCCAGCGTCGCGTAGGCCCTGACTCGCGGGTCCTCGTCGTCGGTCGCGCCCATCAGGTGCTCGAACAGCTCCGGCCCCGAGATGTCACCCGTAGTGATCGAGGGCAGTCCCCGCCTCGACCAGGCCATCTTGAACACGCCCCGCGCAGCGCCGGCCCGAACGTGGGGGTCGTCCGCGGACAGCGCGTCGAGCACCGAGGGCTCCACGTCGGACCGTGCCTTCTCGAGCCCGAAATGTTCCGCTCGCTGCCGTCGGTCGGGGACGTCCGCTGGATCTCCGGTGTCGAGCCGGTCGTAGGCTAGTTCGCGTACGATGACGGCTGCGAGCATCCCCGCCCGTCCCGGTGTCTCCAGCAGGTCCAGAACCGGAAGCGGTGTCACATCAAGCGGTACAGCGTTCTCGGCAGCGGCCGCGTACAGAAGCTCCAGGGCCTCGACACGCTCGCGGCCGTCGGTCGTAGCCACGTCTCCGATGAGCGTCTCGATGCGGGCGGTCAGTCGTTCGTCGGGTGCGTCGCGGACAGCGTCCTCGGCGGCCGCTCGTGTCTCGACGGGGTCGTCCGACAGCGGTGCCACGAACCGCGCCAGCGGTGGCGCCACGTCGGTCACCGGCGCCACGACTGGCTCGCCCGAGAGCGGCCGTCTGCCCGGTTCGAACCCGTCCAAGAGCACCTCGCGTCGCCCTCGATTCCCCAGGCCTTCCCCAGGTACCAGACGCCGTCGCTTCCCCGGAGGTAACTGGCGCGAGGCGAGGACTCGACGAGCCGTAGACCGCCGTCGGCCCAGACGAACAGCGCCGCACTCCCTGTCGAATCTACCTCGTGCTGGGTGATCGTCACGGCCCAGGCACACGGGACGTCGAGGCTGTCCGCGATAGCCTCGAGTCGGCCCTGGATGTTCCGATAGACCTCGCCGCTGTCCCAGTGCACTCGCCCGTCTTCGACCGTCACGCTCCGCTCTGGGTGTGCGACCCCGTCGATATCGACCGACGCGAGCGACGCACGGAGGTCGCCGGCCACCGCGTCTACGTCCCGATCACCCGGGTCGACGATCAGGTACTCCCGCTTCCACTTGCCCATACCTGACCGTCACAGCCACGGAAAATCAATGACAGGCCCGGAGTGAAAGTAGTCCGCTGCCGGTCGGGACGGCTTCAGAGGCGATAGGAGAGGCGTTCGCCTGTCTCCAGCCCGTTTTTGAGCGCCGCGTGTAGCCGCCCCTCGCCGGGGACCCAGTCGCCGACACAGTACAGCCCTTCGTCCTCGGCACTTTCGAGTGCCCCCATCCTGACACCGTCTTCCGGGAGCGCGTAGCGCCAGCCCTGATGATCGGTCCAATCGGGGTCGGCGAGGCGGTCGTCACCGATTATCTCGGCGGCCGACGCGGCCAGTTCCGCGACGTTCTCGGCCGGGTCGCCGTCGTAGTGATCGACCGACCACTCGTGGTTGGCCTGAACGATCAACAGCGTCTCCCCCTCGGGGACGTGACCGGGCTTGCACTCCTCCCGGGATATCCAGCCGATGTCGTGTTCCTTGTCGGTATTGACCAGTCCGTAGTAGGGCCGGTCGAGTTCGAACTCGTAGTGTAACACCGCGGTCCAGATGGTCCGGTAGGGGACTGCCTCGACGGCCGACTGGAGTTCCGCCCGTATATCGGACTCCCACGCCGCGTCGGCCAGCAACTCGGCCGTCTGTGGCGCGGGCGGGTTCAGGACCAGCACGTCGAAGGGACCCCACTCGCCGCCGTCGGTGTCGGTGACGCGCCACTGATCGCCGTCCCGGTGGAGCGTCTCCGCCCGCGTCCCGTGGTGGATAGTCGCGTCCGTCTCGCCGAACAGTCGCTTGGCTATCTGCGTGAGTCCCGCCCGATAGCTCCACTTGTGGTCGTCGGCGTCCCGGCCCTCCGAGACGCTCCCGTCCTCGTCGAAGGTGTAGACGGGCCCCTCGGTGTCGACCATCCCCTCGTCGTCGACCGTCTCGGTCAGCAACTCGACCACGCGCGGGTCGTCGTCTTTCAGGTAGTTCGCCCCGTAGTCGTAGGTCAACTCGCCGTGTCGGCGCGTGGCCGCACGGCCACAGACCCCGCGGGACTTCTCCAGCACCGTTATCTCCGCGTCGGGGACCGTCTCCGAGAGGACGTACGTCGCCGCCGCCGACGCCGCGCCTGCACCGACGAATCCGATCTCAGTCATACTCCCCCGTTCGGCCCGGAGTGACTAAACCGCGGTGTGTCGGGGCCGGCCCCGTCCCCGTGTTCGTTCCACGAATCTCGCCTCGGGGATTTATTAGGTCGTCCATCGATCGTTCTGTTGTATGCAACTACCTGCCCTCCAGCGGTGTCGCCGACGCGTCGCCCGCGAGGTGAGCGCCCGATGAGCCTCCGCGGCCGTCTCGGAACCGGATTCAGGCTGGCCGGACAGAGCGCCAGCGTCCTCCGGGACAACCCCGGACTGGTCGTCTACCCGCTCCTCGGCGGGGTCGCGATGGCGGCGTTCGTCGCCACCGCCGTCGGCGGCGTCGTCGCCACCGAGACGATGGACTCGCTCCCGGTCGCGGTGGGGACGCTCGCGGCCGTCTACGTCGGGACGAGTTTCCTCGCTTCGTTCTCCATCGCCGCGCTGTCGTGGGCGGTCCGCGAGACGTTCGCCGGCCGCGACCCCTCGGTGGCGGCGGCGTTCCGCGCCGCGGCCGGCCACCTCCCGGCACTGCTCGGGTGGGCCCTGCTCAGCGCACTGGTCGGTCTCCTCCTGCGTACCCTAGAGGAGTCGAGCGACATCGTCGGGACCATCGTCAGTGCGCTCCTCAGCCTCGGATGGGCCGCGCTGACGTACTTCGTCGTCCCCGTCATCGTCTTCGAGGACGCCGGCCCGGCGACGATGATTCAGGAGAGCGCGCGCCTCGTCCGCGAGACGTGGGGCGAGTCGCTCGGGTCGGAGTTCGGCGTCGGTATCGTCAGCTTCCTGCTGGCGTTGCCCGGTGTCGCCATCGTCGCCGCCGCGTTGCTCGTCGGCCCGTCCGGGGAATTGCTGGTCGCCGGCCTCGCCGTCGGCGGCCTCGTCCTCGCGGCGGGGCTACTCGCCGGCTACACCCTCGGCGCTATCGCCAAGGTCGCGCTGTACACGTTCGCCCGCGAGGAGTCGACGCCGGCCGCCTTCGACGAGGCGTTGCTTCGGTACGATTAGGGGTGAGTGGAGACCGCCAACCGTTGCTATCGTGATCGTGTCCCTCACTCGGTCACGGTCAGTCGTCGTCGGCGGTGTACGCACCACCGCGGCGTTTGATTCGGGCGACGACCAGCCGATTGTCACCCTGACGGAACGCGACGGAGAGCCGAAGATCACCGACACGGATCTTCTTGTAGGGACTGTTCCGCAGTGGCTCACCGTAGTCCGGTGGGTCACGCCACGGCGAGTCGACAATCTCGTTGAGTTTCTCGATCACACGGTCCTGATCGTCCGGAGGCAACCCACCGAGATCGTCTTCCGCCGTCGACGCGAGTTCCCACGTCCAGCCGTCGTCAGGCATCGTCCGTGCCGAACCGCTCGCGTGCCTCCTCGGCACTCATCGTTCCATCCTCCTTGACATCTGCCTCGGCTTCGAGCAACGCGATCAGTTCGTCGCGGTCGAACGTCGGGAACTCGATGGCATCCCGGAGTGTATATCGGATGAACTCGCTTCGACTGTTGAACCCGCGCCCCTGCCACGTATCGTCGATCTGTTCCAAGAACGACTCGGTCGCTTTGAAGTTCACCGTAACGATGTCGTCCGTGTCGTCACCGCCGGTACTCGCTTCGGACATACCAGAGTAATACGATAGTCTTACCGATAGTTGTTTCGTCGGGAATACGTCGGGAAGGTGGCGCCTGACAAGTAACCGAAACCTGACCTCACGTCCGAGAGACCACTCTCTAAGAGGTGAATCGTCCGAGATGAAGAGGCTGGGGAGGTGAATAGCCCGATTCCGTTCGGCCAGTGGCCGAGTGGAATTGGGATGGGCCAATCCGGATTTGAACCGGAGGCCTCCCGGTTATCAGCCGAGCGCTCAACCTGACTGAGCTATTGGCCCAGGCGAGCGCATTCCAGTGTACTGGGGTCCTATGTTTAAGCGTTACTATACGGGGGGAGGGCGGGGAGCCGTCCCACGGTTTCCGGTCCCACGTCACTCCCGGTCGTCGTCGATGTCGTAGGAGTCGTCGGTCACGTCGTAGGTGTCGTCCTCGCGCGATTCGGGGCCGCTCGGGCCGACGTTCGCCTCGGCGTTGCCGGGGAAGCCCGCGGTGTAGACGGTGCCGCTGGCGAAGCCGCCGGTCTTGGCGTCGATGTAGGGCGTGACGACCCAGCGCTTCAGCGCCGCGCGGATGGGGTACCGCGTCAGCGGGAAGACGAACAGGATGCCCGTCGCGTCCGTGACGATGCCGGGGGTCAACAGGAACGCGCCGGCGGCGACGAGGAGCGCACCGTCGATGAGTTCGTCCGTCGGTGGCTCCCCGCGGGCGAGTTTCTCCTGTATCTTCCGGATGGTGTGTCTCCCCTCCGCGCGGACGAGCAACACCCCGACGAGGCCGGTGAGGACGACGAGGGCGACGGTAGCCACCGGGCCGATGATCCCCGAGACCACCAGCAGTACCATAATGTCCAGCAGGGGGATGAGCAACAGCAGCGCGAGGATCCGGAGCATTATAGCCTGCTACTGGCCGGCGACTGATGAACTTTTTCGAGTGGAAGCTTCTTGTCGGGCCTGCCCCAAGCGGGGCTATGGACGACACCAACGTCGAGTGGCGCGAGTGGGGGCCCGACGCCTTCGCGACCGCCGAGCGGGCCGGAAAGCCGGTCCTGCTGTCGCTGACTGTGCCGTGGTCGCCAGAGTGTGCGGAGATGGACGCGACCACCTACACCGAACCGCGTATCGCCGCCCACGTCAACGACGGCTTCGTCCCGGTCCGGGTCGACGCCGAGCGCCAACCGCGCGTCCGGGACCGCTACACGATGGGTGGGTTCCCCTCCACCGTCTTTCTGACCCCCAGCGGCGAGGTGCTGACCGGCGCTACCTTCCTCGGTGTCGACGGCTTCCGGGGTATCCTCGACTCGGTACGGGAGACGTGGGACGCGAGCGGCGAGGCCGCCGGGTCGGTGCCGCGGGCGCTTCGCGGCGACCGGCCACCGGGCGGGGAGTTGACCGCCCGCGTCGAGGAGCATATGGTCGAGCAACTGCTCGCGGCCTACGACGAGGAGTTCGGCGGGTGGGGGTCGGACGCGAAGTTCCCGTTGGCCCCGACCATCGAGTTCGCGCTCGTTCGGGCGCGCGAGCAGGCGACGCGGACGCTCGAAGCCGTCCGCACGCACCTCTACGACACCTACGACGGCGGCTTCTACCGCTACGCGGCCAACCGCGACTGGGCCCAGCCGCGCCGGGAGAAACTGCTGGACGACAACGCGGCGCTCGTCCGGGCGTTCGCCTACGGCTACCGCTACACCGGCGAGGAGGCCTACCGCGAGACGGCACAGGGGGCCGTCGAGTACCTGACGACGACGCTGTGGACGGGCGAGGGGTTCGCCGCGAGTCAGGCCGGCGACGACGCTTACTACCGGGCCGACGCCAGCGACCGCGAGTCGGCCGACCCGCCCGCCGTCGACGAGACAGTGCTGGCCGACCGCAACGCCCTCGCCGTCGACGCTCTGTTGACCTACGATCGATACGTCGAGGAGACGGACGCGCGCCGGTACGCCGAACGCGCCCGCGAGGCAGTCGTCGACCTGATAGACGACGACGGTGCGGTCGCCCACTACGACGGCGCTGACGCGCCGCGGGGGACCCTCCTCGATCAGGCCCGCGTCCTGACCGGACTGACGACGTCGTGGTCGGTGCTTGGCGATCCCGGGCCGGCCCGCGCGGTGGCCGACTGGACGCTCGACCACCTCACCGACGACGACGGCGTCCTCCGGGACGGGCCGGTCGGCGAGACGGGCCTGCTCAGCGAACCGCTGTACCCGCTCGATTACACCGTCGAGGCGGGGGCGGCGCTGTTGGACCTCGCGTTGCTCTCGGGCGAGCAGCGCTACCGAGAGGCCGCCCACGACGCGATAGCGGCCTACGCCAACGCCGCCGAGCGGATGGGCGTCGAGGCCGCGGGCTACGCGAGCGTCGCCGCGAGACTCCAGTCACCACAGGCGGTTCGGGTCGGTCGACCGGCCGGCAGCGACCTCCACCGGGCGGCGCTCCGGTTGGCCGACCACGAGACGGTCGTCGTCCCCAACGCGGACGTGGGCGACACCGCCACGCTGGTCGTCGACGGCGAGGACCGTGGCGAGGCCGACACGCCGGCCGGGCTCGAGTCGCTGTTGACCGACATCGCCTCGCGGTAAACTCTCGATGCGTTTTTACACGTGGGCCCTGTGCGTTCGATATGGCCAGCCTTCGTGACCTCGGGCTATCGGAGTACGAGAGTCGGGCGTATCGCTCGTTGCTGGAGACGGGGCCGACAACCGCAAAGGAGTTGTCACGGGTGAGCGACGTGCCGATGGGGCGCATCTACGACGTGCTCAACAGCTTAGAGACACAGAACCTCGTCAGGAGCCAGACCGCGAGCCGACCGAAGAAATACGCCGGCGTCGAGCCCGAGACGGCGCTTGACCGGCTGCTGGACGACAAAAAGCGCGAACTGGAGGAGAAAGCCAGCCAGTACGAGGAGATGGTCGAGACGCTCGCCGACGACTTAGAGGCCGCCGACCCGGTCGGGGACACCTTCTGGACGACGGCCATCGGGGCCGAGGAGACGGCGGACCTGCTGGTCGAACGCCTCGCGGCCGCGGACGACCGTATCGTCGTCGTCGCTTCGACGTTCTCCCAGCAGTTCGACCTCGACGACCTCGGTGAGCGAGTCGTCGACGGCCTCGAAGACGCCCTCGACCGCGGGGTCGAAGTCGAGTTGCTGATGCGGCCCCAGATGATCGAGGACCTTCCGCGGACCGTCGGCGAGCGCTACCGGACGACCCTCCAGCCACACGAGAACTTCGCGGTGCGGACCAGCCCCGACGTGACCAGTTCCTTCGAACTCATCGACGACACCGAGGTCTGTATCGAGGTGCCCCACCCGCTCGACGCCGGCGGGACCTTCGCCGTCATCGACTTCAAAGACCCGGACTTCGCCGCGAGCGTCCGCGAGGAGTTCGACGAGCGGTGGGCCAACGCCGAAGCGCTACGGCTTTAGCCGGCCGCGTGGTTCGTCCGAGAAGATCAGTCGCCGCGGGCCTCGCCGCCGTTGACCTCACGGCGGAGGTCTGCGAAGGGCGCGACGCGTTCGGCGTGGGCGTTGTGCTGGTGGATGGACTCGTCGTTGGATTGTTCCATCCGGACGACCGCGTCGTCGTCCAGTTCGGGGTAGGCCTCGACGATGCCCTCGGCCATCGCCCGGACGCAGTCCTCGACGAACTTCGCGTCGCTGTGGGACTGGTAGGTCATATGGTCCTCGTCCGGCCGCTTTGCCATATTGTAGATGCGGGCGCTCATCGACTCGCGGGCGACCTCGATGATCTCGTTGAGGTCGACCGGCGGGTCGCCGTCCGTCTCGACGGTCAGCGTCGCGTGGCCGCGCTGTGAGTGGCCCGGTTGGGGGACCTGATCGAGGAAGTCGGTGATGACCTCGTCCTCGACGCCCAGGTCCTCGAGCGTCTGGCGGGCGCGGGCGACGGACATCCCCTGACTGCACGGGCAGACCGTCATCCCCGTGACGCGGGCGCCGATCTCCTCCCGCGTCCCGTCCTCGGTGGCCGTCGCCGAGGCGACGATGTCCGCCGTCGACTGGGTTGGCATATGGCTCTCGGGCGTCTCCTCGCGGGTGACGTACTCGGCCTCCATCCGGACCTCGGCCTTGCTGGTGTAGTCGTGTTTCTCCAGCAGGCGTTCGGCGGCCTCGCCACAGACGTTCTCGACGCGGTAGACCTCGTTGGCGACGGCGGCCTCGAGCGTCTCGTCGATGACCTCCATGTTCCGGGACATATCCGCGCCCTTGCGCCAAGAGGGGAGGTCGACGAACACCTCGAACTCGGCCATCAGGACGATGGGTCGCTGGTCCTCCCGCCCGAGTTTGACGAGTTTCTCGACGCCGGTGACCCCGACCCTGCTGAGCCCAACTGTCACGTCCGGACTCGACGCCTGCACGTCCGGTAGCTGCTTGCTCATGATGCCCGCGCTTGGGAGTACGCCACCCTATACGTTTCGGAAGGGGAAACGAACGGACGGCACTGGCCTCACTCCTCGCCGTCGCCGACGGACGGTGCCGAGGGGTGCATCTCGCGGAACATCACCGCGAAGTCGTCGTCGTCGAACTCGGCGATAGTGTCGTCCAGTTGCTCGCGGGTGCGCTGGCGTTCCTGTTGGAGGCGCTCGAACTCCTCGCTGTTCTCTAGGTCGGCCTCGCTCTTGTTCGCCCGCAGGGTCGCTATCTTGTTGGTGAGTGCGTAGAACTGCTGGAACTGAGACTCGTACTTCGCGCAGGTCAGCAACCGTTCGACGGTCGTAAAGAGGTCCTCACGCGAGACGGGCTTGGTGAGGTAGTCGTCGAAGGGCATCTCGATGATGTCGAAGTCGGGGTCGACGGCCGTGACCATCGCGATGCGTGCGTCGATGCCGTCCCCGCGGATCCGTTCGAGGACGCCGTCACCGGACAGCCCGGGCATCCGGCGGTCGAGCAGGACCACCGACACGTCGCCGTCGATCATCTCCAGTGCGTCCTGCCCGCTGTACGCAGTCCGGACCGTGTACCGCTCACCCAACTGCGCCGCGTACGCGTCGGCCACGTCGGGCTCGTCGTCGACGACCAGGACTATCGGCGCGTCACTCGGTGACATCCAATCACTCTATGTAGACACACCGAGACGCAAAAGCGTTCCGGCCAACCTGATCTATCGCCGTTCCGTCTGGCGATCAGCGGCCACTGAGAAATCGCCGCGACCACGTCCCTTTAGACGCCTTGTACCGAACGAACGCGTATGTCCGAGTCCACCGAGGCCGAACCGTGGCCGCTCCGCCGACTGATGACCGAGGTCGTCGGGTCGGGGCACAAGTCCGCCGACGATATGAACCGCCAGCAGGCCCGCGAGGCGTTCGACCGCATCCTCGACGGCACGCCCGAACAGACCACGCTCGGGGCGTTCTGGCTGGCCAACCGCTGGAAGCGCAACACGCCCGAGGAACTGGCCGCCTTCGTCGACGTGATGCGCGAGCGAAGCGTCGAGACGGCCGCGCCAGACGCCGACCCCGTCGACTGTGGCGCGAACTACGACGGCAAGCACTCGACGGCCCTGCTGGGCGTCGCCTCGGGGCTGGTGGCCGCCGCCGCGGGCACGCCCGTTGTCGTCCACAGCGGCGACCGCACCCCGACACAGAAAGAAGACGCCTACAAGCACGTGCTGGACGAACTGGGCGTCAGGACGGACCTCTCGCCGGCCGAGAGCGCCGATATGGTCGATGCGGTGGGCTTTGGCTTCTACTACCAGCCCAACTTCAATGCCGAAATCGCTGACCTCTTCGACCGCCGCGACGAGATGGGAGTCCGGACGTTCGTCAACACCGTCGAGACGCTGGCAAATCCCAGCGACGCCAGCGTCCACCTCGGGAGTTTCTACCACCTCGCGTTCGCAAAGCGGATGACCGAGACGCTCCAGACTTGCGAGAGTCAGACCTTCGACCGTATCGTCTTCTTCCAAGGGCAGGAGGGCTACGACGACGTGCGCCCGGGCGAGACCACCGTGGCCGCGTGGACGCCCGCCGAGGGACTGTCGGACTTCAAGATAGAGACCGCCGAGTACGGGATGGACTTCGAGAGTGAGGACCTGGAAGTCGACGATATCGCCGCCGACTCCGCCGACATCACCGAGGCCGTTCTCGCCGGCGAGCGGACCGGGAAGTTCGCCGACGCCGTGGCGCTCAACGCCGCCCTGCGCATCTACGCTCGCGGGGACGCCGACAGCGTCGAGTCCGGCCTCGCGGCCGCCCGCGAGTCGATGGACAGCGGCGACCCGGCCGAGCGACTCGCCGCCCTACAGTCGTTCTAGGCGCGTTGACCCTGTTTCCGGAGGACGGCTTCCAGCAGTACCGTCCCGCCGAAGGTGACGAGGAGAAACGCGACTAGTTGTGCGAGGTCGGTCCCGAGGACAGATTCGCCCGCCGCTGTGAGGACCACCAACGCGCCGAAGGCGACGCCGCAGGCGGTGACCGTCCACGCCAGCGCCAGTCGGGTGTCCTCGGTGTCGGGCCACTGGTAGTCGAACGCCGACGGGACGACAATGCCGAGCGTAATCAGGACGAACCACGCGAGGGCGGGCCACGGCGTCAGCGTCGTGAGGACCGCCGCGGGGAACGCCAGCGCGATGGCGACGAGGACGACAAGCGTGTGTTGACCGACCGGGAGCGGGGAGGAGCCTTTCACACTGCTGGTTCCGCGCTCGTCGGCAAAAGTATGCCTACTCCGAGGCGGCTCCATCGCCCGCGGCCGCGATGTGCGTCCGGGCCTCCTCGGGAGTCATCCCGCGGACGCACACGCACACGACAGCAGTTCGGGGTCGGCGAGTTCCTCGACCTGTTCGCGGTCGGCGCGTTCGAGGCTGTCCGCCTCGGGATCGTAGTCGAACGTGACGCGGTAGCTCACCTGCGCGACGCCCTCGATTCGGTGGTCGGCCTCTGGGTCGGGGTTCTCGATGGCCTCGGCGTGTTCGGCCTGCATCGACTCCTTCCACTGTTCGAGGGTCGCTTCGGGGTCGTCGGTCATAGTTCGGTGTACGCGACCCGAAAGTAAAATCCGGTGGCTCGGCCCACCGCCAGTGTTTTTACCGGTCCCGGCGACGTGACGGGTATGAGTGATCTGACCGCGACTATCCACACGAACAAGGGCGACATCGAGGTCGAACTGTACGACGAGCGCGCACCCCGAACCGTCGAGAACTTCGTCGGCCTCGCCGAAGGTGCCGACGACTACGACGCGGCCGAGGTCGAACCCGGCAGCGGCGCGTGGGAGGACCCCGAGACCGGCGAGAAGCGGATCGACCCGCTCTACGACGGCGTGGAGTTCCACCGCGTCATCGAGGACTTCATGGTGCAGGTCGGCGACCCGCTCGGCAACGGCAAGGGCGGCCCGGGCTACACCTTCGACGACGAGTTCCACTCGGACCTCCGCCACGACGGCCCGGGCATCCTCTCGATGGCCAACCGCGGCCCCGACACCAACGGCTCGCAGTTTTTCATCACACTCGGCGCTCAGCCCCATCTGGACGAGAAGCACCCGGTGTTCGGTGAAGTGACCGACGGGATGGACGTCGTCGAGGAGATCGGTTCGGTCTCGACCGACGCCCGCGACCAGCCACAAGAGACGATCGAGATCGAGTCGGTCACCGTCCACCGCGACTAGAGCAGAAACCGGATCATCTCGGGGAAGCGCCGCCGCCACGCCGACTCGTGGTGGACGGCGTCGGCCTCGTAGACGAACTGTAACTCCTCGTCGTAACCCATCTCCTCCAGCGTGTCGGCCAGTCGACGCGCGCCGTCCTCGAACGCTTCGGACTGCGCCGGCTCCTCCGCGAACTCCTCACCGCCGACATCGACGTGGATCCGGGCGTCGACGTGGCCGACGGACTCGACGAACTCGAATACCTCCGTGAACGGCGGCGTGACGGCCGGACTCATCACGCCCGCGAACCCGAACGTCTCCGGTTCCCGGAACTGCGCGTAGAGGCTGATCAACCCGCCCATCGACGACCCGGCGACACCGGTCTCCTCGCGGTCGTCGCTCGTCCGGAACGCCGACTCGACCGCCGGTTTCACCGTCTCCAGCAGGAAATCGAGGTACTGGTCGCCGTAGACCTCGCCCTCGGGGAACTGCTCGGCCATATCCGGGGGGAGCGTCGCGGTGTCGAGAAACGGCGCGTACTCGGCCATCCGATCCTCGCCGGCGTTGGGGACACCGACGACGATGGCTTCGATACCGTCGTCGGCCAACTCCTCCATCGTCTCGTCGACGCCCCACTCGCCGTCGTTGCTGGCCGCCTCGTCGAAGAGGTTCCGGCCGTCGTGCATATAGACGACCGGGTAAGCTCGGTCCGTCTCTGCGTACCCCGGCGGGAGGTACGCCAGCAGTTCCCGTTTGATGTCGAGGTACTCGACCGTGACCGGGTCGGAGACGCGCACGTCGCCGACGACGGTGCTATCCGGGTCGCCGTCGTAGGACTGCCACTCGATAGTGTCCGTCATACGCCGCCGTAGACGGGGCCGGTACTAATTGCCACCGACCGACACCACGAAAGGGTTCGCTCTCCTGTCTCCAGTATGGCCGAGGACGACACGCTGGATCCGACTGAGTTCGGCGAGGCTGACGCCCCGCCGGTCGCCGAGAAGCCCTACAAGATCATCTTCGAGGCGAACAAGTGTATCGGTGCCGGGCGGTGCGCGGAGGTCTCGGACAACTGGTCGATGGACATCGAGACGGGACTAGCGACGCCGGCGACGTACTTCTTCGGGGAGGCCGACCTCGAGCACAACGTCGCGGCCGCCGAGGCGTGTCCGGCGAAGAAAGACGACGGCGTCATCCACGTTATCGACCGCGAGACGGGCGAGGAGATAGCGCCGGACCCACACGGCGACGGCACCGTGTCCGTCGACTGGTAGCGCACTCGACGCTCCGGCAGTCGGGTCGCCAAGAGCGGCGGCTGTCTCACGGCTTCGAAATACCCACTCCAGAGCTATCCGGACGTAACCCACTGAACGACGACGCCGGCCGACCGGTCCCCAGTCGGTCCAACCGACCCCAAATTCAAATACGATGGCGCATAGACGTTGTCATATATTGACGTGTCAGGTAACGCCGCAACTCCCGATAAACGTCCTCGTTCTGGGGGTTGCGGTATCACTGGCCGCCTACGCAGTGACCCAGTACTACCGACGCGGCCACCGGTCGGAACTGGCCGCGTTCGTCTCGTTGATGGTGGCGATCAGTCTCTGGGAAGTCGGCGGTATCGCCGAGGACGTGGCCACGTCGGCGTCGGCGAAACTCCTCGCCGTCAACTTCATCAACGCTATCGCGGTGTGGCTGTTCGTCTACTCGATGTTGTGGCTCGCGCTGGCGTACTCGAACAACACGAAGTGGGTGAACCGATGGACCGTCGGTGCTGCCCTCGCTCACATCGCCGGTACTGCCGCTGTCCTCGCCGTGGCTCCGGAATTTCTCTACGAAGTCACCGGCCTCACCACGCGCGGCCCGGTGACGGCGATGGGTGTCGGGTTCGACCAGTGGGTCGCTCTCGACCGGCGACTCAAACTCGCGTTTTACATCACACAACTGTACGGCTATCTCGTGATACTGACCGCCGGCGTCGTACTCGGCCAGTATCTCGTCCGGAATCGCGGCTCGCTCTACACGGGACAGGCCGGGTCGCTGGCCGTCGGTATCGGCATCCCGCTCACCGCCAACCTACTGTTGTTCACCGGGACGATTCCGCCGGAACTGAGTGCGACCGACATCGCCCTCGCCGCGACCGCTCTCGGCTTCGCCGTCGCCGTCTTCCGGTATCGGTTTCTCCGAATCACGCCGGTCGGACGCCAGCAACTCGTCGACGGTATGTCCGACCCCGTCGTGATGCTCGACGGCCGCGACCGAGTCGTCGACTGCAACCCCGCGGCACGGACACTCGTCGACGCGCCCCCGGACTGGCGTGGGATGGCCGCCACAGGCTTCTTCGAACCGCTCCCCGGGAGCGTCGAGCGGATCACACAAGGCGGCGACGAGGGTTCGATAACGGCCGGGGTAGACGGGTCAGCGCGGACGTTCTCCCCGGACGTCTCAGCGATTCGAGGCGGTGGCGACGCACCGGTGGGCCGGTTGCTCGTCTTCCGTGACATCACTGAACAGAAACAGCGCGAACAGCAACTCCGGCGGCAGAACGAACGCCTCGACCAGTTCGCCAGTCTCGTCAGCCACGACCTCCGGAACCCGCTCCACGTCGCCGACAGCAACTTGGCACTCGCGGCGGAGACCGGAGACCGGGACCGCATCGAGACGGCCCGGGAGAACTTAGACCGGATGGAGACGATAATCGAGGAGTTGCTGACGATGGCCCGGGCGGGACTGTCGGTAGAGGACACCGACGCGGTCGGTATCGCCGCCGTGGTCAGAGAGAGTTGGCATCACGCACAGACCGAGGGATTGACGCTCGACCTTCAGGTCTCAGAGAGCACGACTGTCCAGGCCGACAGGGACCGACTGCTTCACGTCTTCGAGAATCTCGTCCGCAACGCCGTCGACCACAACGACCCGCCGTTGACCGTCCGAATCGGGACACTCGACGCGGCGTCGTCTTCGGGCGCCGAGCAACCGGTGGGATTCTACGTCGAAGACGACGGCGACGGCATCCCCGAGAGCCACCGCGAGGACGTCTTCGAGTACGGGTTCACCACGACCAGCGACGGGACCGGATTCGGGCTCTCTATCGTCCAAGATATCGTCGACGCCCACGGCTGGAACGTCTGTGTCACCGAGGGAGACGACGGCGGCGCACGCTTCGAGATCCGCTACTGATCTTCTCCGACACCGCACAGGGTGGGGTCAGGACCCGTCGCCGTAACAGACTCCCTCGACGCGTTCGTCGTAGAGCCGCGACAACAGCGCGGTCATCGGGCCCCGGCCGACCTCGATGCCGTCGACGCTCGCGACCGGTCTGAGTTCCCACGTCGCGTTCGTCAGGAACGCCTCGTCGGCGTCCCGCACGTCCCCGACTTCGTAGCGGCCGGTCTCTATCGGGAACTCCTCTTTTTCGGCGAGTTCGATCACTATCGAGCGCGTGACGCCGGGCAGTACCGACTGGTCGGTCGTCGGCGTCTTCAGCACCCCGTCGTCGACGAAAAAGAGGTTGCTAGTCGCCCCCTCGGCGACGTAGCCCTCGATATCTCGGAGGAGTGCCTCGTCGGCCGAGAACTCCTCGGTGGCGGCTCGCCGGAGTTCGAGGCGGGCGAGCACGCCGTCGAGGTAGTTGAGCGTCTTCGCGTCCGCGGGCCGGGCGGCGTCGGGGACGCGTCGCGTCTTCACGCTCTGGACGACCGCCGGCCCGTCGTAGACCGGTCGCCCTCGCGGCCGCCGCGAGCGAGCGGGCGCGCCTGCACGACTACCGTCGGGTCCACCTCGGGGTCGGGCGTCAGCTTCCCGGGCTGGACGCCCCGCGAGACGGTTAGCTTGAGATACGCGTCGTCGAGGTCGTTTCCCGACAGCGTCTCGAAGAGTCGCTCTCGGAGGTCCTCGCGGGGCGGGAGCGCGTCGGCCATCCCCAACCGCTCGGCCCCGCGTTCGAGGCGGTCGGCGTGGCGCTCCCACGCGAAGACGGTCCCGCCGTAGGCCCGCAGCGTCTCGAAGAGGCCGTCGCCGTAGGCGAACCCGCGGTCGCGGACGCTGACGGTGGCATTCTCCTCGGCGACCAGTTCGCCGTCGACGTGGAACTGCATCACCAGTCCGTAGCGGCGACGGGGGCTTAGATGTGCCGAGGCAGGCTGTCCCGACCGCCCGAGACGAGCGGATACCTACATAGTTACCTATCTGTGCTTTATTGATGGCGCCGGTCAGATCGGTATGGATATGACATCCACGGCAGTTCCGGACCCGGACGACTACGAGTGGGACTTCGAGAAACGCGGCACCGTCGGCATCTGGTATATGGAGGGCTGGCAGGGCTTCGCAGACGAGGACTTAGACGCCGCGAGCGACCACTACCGCGAGCGCGGGAGCGTGACGACATCGAGGCCACCATCGCGGTGTTCGGTCAGGGGACGAATCTCCCGACGGAGACACAGGAGTACATGGGCGAGGTGTGGTCCGAGAACGGCGAGTACACCGGCGTCGACAAGGTCGGATTCGTCTCCGAGGGCATCACCGCGATGGCCGTCCAGTCGAAGATGGACATCGACGGCGCCGTCGTCGAGGACTTCAAAGCCCTCGACGACGCCATCGAGTGGGCACAGGGCTGAGCCCGACCCCGTCAGTCACTCGCTGTCACCGTCTCCGCGTCCGCGAGCATCGGTGCACTACCCTCCTCGCCGAACAGTTCCATCGCGGCCGCGACGGCCTCGGGGTCCCCGTTCTCGATGCCGGCGACCGGTCCCGCGAGCAACCCGGCGACCAGCCGGTCGGCGAGTGCTTCGACAGCCTCGCGGTCCGCTGGGTCGAGGTCCCCGGCCGCCTCCAGTCGGTCGAGCGCCGTCTCGGCCTCGCGGTCGCTGACCGCCGCGCCGCGGTCGAGCATCGCCGCTATCGCCGTCTCTTCACGCATCGTCGGCCCAGATGACCGTCACCGTTCGGTCGCTCTCCTCGACCGTCTCGTAGGCGTAGCCCCGGTCGTCGAGTTTGGGGTAGAGGTGCTGGGGCGCGCGGTCGTTGTACTGGATCAGGGCCGTGTCGTCGTCGAGAGATTCCAGCCGTTCGAGGGTCTCGACCAGCGGTTTCGGCGGCCCCATCGTCCGCACGTCGATGGTCTCGGTCGGGGCGTCGCTCGGGGCAGCAGTCTCGCCGAGGGGGGACGCGCTCTCGGACATACCCGACGGTAGTACGGGTATCCCCCCATCGGTTGTCCCGAACGTGTTCGCAACGCCGTAGCTCGACACGTTTCGACGTTCGTTCGAGCCGCCACACAACCCCTGTGACCAAACTTACGGGGTGCTCACGCGTCCCCTTCCGATTGATAGGGTTCACCGACGGCCCCGCGTGGAAGCACGTTGTGGAGTGCCGTCTCGATATCACTGGACGACTGGAACGTCTCTTTGGTGGTCTCCGAAATCAGTTTGGCGAGGTCCGCTTTGCCGTCGGCGAACACTACCGTGACATCCGAGAACTCCGCCGTTGCAGCGGACTGTGCGAGGGGGTAGTCGACGTCGTCGAGCAACGTCGAAATGTTACTGAACTCTATTTCGCGCATCATAGACGATATTGGGCGGCAATCCACGTGAAATAGCGACATCTTCACGGTGCGTTGCTGTCACGAGCAACTGAGTGACCCGCGACCAACCTGACGGGGCGCGTGCGAACCGTTGCGACAATCTCTCCTTGCCGTTGCGGTGGTACTCTGTGAAGTACTGGTCGCGAGGCCAGCGGCCGAGCGAGCAGCCTTTT
>NZ_WPCA01000096.1 GCF_009741825.1 Halapricum sp. CBA1109
TCCGTCGCGAGGGTAAGCAGGCCGTCGATGAGGCGCTCCATCCGGTCGTGAGCGCGTTCGGCGCGGTCGAAGTGGGTCGGGTCCCCACTCTCGCGGGCGAGTTGCATCGACCCCGAGGCGACGTTCAGCGGGTCCGGAGGTCGTGGCTGACGACCGTCGCGATGCGGTCGGCATCGACGACGCTCCCCCGCTCGGGCGCCGCCGAGAGCGTCCGCGCCCCGCCGTCGACGGCGGCCCGGAGGCGGTACGTTCGGGTCTGCCCGTCGACGGAGACGCGTACCTGCCCGTCGATGTCCTCGCCGCCGGTCAGGGCCGTGCGCAGGTCGGCGACATCGACGGCGTCGCTCTCGACGGGCGCGGACCGCCACCACTCCCCGATGGTCGTGTCCGCCTCGACGGGGCCGAAGGCGTCGACGAACGCCTCGTTCGTCCGGGAGAGCGTCGGACGCCCGTCAGCGATGGTGACCGTCGCCATCGGCGTCGGGACCGCCGACAGCGGGACCGCTGTGGGGTCGCCGGTCATCGTGACCACCCAGTCGCCCCCCGGGACGGCGGTCCGGGACCGAGGCGGCAGTCGAGTGTCGGAAGCATATCCTGACAGTCGGGTTCCTCCCTTTTCAGTTCCCAGTCTAGTTATCGAGACGTGGTATCGTCGGAGCCGATGCCGAGCAACAGCGCCGTGTAGGTGGCGTGGATTCGCGCGAGCAGATTCAGGAGATGGAGGCCGACGAACAGCGAGAGAACGCCGAGGACCGAGACGCCGAGCGCCGCCGGGAGCGTCTCGACGGCCACGGGTCCGAGCGTGTACGGCCCAACGTCCGCGGGCCCGATGAGTCCGACCTGTATGTCCGGGTTGTCGTACAGGAGCGGTGCGGCGAGAAGCCCCGTCGAGACGGCCAGTACGGTCGTCAGGGCGACGAACGCGGCGATGCCGAACGCGAACTTGGCGAGGACGAGGACGACACTCGTCCACGTCGTCGGCGCGGTGACGAGGTTGCGGACGGCGTCGAGAAAGCCGTCTCCGGGGAGGACGACCCGGTCGCCGACCGTCGCCTCCCGTAGCACTGAGGGGAGTTCGGCCTCGACACCGACCAGTTCCCGGGCGAGCGTCACCTCGATGCCGGCGGCCGCTGCCGCCCCGACCAGCGTCAACAACAGGATGGGGAGCCCGACCCAGACGATGAGGAGCCCGATTCCGAGCGAGAGACCGGTCACGAACAGGACGAAATAGCAGATGCCGAGCGGGAACGCCATTCCCAGATACAGCAGGTTCCGGTAGGTCTGGGCCCGGAACGGGACGTCGACGGCGCGCCGGAGCAGGCTCGTGCTGTCGTTCGTCGTCACTATGTCGATGTCGAAGACACCCGGACACCTAATACCGGGTCCCGAACTGCACCGCGTGAAACACCCCTACCGGCGGTTGCGGTCCAACAGGAGGTTGGTCGGCGTCTCCCAGAGCCGGGTCGTGAACACCGCGAGCGGCACCAAAAGCAGCAACAACAGGCCACCGACCGGGACGGCGACGACCGTCGCCGTGAGGCTCTCCAGTCCCACCCCGAACAGTGTCAGGTCGACGCCCGCGAGGAACAACACCGGCGCGAGGACGAACACGAGCGCGAGCGCTATCGGCGTCCAGAGGAACGCGAGCGCGCCCAGCCCCAGCCCGAACTTGGCGTAGAAGAAGCCGATGCCCTTCCACGTCGACCCCGCGGAGAGCCGCGCCCAGAGACGGCTCCAGAAGCTGTCGTCGTCGGTCCGGGTGTCGTTCGGCGCCTGCACGTCCATCCCGAGGAACCGCCGGGCCTGTGCCCGTTCGAACTCGGCGACGTACCGACTCGCGAGGACGAGCAGGATACCGATGGGGATGCCGAAAAACGTCAGCGAGAGCGCCGCCGCGACGAGTAACCCGACGGTGAAGACGACGAAGTAGGCCAGTCCCAGCGGTACCGCAAGCAGGAGATACGCCAGCCGGCGATACGTCTCGGTCCGCCCGAACGGTTCGACCAGCCTAGAGAGCGCCGTCCCTGCCATATGAAGTCGCCGCGTAGTCGTGCACTCACCCTCGGGACACTTGAACGCTACAGTTCGTCGCCGCCGCGGAACGTAACCTATATCAATCGCAGTCGGGCTATGGTATGATGCGTGTCCGGGTTAGGGTAGTGGTTATCCTCCAGCCTTGTGGAGGCTGGGACGCGGGTTCGATTCTCGCACCCGGACTTTTTCACGACGACCGAAGGGAGGAGTGGAAAAGCCGGAAGGCGAAATCGAACCACGCGAGACGAGCGAAGCGAGTCTCGCCATCGGGTTCGATTCTCGCACCCGGACCTGATACTTATCTTACACTTCTTCGATGGTCGAGAGCGACGCTACTCACCATAGAAAGTGTTTTCAGGGATTACCCCAGAGAATTCATAATATCCCATACCAATTCAGGGAACTCCGAGAAGGAAGGTGAGCGACGTGTCGCTAAGCCCGCATTCCCCACCACTCACTCGCCTTTCAGACCGCTCCCGGTCAGTGCGACCACCACGTCGTCCTCGGGCGCGAGGACGCCGCGGTCGCGGAACGCTGATAGCGCCGCCGTCGCGGTGGCGCAGGTCGGTTCCACGTGAAAGCCCGCCCGGGCGAGGCGGTCGTGTTCGCGGCGGGTCGCCTCGGTCCCGACAGCGAGGGCGTCGCCGTCGGTCGCGTCGATAGCGTCGAGGACCTGATCCAGCCGTACGGGGTCGGTGATCTGGATGCCGTCGGCGGCCGCGTTGCGCTCGCTCCCGGGGTCGCCACCGAGGGCGCCGAGACGGGGGCGACGCCGGCGGCTTGAGCGCCGAGCAGACGCGGCATCGAGTCGATCCAGCCAGCCCGGTAGAGGGCGTCGAACCCGCGGTAGGCACCGAGAAACAGCGTGCCGTGGCCCAACGGCGTGAGGACGGCGTCGGGAGCGGTCCAGTCGCGCTGGGCCGCAATCTCGAAGGCGGCGGTGGCCGTGCCGGCGAGGAACGCAGGGTCCCACGCGTGGCTGGCGTAGTGGGCGTCACTGTCCTCGACGGCCGCGACGCAGGCGTCAGTGACGGCCTGTCGGGAGCCTCGACGGGTCGGAGCGTCGCGCCGGTTCGCTCGATGGCCCGACGTTTCCCCGGCTTGGCGTCGGTGGGGACGAATATCTCGGCGTCGAGGTCGGCCCGGGCAGCGTAGGTGGCGACGGCGAGGCCGGCGTTGCCCGATGAGTCTTCGAGGACGCGGTCGGCACCGAGCGCCAGCGCCCGGGAGAGCGTCGTCGTCGCGCCGCGGTCCTTGAAACTGCCCGTTGGGAAGATGTACTCCAGTTTGAACTGGGCGTCCCACGCTGGCGCCTCGACCAACGGCGTCCAACCCTCGCCCAGTGAGACGCGGCACTCGACCGGGAGAAACGCCTCGAAATCCCACAGGCCCGCCGACCGGTCCATCGCCGCGGGCGGACCGCCGTCCGGCAACGGCTGGTCGGCGAAATCGAGCGCGTGACCGCACGAACAGCGCCACGGGCCGTCCGCGGGGTAGGTCCGGCCGCAGTCCGAACAGACGAGGTCCATACGAAGACCGTCGGGCGCCGGCCACTCGGCGTTGTCGGTGAGCGTGTGAGACGCTAGCACCCATCTTTATGTCGTCGTCAACCGAGGATGGGTGTGTGGTTTACGAGACAGGCAACCGGACGGTCGACCGGGCGCTCGGTCGGGTACTGGACGGCGAACGACTCGACCGGCGGGACGGGCTGGCGCTGATCGCCCAGCCGGTCGAGGCGCTCGCGGCGGCGGCCGACGCCGTCCGAGCACACTTTGGCGACGGGACGGTCGACGCCTGCTCCATCGTGAACGCGAAGGCGGGCGACTGCGCCGAGGACTGTGGCTTCTGTGCCCAGTCGGTCCACTTCGACACCGGCGTCGAGAGCTACGGCTTCCTCGGCCCGGAGAAGGTGCTTGAGGCCGCGAAGCGAGCGGAACGGGACGGCGCACAGCGGTTCGGTATCGTCGTCGCCGAGAAGGGCGTCTCGAAGGAACACCGCCCCGAGGAGTGGGCGGAGGTGCTCGAAGCGATACGGCTGGTTCGGGACGAGACGGACGTGGAAGTCGACGCCAGCCTCGGCATCCTCACGCGCGAGGAGGCCGAGATACTGGCCGAGGAGGGGCTGAACCACTACAACCACAACATCGAGACCTCGCCGCGGTTCTTCCCCGAAATCGTCGACACCCATCGCTTCGAGGACCGCGTCGAGACCCTGGAGTTGGCCAAAGAGGTCGGGATGGACCTCTGTGCCGGGGTCATCCTCGGGATGGGCGAGACGCCGACCGACCGGGTCGACGCGGCGCTGGCGCTACAGGACATCGGCGTCTCCTCGCTCCCGGTGAACGTCCTCAACCCCGTCGCGGGGACGCCGCTGGGCGAGGAGTTGGACGAGTCGGCGGCCATCGAGACGCCGGAGTTGATCAAGACCATCGCGGTCTACCGGTTGCTCCACCCCACCGCTCGGGTCCGGCTGACCGGCGGCCGGGAGGTCAACTTGGACGTCGACGAACAGCACCTGCCGTTCGAGGCCGGCGCGGACGGCCTGCTCACTGGAGACTACCTCACGACCGAGGGACAGTCCGCGGGCGAGGACATCGCCGTCGTCGAGCGCGCGGGACTGGAGCCGAATATGGACGCAAACGAGTTCGACCCCGAGGCGGTCAAGGCCCGGGGACTGACAGAGACGGAGGACTGACATGGAGGAGATTACATTCGCGGTACTGGGCTGTGGCGGCATCGGGCGGCGAACGCTTGAGGTAGCACAACACAAGGAGGGGCTGACGCCGGTGGCGGCCTGTGACCGCCACGGGGCCGCCGTCGACGAGAACGGCCTCGACGTGCCGGAGTTGCTGGCAGCGACGGAGGGCAACATCGACAGCGCCAGCGGCGGGGACGTACAGACCGACGGCGGCGTGGCGAGCAGCGACGGCGTGAAAGCGACCGGGGAGGCCGCGGGCGTCGCCGCCTCGACACAGGCCCGCCGGACCGAGACGCCCATCGACGACGTCATCGCCGCGGGCGAGGCCATCGACGCCGTCCTGATAGCGCTGCCGAACTTCGAGCACGACTTCATCCCGCGGGTGGCAGAGCGCTTCGCCGCCGCGGAGTACGAGGGCGTCCTGATCGACGTGCTCAAGCGCTCGCGGGTGATCCGGATGCTCGACGACCGCTCGGAGACGTAGTCGAGTCGGTCTCGGTCCCGTCGGGCAGTCGGACGTCCTCGTGGACGACGTCGAAGCCCGGGCAGGTGTACGCGACGGTCGAGTCCAGCCGTTCCCACGCCAAATTGTCGGTCATAGTCGGCGTTGGGACGGGACAGTCAAAAGCGGTGCCAGTCGTAGTGTCCCACGTCGGTCACTCCGGTATCGACCGCCCGATTTCGGCCGGTCGCACCTATGATGTTCAAATAAGAGTGGGAAGCGACAGAAAGCCCTCGGCCAGTTCCAGTCCCGCGGCTCGCTGTGCGCTTCCCTCGCTTCGCTCGGTGCAGTGCTTGCATCGCCGGGGTTCCCGGAACTGGCCTCGCCCTTTCAGTCCACCAGGGTTCGTCTGGTTGGCCGGCAGAAACAGGCTCTTTGTTCGGTGCGTGTCTGAACACTACCGTCGCACCGATACACAGCGACAGGAAACACGATCACTCCTCCCGGAGGATGCGGTCGGCGACAGTCGTCGTCACGTAGTAGGTGTGTTTCTTGTGAGTCTCGTCTTTGGGGCTGAGTTTCCGCTCACTGCCCTTGATGATCGACCCCTCGTACGGTTGCACGAGGCCGACGGCCCGCATCGCCTGGTACAACTCCCGGACGTGTGCCCGCGAAAACCCGAGGTCGCGGGCGGTTTTGGTCGGGTAGTCCGGCCCGCCGCGGTGGAGCGACGGGCTAACCGGGCCATCTCATCGTGGAGTTCCAACAGCGTCGCCGTCCCCTCGCGGGTGTCCAGATGATCGGCGACCGAGCGCCCGTCGGCCGACAGCGAGAAGCGGTCGGCGGCGTCGGCGGCCGGCGAGCGGTCGAACAGACCGGCGTCGGTCAGGTCCACACACAGCGACCGGATGCGGTCGTGGTCGGCGTCGAGTTCGGCCGCGGCGGCCCGGGAGGTCACCGTCTCGTGGTCGGCGACGTGTACGAGGAGCGTGACCGCCAGCGGTTCCGTCGGGAGCGGCGCGAGCGGACCGGCTATCTCCCGGCGCCGTTCGAGCGTGGCCTCCATCTCGGCGGCGCGCTCGTAGCGGCGCTGGGCGTTCTCGGCCGCGCTGTCGTCGATGTCGAGCGTGACGGCGATAGACTCGCCGTCGGGCCGCCGGAGGTCCAGCGTCAGTTCGCCGGTCTCCCAGTGGTCGCCGTCGCTGGAGCGGGCCTCCGAGAGTGCCGACTCGACGCGCTCGATGCGGGTGAAGATGGTGTCGGCCTCGGTTCGCAGGCGCTCGATACGTGACTCCGAGACGACCATATGGTCCCCGGTTGGCCCGCCGGGGTCAAATCAGCGTCGGCAAAAACCCTCCAAAAGTTAAGACAGTGACGCGCGAACAACGAGGCAATGTCAAGTACGCCAGATAGTGACAGTGTCGAGCGGCGACTCACACAGGTCGTCGAGCAGCTACAGATACCCAACAGCACACTCCAGATCACGCAGGTGCGACTCAACCGTCTCGGGACCGAGGACGACATCGACGACGACCGGATGGACGAGGTCGCGGCGGCGGCACTGGCACTGTCGAGCCGCGAGGACGGCCTCCCGGTCAGCGAGCGGGAGATAGCCGACGGCTGGTCCGACCAGCTAGCGTCGTCGGACGTCGACGCGGACGTCTCGCCCGATCAGCTCCGGCGACAGATCGACGCCGTCGCGGAGTATCTGGACCTCGGCGAGCCGCCGGCCCACCCGGGCGACCTCATCAGGGAGTTCGGCGAGGCCCTGCAGATGCCCGACCGACTGATCGAGGTCGGCCAGCGGATTCTCCACGACGCCTTCGAGACGGACCCGACGGTCGTCGCCGGTGGCACCTCCCCCAGCGGGACGGCGGGCGCGGCGCTGTACCTCGCGGCCGAGATCAACGGCGCCGAGTCGGAGTTCGATCAGGACACGCTCGGCGACATCTCAGACACCAGCGCCGTCACGGTCCGGAACCGCTACCGCGAGCTCCGGGACCTGCTGGGCGAGGACCGACTGGCGGCCGCCCGCTACCAACTCAACGGCGAGGGCGACACCGAGGCCCTAAGCGAGGCCGACACCGAGGCCGTGAGCGAGGCCGAGGCCGACCAGCAGGCCGCCACCGACGGCAACGGCGACACCGCGACCGAGGGCGAGACCGAGAGCGCGACGACGGACACGGCGGGGGCCGGGGACGCGACGACCGACGAGGACACAATGACAGCATCAGAACCCGACGCCGGACAGGTATCGAGCGACGACCACGCGGCAGTCGTCAGCGCCGTCGAGGACGAAATCGACGCGCTGACCGACGACGTCGACGCCAGCGCGTCGGCGCGGCTGTTCGCCCGCGGGATGGCCGGCGACGCCGTCGACGGCGTCGACAACGTCACCGTCGAGGACGCCCCGAAACTCGCCGGCGCGGCGGTGGTCGCCGGGGCCCGGATGGAAGATAGCGACCTCGACACGACCGACGTGGCCGGCGAGCGGTCCTTCCAGGCCCGCGCTGTCACCAAGTGGCTCGACGAACTCGACACCGCCGTCGACGTGGACATCCCGCGGCGCTCGGCGACCGATGTCGTCGAGCAACTCGTCGAGCAACTGGAACTCAGCGAGGAGGTCCGCGAGGAGAGCCTGCTCGCGCTCGAACAGTACCAGAGCGACGAGGACGACCAGGAGTTCACGGCCGCCGAGATGGGTGCCGGTGCCGTCTTTTTCGCCGCGACCGTCGGCCGGACGCAGGTCGACATCGACGCTGTCGGGGACATCACCGGCGCGACGCCGGAGTTCATCACCGACGCGATGAACTCCGTGGTCGTCTCGCTGTGCCTCGGCCTCGTCCGCGGCGATATCGACTACGACGACTGCTCGTGGACGACGGACCTGTTGGAGTCTGAGCTCTCGCCCGACATCGGCGACTCCTACACCGGCCGCGTCATCGCCCTCGCCAAGACCTACGCCGCCGGCCGCGAACAGGACCACGTCGACGCCGCCACCGTCGACGTCGTGCTGGGCGAGGACTAACACTCGCCACGCCGACGACACCCGCACTCGACGTCGTGCTGGGCGAGGACTAACACTCGCCACGCCGACGACACCTCCCTCTCTTACCATTCCTCGATTCGCTCGCGGGCACCCTGATAGCCCGCCGCCGTCCGCCAGCGCTCGCCGCTCTCGTGGACGACGACCAGCGCCCCGCCACAGTCGCCACACTGGTACGCGCGGGGCTCTTTGACCGGTGGCGACGCGCGGTAACGGTCGGCCGACCATCCACAATCCTCGCGCGCACACGCCAGTCGCAGGCGCGCGTCGCTGAACCGCTCGCAGTGTCGCGGGGCGTCCAGCCGAGCGGCCTGCGCGGCGAACTGCTCGCCGTGGTCTGCCTCGCCGAACCGCTGGAACTGCCACGCGTGGATCAGTTCGTGGCGTATCGTCGCGGTGAACTGCCGCCACCCCGCCGCGCGGTAGGCGTCCCACGTCAGCCGAATCTCGACGGCCTCGCCGTCGAACAGACAACAGCCGGCCCGCCGACGCGCCCGGTCAGACACCGACCACTCGATGCTGTCGGTGTCGACGTCGAGCGGGACTGTCTCGGCGTAGGCGGCCGCGCGTTCGAGCAGTTCGGTGCGGGTCTCGGGACCGTCGCGGTAGCCGTCCCCCGTCACGGTCAATCGCCGTAGGGGTGGCGTTGCTGGTGGCCGCAGTCACAGGTATAGACGACGTGGCCGTCCTGTGTCCGCACGCGGACGCTCCGGCCGGGGAGGAGGTACCGGTCGCAGGCGTCACAGCTGAACCGGTCGAACCGCGTCGGCAGCGACAGGCGGTTGCGCTCGGCGATGCGGCGGGCCAGCCTGACGTACTCCCGGGAGCGGTCCGGCCGGTCCTCGCGGGCGGCGGCGGCCGCGCGCTCCTGCAGTATCTCGATCCGCTCGCGGGCGATGGTCTCCTCGCGACCCATTGGGAGGCGGTTGGCCGCCGGCGGGATTAGGCCTGTCGCTCCGGGGAGTGTCGACAGCGTTAATTCCGACCGCGGAGTGCCGAGAAGTGTGCGCGTCCTGAACTACCTGGAACTGGCGGACAAACTCGACCGGAGCGGTATCAGCACGGCCGCCACCCACCAGCGGAAAGCCCTCGGGCGGACAGACGCCGACGTGCAGTACGTCACGACGCCGTGGAACGGCGGCGACACCAAGTTCGCCGCGCTCAACCGACTGACCGGCGGGAGCGCGTTCACCCGGTTCGATCTGGCCCATTGCAACATGATCGGTCCGGGCAGCGCCGCCGTCGCCCGCCACGCCCGCAAGCGGGACATCCCGCTTGTCCTCCACGCCCACGTCACCAGCGAGGACTTCGCCGAGAGCTTCCGGGGGTCGACGTATCTCGCCAACCCCCTGCGGAAGTACCTCAGGTGGTTCTACTCGAAGGCCGATTTGGTGCTCTGTCCCAGCGAGTACACCCGCGAGACACTCTCGCAGTACCCCATCGACGCCCCGATACGAGCCATCTCCAACGGCGTCGACGCGGCCTCGCTGGAGGGCCACGGGGAGTTCCGCGAGGAGTACCGCGACCGCTACGACCTCGACGGGATGGTCGTCTTCGCCGTCGGGAGCGTCTTCGAACGCAAGGGCGTGACGACGTTCTGTGAACTCGCCGCCGAGACTGACTACGACTTCGCGTGGTTCGGGGAGTACGACACCGGCCTGCTCGGCTCCCGGACCGTCCGCAAGTGGACGAAAAATCCCCCCGAAAACGTCACCTTCACCGGGTGGGTCGAGGACAAGCGCGGGGCGTTCGGCGCCGGTGACGTGTTCTGCTTCCCGACGAAAGTCGAGAATCAGGGACTGGTCGTCCTCGAAGCGATGGCCTGCGGGAAGGCCGTCGTCCTGCGGGACATCCCCGTCTTCCGGGAGTACTACGAGGACGGCGAGGACTGCCTGCTGTGTGACTCGAAAGCCGAGTTCGTCGAAGCCCTGGAGCGACTGGAAGCGAACCCGGACCTCCGGGAGCGACTGGGCAAGAACGCCCGCGAGACGGCCGCCGAGCACAGTCTCGACCGCGTCGGCGAGGAACTGATCGACGCCTACGACCAAGTCACAACACATTAGCCACCGGTGGTGCAACGTCGGGGTAGATGGGGTTGCCTCGCGTCGCCGCGTTCACCGACACGTACCTCCCGACGGTCAACGGTGTGACCTACACCGTCAAGTCCTGGCGGGAGTGTTACCAGCGCCGCGGTGGAGAGATGGATCTGGTCTACCCCAACTCCAGCGAGCGCGACCCCAAATCCGGGGAGTTCCCCGTTCGGAGCCTGCCGTTCCCCTTCTACGATGGGTTCCGCATCGGGGCACCGCTGGTCCCCGACGGCGTCGGGAACGCTGACGTCGTCCACGCCCACACGCCGTTCGGCATCGGCGTCAGCGGCCTCCGGGTCGCCCGGAGCCACGACCTGCCCCTCGTCGCCTCCTACCACACGCCGACCAGCGAGTACGCCGGGTATATGCCCGGCAACGGCACCATCGAGTCGACGGTCGAGCGGTGTGCGACCCGCTACGAGCGGTGGTTCCTCGACCAGACCGACGTGGTCATCGCCCCGAGCGAGCGGACCCGCCAGCACATCACCGAGAGCGTCGGCGTCGACACCACCGTCGAAGTCGTCCCGAACGGCGTCGA
>NZ_WPCA01000163.1 GCF_009741825.1 Halapricum sp. CBA1109
GGCCTCGCCCTTTCAGTCCGCCAGGATTCGGCTGGTTAGCCGGCAGAAACAGGCTCTTTGTTCGGTACGTATCTGCACACTACCCTCAATCCAGCCTGACGGCCTCGCCGGACTCGCTGGAGCGGTAGATGGCGTCCATCAACCGCTGGACGGTCAGGGCCTGCTCGACGGTGTTCCGCGTGGGCGCTTCGCCCGTCTCGATGGCCTCGATGAACGCCGCCTGCTCGGCCGCGTAGCCGCCGCCGTCGGTCACCTCGACCTCCGTCGTCCGGTGGTGGGGCTCCCCGCCCGTCGCTGTCTCGTACAGCGTGAGGTCGCCGCCCAGATCAAGCAGCGCACCGGCGTCTGACCCGCGGAGCCTGATCCCCTTCTCGGGTTCCCGGTTGGACGCCCACGCCACGTCCACCGAGACGGTCGCGCCCTCGGCGGTCCGCAACTGCGCGACGACCGAGTCCTCGACCGAGAAGGGGCCCTCGCCGATGCCCCACCCGGCCACGTCGGCGTAGTCCTCGCGGTTACCGAACGTCTGTCTCGTCACGCCGCTGACCTCGACGACGTCCGGGAACTCCAGAAGGTACAGCGCGAGGTCGATGGCGTGGACGCCGAGGTCGATGAGCGCGCCGCCGCCGGCCAGTTCGGCGTCGGTGAACCACGTCCCGCGGCCCGGCACGCCGCGCCGCCTGACGTAGGTGGTGTCGACGTGCTGGATGTCGCCGAACAGCCCGTCCTCCCGATAGGAGTTCAGCACCTCGACGGGGCCTTTGAAGCGGTTGTGGAAGCCGACCATACAGACGCCAGGGGCGGACTCGGCCGCCGCGGCGATGCGTTCGGCGCTCTCTAAGGTGTGGCCCAGCGGTTTCTCGACGAGGACCGAGAGCCCGGCCTCCAGCGCCGGGACGGCGTACTCCTCGTGGAAGGCGTTGGGCGTCGTCACGAAGACGGCGTCGACCGCGTCGAACAGAGCCTCGTGGTCGGCGTAGGTGTCGACGCCGTACTTGTCGGCGAACGCGACCGGGCGTCGGCGTCGACGTCCATCCCGCCGGCCAGTCGCGCCGGCCCGTCGACCAGACAGTCCGCGTGGCTGTGCCCGATACCGCCGAGTCCGACGATGCCAACGTCGACCGGATCCGATGTCGTGCTCACACTCCACCTTGGACGGAGCCAGTCCAAGAATGTTCCGACGCGCCCGGTCAGGCGTCGACGACGATACGTTCTGCCTCGTAGTCTTCGATTACCGCGCCCCAGCCACCGATTTCGACGACCTCATCGCCGGTGTCGAAAAACAGCGTCGCCTCGCCGCCGCGGTAAAACGTTGTCTCCTCGTCGTCGACCTCGGCCAGTTCCGGGTAGCTGTAATCGACGATGGACCCCGACAGCGTGATGGGGTCGTCCGTCTCGACGTCGTAACCGTGGATCCGGGCCGGAATCGTCCCGCCGTCGTCGACTGTCTCGTGCAGTTCCACGATGCACTTGCGGATGTCGACGTACACGCGGTCCCTGCTGTCGGCCTCGTACAGCACCGTCGTCACGTCCCAGATGCCGGCCATGAAGTAGTGGTTGAACACGAACGCGTGGGTGTTGTCCTCGACGATGACGCCGTACATATTCCGGGAGCGCTCGTGGGGGGCGAAACACGTCGCTTCACGGTCGACGAGGAGGACGAACGGGAACGGGAGTTCCCGGTAGTGGACCTCAGTAGCGACGGCTTGTAGTTCCGACTCGGTCGGTATCTCGGCATCGTCCGGTATCGACAGCGCAAGTCGGACGTGGACGTCCCGGTCGATAGCGTCCGCCAGTGCCGGCCGCAGGCGCTCGTACTCCTCGAGTCGGGCCGCGATCTGGATCTGGTTCTCGGCCGCCCCGATGTACTGTTCGGCTTGTTCGAGAATCGTCTCCAGCCGCGTGACGAAACTCACCGTGTTCGTCTCCATCGACGGGGCCTCCCAGCGGTCTTCGATGGCCTCGGCGGCCGCTTCCAGTCGGTCGGCCTTCCCGCGGAGGTCCTCGAGTACCGCGTCCAGGTCGTGGGCGCGGGCGTGGAGTGAGTCCTGTTCGTAGGTCTCGACGTACCCGGCCTTCTCCAAGTCGCGGAGAACGTCGTAGATGCGAGGGTCGGGCACGTCGCTCCGGTCGGCGATGTCGGTCGCCGAGGACGGGCCGAGCGACAAAAGCGTCACGTACGCCTCGGCCTGATACGGCGAGAGGCCCGCGTCCTCAAGCACCTCGATCAGCTCTGCGGTGTCCATTGTTGTGTCACTGCGGGCTACGTATCCTAAAACCCGTGGCTTCGTGATCGGCGCGTGTTCTCGGCCGGGGCGCGGCCGGGTCCCGTCACCACCGCGCGACAGACCACAGGTGGTTTTTAGTTGTGGGGGGCGAAGCACCGGCAATGAAGTCGATCGACGAACTCATCGACAGCGCGGCGGAGTTGACCGAACGCGGCCTCTCGAAGGGCGAGATAGCCGACGAGTTGAACGTCTCTCGGGAGACGGCGAGTTGGCTCGTCGAGGAGAGCGGTCGCGACCCCTCGGAGACGACGCGTAGCCCGGAGCCGATGGACACCCACGTCGACTGGAGCGCCATCGGGAGCGACAGCGGCCGTCTCGACCACGTCGGCGCGATTATGGCGGACCTCCTCGTCGATCAGGGCGAGGACGTCGACGTCACGGTCGGTATCGGCAAGTCCGGAGCGCCGCTGGCGACGGCCGTCGGCCGCCACCTCGACACCGGTCTCAGCGTCTTCATGCCGAGTAAGTACCACTGGGACGACGACGGAGCGGACAACAGCGGCTCGTTCTCGCGGAACTTCTCCGGCATCGAGGGCAAGGAGTGTTTCGTCGTCGACGACAACATCGACACGGGCCAGACGATGACCGAGACGATACAGCGCATCCGGGCTCACGGCGGCACGCCGCGGGCAGCCGTCGTCCTGACGGACAAACTCGGCGAGGACCAGATCGACGGCGTCCCGGTATACTCACTCGTCGAGATCGTGCAGATGCACTCGGACTGACTGCGGCGAAACGGACGTTTATAACGTCTCGGTACATACGGCCGGGTGACAACGCCTCCTGACGGACTATCCACCACTGTTGTTATGATCCCTAGTATACTCAAGACGACCGTGTTGTCAGCGATACGGCGGGCACACGACGATATCCGTGTCGAAGCGTTCCTCCGTGCGCTCTCGATAGTCGGAATGGTGACGGGACTGGTATCGTTCGTCCTCGGAATAAACCCCTTCCTCGCGGCAGTCGTCCTCCCGGGAACGGGAATCCAGGGGCCGGCGGTACTGAAGATGGCCGTCCTCGGCATCCTCGTCTACTGCATCAGCCTCGCGTACTACAACGCGACCGGCGGCTTCCAGCGGACCGATTTGATGCGGCTGTGAGTATGCGAAACTTTTCGACGCTGCCGGACGAGCGTCCGGTATGACCGAACCGCCCATCGACTTTCAGGTCCCCAGTGACAAAGACGCCATCGCCAGCACCCCGGCCGGCGACGGCCAGCACATCCTCGTCTCGGCGAACTGCTACGCCGTGAACCCCCGCGTCGAGGGCGACGGCGCGCTCTTGGAGGAGACATCGGCCTTCCGGTCTGACGTAGAGTTGTTCTACGACCTCCACACGCTGATCTGGGACCCCGAGACGGGCGGGACGCTCGACGTTCGGGACGACGCCGTCGATTCGGACGTCGACTGGACCTCCGGCCGCGTCCCGGAGATACACCTCCACAACGAGTTCGAGTTCGCCGACGGGACGACGGCGACGCTGGACCAGTACGTCGTCGTCTCCGTCGACCGGTGCTCGATGACCGTCCGCAACGAAGTCGACTTCGAGCGACGCGGTGACCGCACGCTGTACACCCTGCTCAACCTCGGTATCAAAGGCCACGACCACGAGGACCCAAACGCCGTCCACGAGGCCCAAGTCCGGTGTACGCCAGACCACGACGTGATCCTCGCCGACGACGACACCCGGTTTCTGGCGATGGCCCAAGACCACGACGGCGACCGGTCGTTCGACGGCTACCGCGTCGGCACCACCGGCCAGCACGACGGCCGCGAGCGGTCGGCGTGGGCGGATATCTACCGCGAGAACGACGGCTGGATCGACCCCGCTATCGCCGGCTCCGGCGACCTGGACGCCGGCGTCGGTCTGTTCGTCCCCGACGCCGACACGTCGAGTGGACGACGGCAATCGGGTTCGCCAACGGCTCCCAACAGGCGGCTATCGACAACACGTTCGACGCACTGGACGCCGGCTACGAGGCCGACAGGGAAGCTTTCGCGGACGCGTGGGAGGCGTGGCACGAGACGGTCACGACGGACCCGACCGGCCGCCCGGCGGTCGACGACCGCTACGAGCGCTCGCTGACGAGTCTCCGTTCGGCCCGGGACGACTGCAAGGCGATGGTCGCCGGGGCGTTCAAGCCCCACAATATGACCTACAAGTTCGTCTGGCCGCGCGATCAGATCATCATCGTCCAGGCGCTTTTGGCCGCCGGCGCGGAGGCCGAGGCGCGGGACGCCTTGGCGTGGTTCGACCGCGTCCAGATAGCCGACGGCGTCGTCGACGACAGGGGTATCGACCGCGGCGGGACGTGGTGGCAGAACTACTACACCACCGACGAACCCCACTGGCGCGCCCTCCAACTGGATCAGGTCGGCGGCCCCATCTACGCCCACTGGCTGTTGTGGACCGAGACGGGCGAGGACGACGTGCTGGCGGCCCACTACGAGATGTCCCGCCGGGCGGCGGAGTTCCTCCTCGAGTGGGACAACGACTGGGGGTTCCCGGGGCCCCATCAGGACCCGTGGGAAGAGACGTGGGGGTACAGCACGGAGGGCGTCGCGGCCGGCATCGCCGGCCTGCGCTGTATGGCCGAGATGGCCGAGGCGCGGGGCGACACCGAGTTCGCCACCGAGTGCCGCGAGCGCGCGGCCACGTGGGCGAGCAACTTCGAGACGTACTGTTACAAGACGGACACGCCCTACGGCGACCACTACGTCACCGCCGACAGCCCCGAACACGGCGGGTCGCCGGCCCCGGACGAACGGCCCGACGCCGCCGCGTTCATGGCCTACTGGCCGTGGAACGTCGTCGACGCCGACGCCGAGACGATGCTGTCGACGCTCGAAGCGACGGCCGACCCGGCGTGGACGGCCGACGAGACGGCGTGTCTCGGGCGCTATCCCGGCGACGTCTACACGCCCTCGGGCACCGCCGAGGACGGTGGCTGGCCGCTGTGTGAGGCCTACGCCGACGTGGTCCGCTGGCAGTCCGGCGTCGACGACGGGGCCGTCGCCGACCACGTTCGCGAGGACGCCGGCGAGTGGACCACGAGCGCGAACCTCCTGCCCGAACGCGTCGACGGCGATGGGACCGTCAGTTGGAACTCGAACCTCCAGTGGAGCCAAGCGATGTACGTGCTGTTGGTCGAGAGTCTCGAACGCGGGGAACCGTACGGGATGGCTCCCGGGGCGTGATAGCCATAATGTTGCTTGTCGGTCATTTCGATATCGACCGCCCACGGAGGCGCACGCTGTTCGCCTCCCGAGCCCTGCGTCGTGTTA
>NZ_WPCA01000036.1 GCF_009741825.1 Halapricum sp. CBA1109
CCTCGACGGCGACACCACCGTCGTCCAGTCGAGCACGGTCTCGGTCGAGGGCACTGCGGCGGCCACGGAGACGGTCCGCGCGCAGAACGCCGCCTTCGTCGACGCGCCCGTCTCCGGGACCGTCGGCCCGGCCGAGGACGGCACGCTCACCGTCCTCGCCGGCGGCAAGTCCGAGGAGATAGACGCCGTCGAGCCGATCCTCGAGGCCGTCGGCGATCCGGTCGTCCGCTGTGGCGAGGCCGGGCACGGCACCCGGATGAAACTGTTCGTCAACCTCCTGCTCGGGGATATGATGGGCGCCTTCGCCGAGGCGCTGACCTTCGGCGCGGCTCAGGGTCTCGAACTCGACGCGATGCGACAGGTCGTCGAGGCCGGGGCCGTCGACTCGCCGCTGTTCCGGGCGAAAGGCGAGAACATCGCCGACGGCGACTTCGCGCCGCGGTTCCCCGTCGACCTCCAGTTCAAGGACCTGCGGTACGCCAACGAGGCTGCCAACGACGCCGGCGTCACCCTGCCCCAGACCGCGGCCGCCCGCGAGTCCTTCAGCGCCGCCTCGGCGATGGGCCACGGCGAGGAGGACATGGCCGCTGTGCTGAAGTACTTCGAGTCGGTCGCCGGCCTGACTGTCGGGGAGTGAGGACTCACAGGTAGTTCCGCCGCCGGAAGAACACGAGCATCCCGACGGCGACGGCGATCATCACGGCCCACACCCGCCGGATACCCCCACCGCCACCCGAGTTCGGGCATCACCTCGAAGTTCATCCCGTAGATGCCCGCGATGAACGTCAGCGGGATGAAGATGGTCGCCACGACGGTCAGCACCTTCATCACCTCGTTGGTCGACTGAGAGAGGGTGTTGAGGTAGATGTCCCGCGTGCCGGCCACCAGATCACGGTAGGTCTCGGTGAGGTCGACGAGTTGGACGAGGTGGTCGTAGACGTCGCGGTAGTACTTCTCGGTGGCCTCGGTGACGAAATCGGTGTCCCCGCGGGCGAGGACGCCGACGGCCTCCCGCGCCGGCCACAGCAACTTCCGGAAGGAGAGCAACTCCCGGCGGACGCTGTTTATTTCCTCCAGCAGGTCGATGCCCGTCGACTGGACCACCTCGTCCTCGATAGACTCTATTTTCGTCTCGATGGTGTCGAGCAACTCGAAGTAGTCGTCGACGACCACGTCGAGGATGCGGTACGCCGTAAAGTCCGACCCGCGCTGGAGCAGGCGCTCGTCCCCGTTGTCGACGGCCCGCTGGACCCGCGAGACGGAGGACACCTCGCCGGGACTCATCGAGACGACCCAGTCGCGCCCGAAGAAGATGCCGACGGGCACGTCCAGAATCTCCTCCTCGAAGGTCGTCTCCCCGCGGGATAGCTGGGCCGACTTGACGAGGAGGAAGGTGTAGTCGGCGAATATCTCGGTTTTCGCCCGGACGTTGTTCGACAGGTCATCGACGGAGAGCGGGTGGAGGTCGAACACCGACCGGATCCGGTCGCGCACCTCGGCGGTGACGTTGTCCGCGTGGACCCACGTCGTCCCCTCGGCGGCCTTGGCGGCCGCCAGGTCGTCGTAGCGCTCGACCGCCCCGGTCCGGTAGACGAGCGTCTCGATCCCGTCGCTCGCTGCCATACAGACTTCACACCGCCGGGGGCCAAAAGTATCCCGCCGGCCGTTACTCGAACCGAGCGACTGTTGTGTCCCAGATATCAAGAGGGATCGTCGATCAGTTCGGACACGCTGGCAACTGGCGCGTAGTATCCCCGGACGTCCCGCCACACAGCCAGCCACTCGTCGGCCGTCGAGACGTCGAGATGGCCGCGTTCGACTGCCAAGACGAGTATCCCGACAGAACCAGTCACGGGTACCCCGTTGTCCGTCGCGAGGCGACGGGCGGCGAGGTCGTCTGTCGCCAGCGTACCTCCCTGTTCGATCACGCGGACGAGCGACTGGGACTCCCCGTCGTCGAGTCGGTCGCGTATCGCTGCGTGGTCTTCGATAGCCGACACTGACTGGACGGATATCGTCTCCCCCATCGCGGCCACTGCCGAATCCAAGTAGCCGTGTCCCTCCTCGATACCCTGTTCGATCTCCCTGCGAACTGACGGCACCACGACCGGTGCCGCCACCGACGCCACGAGCGTCGATATCCCGTCCGTGCTGGCGAAGTTACTGACGACCGTCGCGTCGAGAACGACCGGTTGTGGGTACTCCTCGCGCATCTACTCGTCGATGCGCCGTGCCGCGTCGACCTCTTCATCCAAGTCCTCGGACGTCCGCGGTCCGTACAGCGCGTCGAAACCGGCCTCCGAGAGGAGTTCCTCGAACTCCCACCTGGACATCCCTACCGACTCGGCAGCCTTGCCGAGCGAGACGTCGCCCAGAACGTATCGGCCGACGGCGGTCGCTATCTCGTCGCTCGGTTCGGGTCGCTCTGAGGAGGCCATCGTACTACCAGTTCCGTCGCCGGGATGTAAGAATCTGTTCCCGACCCTACTCGAACCGAGCGACGGCCCCGTCGTCGGTGTCCTGAATCTCGACCCCGAGGTCCCGGAGGTCGTCGCGTATCTCGTCCGCTCGCTCGTAGTTGCCCGCCTCGCGTTCGCGCTCGCGGACGTCAAGCAGGAGGTCGATAACCTCCTGAGCGACGCTCACGTCGCCGCCCGCCTCGCCGCCCAGCGAGAGGCCGAAGACGCCGCCGGCGAACTCCTCGATGGTCTCGACCGCCCGGCGCAGGCCGCGGTAGTCGTACGCCTCGCCGTCGACGTGGCTGTTGACGGCGGTGAGCAGGTCCTCCAGCGCCGTCATCGCCTCGCGGGTGTTGAAATCGTCGTTCATCGCCGCGACGAACCGCTCGCGGGCGTCCTCGACGGCCGTCCGGAGCGTTTCGGACTCGACTTTCGTCCGCGCGGCGGTGCTGTCCAGCGCCGCGACCGCGCGCTCGTACCCGCGCTCGATGCGCTCGAAGCGCTCTGTGGCCTCCGCGATGGTGTCGCGCCCGTAGACGGCGCTGTTGTGGTAGGCCGTCGACAAAAGGAAGGTCCGGACCACGTCCGCGCCGTGTTCCTCGACGGCCTCGGCGACGGTCTGGAAGTTACCCAGCGAGGATGACATCTTCTCGCCTTTGGTCTCGAGCAGGCGAACGTGCAGCCAGTAGCGGGCGAACTGCTGGCCGGTAGCGGCCTCGCTCTGTGCGATTTCGTTCTCGTGGTGGGGGAAGACCAGATCCTGTCCGCGACGTGGATGTCGATGGTGTCGTCGAGATGGGTCGTCGACATCACCGAGCACTCGATGTGCCACCCCGGCCGGCCCTCGCCCCACGGCGAGTCCCACGTCTGGGCGCCGGCACAAGCCTCCTCGGCGGGCGCGGCCGCGTCGTGGCGGTGGTCGGCGATGTCCTCGGGGTCGACACCGCCGGCCTTCCACAGCGCGAAGTCCGCGGGGTTGCGCTTCTCGTCGGCTGCCTCGGCGTCGGCCTCCAGTTGTTCGACGTTCTGGTTCGACAGTTTCCCGTAGTCGTCGAACTGGCTCACGTCGAAGTAGACCGAGCCGTTCGCCTCGTAGGCGTAGCCCTTCTCGATCAGCGTCTCGACCATCCCGATGATCTCGGGGACGTGTTCGGAGACGCGGGGGTAGACCTCGGCGCGGTCGAGGTGCAGCGCCCGCATCGCGTCGATGACGTCGCCGATGTAGCGGTCGGCCACGTCGGCCTCGTCGTCGCCGTCCTCGCCGATACGGGCGACTATCTTCTCGTTGACGTCGGTGAAGTTCTCGACGTGGCGCACGTCGTATCCGAGCCACTCCAGCCAGCGGGCCATCACGTCGACGTGGACCCACCCGCGGGCGTGGCCCAGATGCGGCGGGTCCGAGACCGTCAGGCCACAGTAGTACAGCGTGACGCTTTCTGGGTCCTGTGGCTCGAAGGCCTCGCGCTCGCCGGTCAGCGTGTTCGTCACGCGGAGTGTCATTGCCCGAGAGTACGCGGGCCAACGTTTCAAAGCTCCGCTAGCGCTCCGCGACACCCTCGACCGCCCGCACCGCGTCCGCCCCGTCCCGACGGCCGACGACGACGACCAGCGACGCCGCGGCCACGGCGGCCGCCTCAACGGCGATGTCTTCGGCGTCAAGTCGACCCAGCGCGTCCCGGAGCAATCGGGGGCTCACTTCGCCGGTGGCGACGACGGCCGTCCAGTCCCCGCCGCCCGACGCGAGTTCGGTGTCGCCGACGACCAGCAGCGGGTCGCCGTCGGCCGGGCCGACGCCGCTCTCCATCGTGACGCGAACGTCCGCATCTGTGGCCTCGTGGTCGGGCAACTCCTCGGCGTACCGTCTGAGGGCGGCGACGACGGCTTCGGTGTCGCCCACGTCGAGGTAGCGAGCGGCCGCGGAGTAGTTGAGCACGCCCGCCCGGAGCCCCTCGTAGAGGAAGGGATCGTTCCGCACCGCGCGGCGCGTCTCGGCTGCCAGTGACATAGCCGGAGCCTCGGCCGCCCCGGACAAAAACGCTCCTGTCGACTTTCGCTACCGGTCGTTCCCGCCGGTGTCCCACTAGGCTTTTGCCGCTGTGGGCTAACTGAGAGTCGATGGCAGAACGGGTCCGTCCGCGGGCGAACGTGCCGCGAGAGAGCTTCGAGTTCGACCTGCGTCCCGAGACGGACCAGCACTTCGAGAACGCCCTCCGGAAGGCCCGGGACGGCGACCGCCTGACCGTCGCCGACGGTATCGAACTTCTGACGACGGGCACCGACCGCGAGGGTATCGACCGGCGGCGCAAAGAGCAGGTCCTCGAAGCGGCCGACCGCCGCCGCGCCGAGGTCGTCGGCGAGGCGGTCACCTTCGTCGCCAACCTCAACAACAACGTCACGACGGCCTGCAACACCGGCTGTCTATTTTGTAACTTCAAGGACCGCTCGGAGGCGTTCCGCGTCGAGAACGACGACGACCACGGCGGGTTCACCAAGACGCCCGCGGAGTCGCGCCGCATCGTCGAGGCCGCGCTGGACCGGGGCATCTACGAGGTCACGTCCGTCTCGGGGCTGCACCCGGCGTTCGCCCTCGATAGCGAGCACCGCGAGATACTCGAATCCAGCGACCGCGGCGACCTGAACTACCGCCCGCCCGAGGCCTACGAGGTCGACCCCGGGACCTACCGCGAACAGATCGAAGCGATGTCCGTCGGCGGCGTCCACGTCCACTCGATGACGCCCGAGGAGGCCGCTCACGCCCGTCGGGGTACCGACTGGAGCTACGAGGAGGTCTACCGCCGCCTCGCCGACGCCGGGTTGGACACCGCCCCCGGGACCGCCGCGGAGATTCTCGTCGACGAGGTCCGCGCGGAGATCTGCCCCGGGAAGATAGATAGTCAGGGGTGGATCGACGCAATCGAGGGCGCGGCCGCCGCGGGGTTGGACACGACGGCGACGATTATGTATGGCCACGTCGACAACGAGGCCCACCGTGTCGAACACCTCCGGAAGATCCGGGCCTTGCAGGACCGAACCGGCGCTATCACGGAGTTCGTCCCCCTATCCTTTGTCCACTCGAACACTCCCCTCGCCGACCGCGGGATCGTCGAGTCCGGTGCGACCACCGACGAGGACGAACTGCTGATCGCCGTCTCGCGGCTGTTTCTGGACAACGTCGAGCACATCCAGTCCTCGTGGGTGAAATACGGCGACGAGCAGGGCCTGAAGATGCTCTCTTGCGGCGCCGACGACTTTATGGGCACCATCCTGAGCGAGGAGATAACCGCCCGCGCCGGCGGGGACTTCGGCGAGGCGCGGTCGTTCGAGGAGTACGTCGAGATGATCCGCTCGCTCGGCCGCGTCCCAGTCGAGCGCTCGACGGACTACCGACAGCGCCGGCGCATTGAGGGCGACGGTCCGTTCGGCCCCGAACTGGGTCCGCGGGCCGATGGGTCGCCGCTGGTGGAGTGAGTTCGGCGTTCGTCGGTGTCAATCGTCGCCCGTCGCGAGCGTTCCGGCCGACAGTGTCAATCGTCGTCCGTCGCGAGCGTTCCGGCTGACAGTGTCAATCGTCGCTACTCGCCAGCGCCGGCGTCGTCGGGTTCTCACCGCGTTCGAGCACCGAGCGAAGGCGTCGCCCGGCGGCGGTGTCGGCTTCGACGGCCGCCTCGATGCGGTCCGAACACCATCCCTCGCGGTAGTAGCGGTCGTACACCGGCAGGCGCTCCCGGAGGGGGACGCCGGCCGTCTCGGCGACGCCCTCCAGTCGTTCGATGGCCGGCCACGCGTACTCGGGGTTGATGTGGTCGTCGGTGACCGGCGAGACGCCGCCGAGGTCGTCGATGCCACACTCGATCAGGTCCTCGACGGGCGCGAGGTTCGGCGGCGACTGGACGGACACCTCGGCGGGCAGGGCCGCCCGGGCCATCGCGGTGGCCCGCCGCAGCGTTTCGGTGTCGGGGGAGCCGCCGTCCCAGCGGTCGTTTTCGACCACCGGTTGGACGATGACCTCCTGAATGTGTCCGTACGCCTCGTGCAACGCGGCGATAGAGAGCAGGCTCTCGGCCCGGTCGCGCCAGTCCTCGCCGATACCGACGAGGATGCCCGTGGTGAAGGGGACGCCGAGTTCGCCGGCCGTCCGGAGCGTCTGCAGGCGCTGGTCGGGCGATTTCGCCCGCGGTCCGCCGTGAGCCTGTACGTCGCGGTCGTCTCAAGCATCACGCCCATCGAGGCGTTCAGGTCGCGACGGTGGCCATCTGCTCGCGGGTCTGGTCGCCGGGGTTGGCGTGGGGGAGCAGACCCTCCTCTATGGCTATCTCGCAGGCCCGGCGGAGGTAGGCGTGGATGGAGTCGTACCCCCACGCGTCGAGTTGGTCGTGAACGGCGGTGTAGCGGTCGTCCGGGTCGTCGCCGAAGGTAAAGAGCGCTTCCGTACACCCAGTCCGGGCGCCGCGACGGCAGATGTCCCGGACCTCCTCCGGGGAGAGCAGGGTCGCCTCCCCGGGCGGGTCGTAGTAGGTGCAGTAGGTGCAGGTGTACCGGCAGGCGGTCGTCAGCGGGACGAAGACGTTCCGCGCGAAGGTGAGTTCCGTGGCCGCCTGCACGTCCTCGGGACCGACCGTACACAGGCGTTCGATGGCCTCCTCGTCGACGGGCGGGCGGCCGCCGGCGTCGGAACTCGGGGTCACGACTACCGGTAGCGGCCTCACGGTGATAAATCGCCCTCCTCGGAGCGACGTGGTGGGGGTGAGAGTCGCTCCAGCGGGAACCGGTCGGACGCCGAGCGGGTGTGAGCGCCCGGCGTCGACAGTCCTGCCAGCGGGAAGTGCACGGGCCCGTGCGGTCGTGACTACGCCGCTCCCGGTGAAAACTGTTGTTCAAACTCCGACTCAAATCTCCCGTAATTCAGTGGTGGACGCGCCACGTGAACAGGCTCTCTAGGGAGTAGTTGACGACGAACCCGGCGGCGATACCGACGACGTTCGCCACGAGGTACCACACGCCCGTCGCCCGGTAGACGGCGACGAGGACGACGGTCGCGGTCAGCAGGCCGCCCAGCCTGACGGCGTTGGACCTGACGAGGCGTCTGATGCGGGCCTCGACGGTCTGTTTCCCGAACTCCGCGAACGTCCAGCGCTCGTTGATGACGAACATCACGAGAAAGGATATCTCGGCGCTGGCGAGTTTCCCCGGGACGAGCGGGATACCGAGGATACCGTGGAACAGGGCCAAAAGCGCCACGTCGACGGAGGCCCCGACGGTGCCGACGGCGACGAACTGCGCGATGCGGTCCGGCGCGGCGAGACGGCGGACGCGGGCCGGGAGCACGTGGTCGCCCATCGGTTCAGTCGCCACAATTCGTCTCGGCGGGCAAATAGTTTTCTTCTGGACGGACCGCTATCGGGTCCGGCGGGCCGTCACGCGCCCGTCGTCGGTGTCGAGAGCGACGCTGTGTTCGTCCAGCCACTCGGCCGCCCGCCCGTCGCCGTGGAGGAGCACTTCCACGAGGTCCGCCGGTTCGTCGACGTCCGTCGAGAGCCTGAAGGAGTCCACCTCGGTCGCGTCGGCCCCGACGGCCCGCGCTCGCTCTCGGTGGTCCCGAATCGACGCCCCGTGGTAATCAACGCGGAAGTCGGCGTCGCGAGCCAGGATCACGTTCGTCCCGCCGCCCCGGCCCGGCACCAACACCACGTCGCCGTCGGCGTCGAACACCCGACCGAGTGCCTCCGGAGTCGCCAGCGCGAGGTCGGCCATCACGACGGCGACCGACCCGTCGCTGTCGGCGAGGACGGCGTTCACCGCGTCGGTCAGCGGCCGGTCGTCGACGGTGACCGGCGCGTCGACGTCGACGGCGTCGGTCGCAAGTACCCACGGGTCGTGGCCGGTGGCGCGGACGGTCCCACAGACGTCTCCCAGCATCGCCCGAGCGAACTGCTGTCGCTCGTCGGCGTCGAAGAGGGCAGAAAGGCGGGTTTTCGGATCGCGAGCGTCGAACGGAACGACGACGTCCATCACCGGAGTTTGTCGTAGTCGTCCTGCTGGCTGCGGTAGTAGTAGACGCCGCCGCCGATCAGGGCGACGACCAGCACCGCACCGGCAGCGAGCAACAGCAGGTTCGTGGTCTGCTCGGACTGCTCGGCGCTCTCGGCGGCGCTCTGTGCGTCGCCGGCGAGGCTCGTCGCCTCGTCGAAGTTACCGCTGTTGTACACCGAGATAGCCCGGTCGAGGTCCTCTTCGGCCTCGTCGCTGTTCGTGCCGTTGACCGCGGACTCGGCGTCGGCAATCGCCTGCCGGGCCTCGCGGCTCTCGTTGGTGTAGTGGTGGACCCGGACCTCGGTGATCTGGTTGGTGTTGTCACCGACGATGCGGTTCAGGTCCGCGCCGACGAACGTCTGCCGGGGCCGGTAGGTGTAGTTCTCGACGCTCGGCACGTCACCGGTGATGGTCACTTCGACCGTGTCGAGGTTCGCGTCGCTCGTAATCTCGGTATCGAAGCTCTGCTCGCCGTCGAACGTCTCGGTGGTCTCCTCGTTGTTGGGTTGGATCTTCGTGACCTCCCAGCCGGTGACGTTCTCTAGCTGGGTCGAGCCGTTGAGCGTCCAGTCGCCGCTCTCGTTGTAGAGGTCGGTCAGTTCCACCGTGACGGTGACCTCGTCACCGACCTGCGCCTCCTCTGGCGCGTCGCTCGATGTATCCACTGCGGTCGCCGTGCCGACGGCAGCGACCACGAGGACGAACAGTACCAGCAGTGTCGTGCCCTTAGAAGAGGGGATCCAGCTCATCTTCATCGTCTTCGACCAACTGCTCTAAGTTCTCTTCGCTTTCGGCTCGGATGTCGTCGATGTTCTCCTGTGCCTCGATGGCCACCTGCTGGAGCTCCTTGATCCGCGGCACGTTGTGCACGCCCGACAGCAGGATGACGCTCGCGACGTACTGGGAGTTGGTGACGGGGTAGTCACCGCCCCGAACCTCCATACTCCCGGTCTGCTCCTCGAGCCACTTGCGGCCGCGCTCGATGCCTTTCCGGTTGAGGTGGTGGGGCGGCCCGGAGAGAACGAGCAGGGCCCGCTCGGCCCCGTCGATCTCACAGGGCAGCGTCAGACGGCCCAAGGCGGCCTTCCGGACCAGCGACGTGATCCGGTTGGTCGTGTTCGCGGCCTCCATGCTGTCGCTGCTCCCGTCGCTTTTGAACCGCGACAGCAGGCCGCCGTCGTTGCTGTCGCCGGGGTCGACCTCCTCGGCGGCGTACCCGACCGTCGAGACGCCGCTTGAGGCCAGCGTATTGATGATCTCGCTGGAGTCGACGACGCTCTCGGCGACCTCGCCGTGCTGTTCGACCTCGCCGGCGCCGAACAGGATGCCGAAGCGCTTGACGATCTCATCGTTGATCTCCTCGTAGCCGGCCTCCATCGACTCGCCGGTCTTGCGCCAGGCGTCGTTGTCGAACACCAGCAGGTTGTCCACCTCACGGACGAACGTCTGGAACGACCGGGCGGCGTTGAGCGTGTAGATACCACCCTCGTCGCTGCCGGGCAGGATGCCCAGCCCGTACACCGGTTCGGTGTAGATCCGCTTGAGATGTTTGGCCAGAACCGGCGAACCGCCCGACCCGGTCCCGCCGCCGAGGCCCGCGATGACGAGGAACGCGTCGACTTCGTGGACGGGGATGTTGTCGATAGCGCCCTGGACCTCGTCGATGTCCTCCTCGGCGATCTCCGCGCCCAGTTCGTTGTCGGCCCCGACGCCGTGGCCCTTGACGCGTGCTTGTCCGATCAGTACTCGATTTTCCTCCGGAACGCGTTCGAGGCCGAGCAGGTCAGCCTTCGCCGTGTTGACGGCGACCGCCGAGCGGACGATCCCGCTGTCTGTCTCCTCGTCGTACTCGAGGAACTTGTCGACGATCTTCCCGCCGGCCTGCCCGAAGCCGATCATCGCGAGCTTCATATGTGGGTCTCGTAGTACACAGAGTCACATTATAGGTATAAACCTTGTGCCCCGGTATCATTTGTAAAAATTTGGACGGCACGAAAGATAGCACAGGAACGCCGTAGCGCCCGCCTCGGGGTCGCTGGGCGACTATTCGAGGCCGAGGTAGGACCCAAGCGTGGTCATCCCGTCGGTGTCGACGCCGAACGCCCCGACGTCGTTGTCCCGGGTCGTGTTGTCGAAGTTCAGCGACCGGTACTGGTCGCCGCCCATCGGGAATCCGGGGAGGACACTCAGCGTCTTCAGGCCGACGCCGGCCAGCCCCATCGGGAGCGGGACGATGGTCATCGATTTTCCCTCGCTGTCGTAGACCATCTCGGTGATCGTCCGGAGGGTCAACACCTCGGGGCCGCCTATCTCGTACACCTCCCCGATGTGGCCCGTTTCGGTCGCCGCGTCGGCCAGCATCGGGACGAGGTCGCCGACCCATATCGGCTGGAACCGCGTCTTCTTCCCGCCGCCCGGCAGGGGGTACAGCGGCACGCCGGGCGCGAACAACTTCTTCAGTCGCTTGGTGAAGCTCACGAACTCCCCGCCCTCGCCGAAGACTACCGACGGGCGGAACGTGACCCACTCGAGGTCCGAGTCCTCGACGACCGCCTCGGCGCGGCCCTTCGCGCGGATGTAGTGGGTCGCGCCGTTCGGGTCGGCCCCGAGCGCGCTCATCTGGACGATTCGGTCGACGCCGTGTTCCTCGGCCGCCGCGACGACGTTCTCGGTGCCGCCGAGGTGGATCCGCTCGTGCATCTCGTTGCCGCCGTCCGGGACGAAAAGCGGCGACAACGCCACGAGATTGATCACCGTGTCGACGCCCTCGAATGCGCCCTCGATGGAGTCGTACGCCGTCACGTCGCCGGTAGCTGTCCCGACGCTGTCGGGCAACACCGACGGGTCGGGGTTCCGCGAGAGGCTACTCACGTCGTGGCCTCGCTCGTCGAGTTCCGTACAGAGATGTCGGCCGACGAACCCGTCCCCGCCGGTCACAAGCACGTGCATACTTCCACGCACGTCCGGCGACGGTATAAAGACCGGGCGAAAACAGTTAGGGCTGGGCTCGCGGTCGACCGCATCGTTTAGGGCGTCCCCGCCGCAGGTCGAGGTATGCTCGTCACACTGGAGGGTATCGACGGCAGCGGCAAGACCTCCGCGTGGGAGGCGTTGGGCGAGGCGGACCTCGGTCGCGAGGCGACGTTCACCCGCGAGCCGACCGACTCGTGGTACGGCGACGCCGTCTACCGGTCCATCGAGGATGACGACGCCGACTCGCTGGCGGAGCTGTTCCTCTACACCGCCGACCACGCCGACCACCTCTCGCGGGTGGTCCGGCCGGCGCTGGACCGCGGTGAGGTGGTCGTCTCCGACCGCTACTCCGACTCGCGGTACGCTTATCAGGGCGCGACGCTCGCGGACCACCCCGACATCGAGGACCCGCTTGCGTTCGTCAAGCGCGTCCACGAACCGTGGACGCGGCCGCCGGACCTGACTATCTACCTCGATGTCGACCCGGAGGTCGGTGCCCGGCGGGCCGGCGCGACGAACAAGTTCGAACGTAGCGACTATCTCGCGACGGTCGCGGAGAACTACGAGCGCCTCTTTTCGGCTGACCCGGAGCGGTTCGTCCGTGTCGACGCCGAGCAGTCACCGGCGGCGGTCCGGGAGGCGGTGCTGACGGCCGTGACCGACAGGCTCTAAGCCACCCGTTCGGAGAGCCACGACAGCCCCTCCCGACAGCCGCCGATAGCGACGACGGCGAGCAACGGCAACGTCGCGACGAACAGCACCGATGCCGCTACTTCCATCCCCATCTCGCCCAACTCGTGGGCGAGCGCCGTCACGAGCACGAAGCCGATGACGATCAACGACCGCACCTCGTACACCGACTGCAGCAGGTCGCTGTCGAACGCCGATGGTGTCGACGTCCTCATATCTACTAGTCACTTCCCGTGTGAGGAAAAAGTACCGGTAATATGAGCCTCGTCCTCGGGAGAACCGATCTCTTAGGCGTCGAGAACGGCTACAGAATCGACTGTGAGCGTTGTGCTGTCCCCGCCGCTATCGGTCACGACGTGTTCGCCAGTCACCAGATCGGTCTCGCCGACGGCCGCCTCGACGGTCACGTCCACGGGGTCGGAACCGAAGTTCAACACGACGACGACCCGTCGGTCCTCGTTCTCGCGTGCGTACGCGACGACACCCGATTCGGCGTCACTGTCCCCCCGGCCGCCGTGGTCGCTCCCCGAGGTGACGGGCTGACTCCCGCCGTCGGCCCGGCCGCGGTCCGCGGAGGGTGAGCGCTCGTCGTCGGCGCTCCACGTGACCGATTCGACGCTGCCGGTCCGCAACACCGGGTGGTCGTCGCGGGCGAGTGACAGACGGCGGTGGAACTCGGTCAGTTCGTCGTCGCCGCCCCACTCCATGTCGTCCCGGTAGGAGAGCATCCCCGTCTCCTGGCCGTAGTAGAGCATCGGCATCCCCGGGAGCGTGAACGTCGCCGCGGCGGCGGCTTTCAGTGTCGCCCGGTCACACTCCTTGAGGTAGCGGTCCTCGTCGTGGTTCTCGACGTAGCGCAACTGGACCGACCGCGGCGGGAACCCCTCGCGGCGTTCGGCCTCAACGGCGTCGAGGACGGACTCGGCGGGGGCCTCCCCGCGGCCTATCTCCCGGAGTTGCCCGTACAGCGTCGTGTCGTAGTGGAGGTCGAAGGCGTTCTCGTGGGCCAGCGGCTCCCGCGGGACCGTCTCGTCGAGCATCAAGAAGTCGCTGTCGGTCGCTTTCACGCGTTCGCGGACCTCCTGCCAGAAGCCGTGGGGGACGCCCCACGCCACGTCACACCGGAAGCCGTCGACCACGTCGGCCCACTCCTCGACGACGCCGAGCATCTTCTCGCGGGTGGCCAGCGAGGTGTAATCGAGGTTCGGAATCGACGACCACGAGAAGTACATCTCCGGTTTGCCGTTCTCCCGCCGGACGTAACGGTCCTCGTAGCCGTCGACGCCCGCCTCGTGCATCTGGAACTCGGGATGGCGTTTCGAGGTGTGGTTGATGACGAGGTCGAAGACGACTTTGATGCCGTGGTCGTGACAGGTCTCGACCAGCGACTCGAACTCCTCGCGGGTCCCGAGGTCCGGTGCCGTCCGGTGGTAATCGAGGGTGTCGTAGCCGTGGGGACCGCCGTATTTCAGCCCCTCTAAATCCCGCTGTGGGCTGTAACTGTCGAGTATGGGTGTCATCCACAGCGTGTCGACGCCCATCCACTCGAGGTAGGGGACCCGGCGCTCGATGGCCCGGAAGGTAGCGTCGGCGTCGCCCGTGAACGCCCGCGTGAATATCTCGTACATCGTCCCGTGTTCGACCCACTCGGGGGCGTCGTTGGGGTAGTCGACGCTCCCGTCGGCCCCGACGGTGACGGCGTCGGCGACGGAGTGGCGCTTTCCGACCGCGACGGCGTGAATCCGCAACTGGTCGTCGACTGCCGACAGCGGCGCGGTCGCCGTCCGCCCGTCGACAGTGAGTCCCTCGAACGGCCGGTCGCGGTCGTCGACGTAGAACTCCACGTCGAGGTCGGCGGCCGTCTCGTCGGTCGTCGGTCCCGAGAGCGGCGTCGCCGTGACCGTCACCGTCCCGTCCTCGGCCGTCGCGTCGAGGGTGATCCGCGGCCGTTCCGGCCCGTCGACGACCTGCGTGTCCCGGGCGCCTCCCGGAAGTTCCCGTCCGGGACGAACGTGGCCGTGTACTCCCCGGGGAGCAGGCGCGTCTCGAAACTGAACACGTGGTCGGCGTAGTCCGGCGTGTCGATGCCGAGGCGGTGATCGTTGAACCGCCCCGTCACCGAGATCTCGTCCATCTGTGGCAGTTCGTCGGCGTGGGCGGTGAATTCGACCGGGTGGCGCTCGTCGGGGAACACCCGGACCGTCTGGTCGTGGTCGCCGTCGGGGGCCGACAGCCGCGCCCGGTAGACGCCCGGTTCGTCCGGTTCCAGTATCTCGACCGCGTCCGAACCCAGTGTCGCCGCACTCTCCGGCGGTGTCTCGGTCAGTGTCCAACTGAACGCGTCGGCGTCGTCGGCGTCGGGTCGTCGCGGCGCGAGTTCGACCGTCTGCCCGACGCTGGTGAACCGTGGCGGTCCGGGGTGGTGCATACTCCCCTCATCACCGACGGACGCTGATAAATATATCCTGAACGTTTATACACGACTCGCCGAGGGCAGGGCTACTTCCGCCCTGCCTGTCCCCGGTCGGGCCGTAGTATTCCGGCGGCGAGGTGAAGATATCTTCACCGGTTCCGGAGTTTGTGTCGGAAGGCGTGGAGGACGTTCTCGCCGGTGTCGGTGAGCGTGATCTGTTTCTGCCGGCCGACCTGCCCGACCGCGATGTAGCCGTCCTCGGTGAGGGGGTCGATGACGTTCGCGTTCAACAGTGCGAACTTCGCCTTGTCGTTGGCGGGGTTTGCGTCGGCCATGAACGCGAGGTCCGCCTCCTCGGCGAACTCGATCAGATCCTTCTTTTTGGCGGTGTAGGCCTCGGTGTTGCGCTCGTCGAGGTAATCCAACACTGCGACTTGGTCCCGGGAGATGGCTTCGATGGGGTAGGAGGGCAGGACCTCGTCCTCGACCATTCCGCGGGTCAGCGGTTCGCCGTCGAGGTCGTGGACCTCCTCCTCGGGCCGGACGTAGTAGGCGGTCGCGTCCGTCGCCATACAGGCGATGGCCGACCCGATATCGGCGAGTTTCGGCCCCGCCGCGACGTTCACGCGGACGATGTCCTCGCCGTGGTCGGCGGTTATCGTCGTCACCACCGCCATCACGTCGTAGAGGTCGTAGTGGTCGGCCGTCTCGACGCGGACCTCGATGCCGTCCTCGCGCAACGCTGCGATCATCTCGTCGTGGTAGCCGTCCCGACCGCCGTGTTCGACGTCCTCGATCAGATACACCGTATCGGCCCCGTGTTTCCGCAACGGCTGTGCGATGCGGTCGCGCTCGTGGCCCAACGGCGCGATGTGAACCTCCTCGATAGTCTGCATAGTAGGGCTGTCATCGAACCGTCTATACTGTCTTTCGGTCTCGGCGTGGTGGTTTTGTCACTGGCGTCGGTATCACAACTGTGACCGACGTCCTCATCTGTGCGGCGTGTGGCACCGGTTTCGAACACGACGCCGACGACTTCACCGCTGTCTGCCCGGACTGTGGAACCCGCTATCACCCACGAACCGGCGCGTGCTGAAGCGGTGGCCGTGACCGAAGGGAGCGGCCACCAGTCGGCGGATCGTAGCGAGAGACGGTCGCCCGTCGCTCCTCACCGAGCGTACCCGTTCTACCGCACTCACTCCTCGTCGTCGACCACTTCGAGTCCGCGGTTGTTCACCGCGGCCGGGTCCAGCCCCACCTCTTCGAGGAACTTCTTGTACTCGCGCTCGCACTTCTCGGCGGCCTGCTGTTTGTCGCTGGCGCGGTCACAGAGGGCGATGAGGTCCTCCGGGACGTCGTTGGTGTAGACGATCCAGTGGTTGATGAGGTCGCTGAGCCGCCGGATCGGACTCGTGAAGTGGCCGTATATCTCGAAGTTCAGGGCGTGGTGGCCGCCGAAGGGGTCGTTCATATACTTGGCCCGGGGCATCACCTTCATCACGGCCCACTGGATCTTGTCCAGTTGCCGCCCGGGGGCCTCCTCTAGGGTCGCGTTGACGGCCTTGCGCGGGTCGTCCCACGCGCTACCGGGGATCGAGACGCCGTTCAGGTCCTGTATCTCCTGGAGGGCCTCGTCCCACTCCTCGGGCGCTGGCTGGGGGTGGACGCGGTACATCGCCTCGACCCCGCGGTCCCACATCAGTTCGTGGGTGACGGCCTTGTTGGCCTTGAGCATACACTCCTCGATGATCGTGTGGGCGCGGTCGCGCTTGGGGTTCAACACGAGCGAGCCGTCTTCCTTGCGCTGTTCGTGCATCTCGTCGGCCAGTTCCCACACCTCCGAGAGTTCGTCGTGGAGGTCGGCGTCGGGGTCCTCCAGTCGGTTCTCGGCCTGCGTGTAGGTCAGTCGCTCGTCGCTCCGGATCACCGACTTGTAGATCTCGATGTTCTCGTAGCCGAGGTTCTCGGGGTCGAGGTGCATCTCGACGGTGTGGGCCAGTCGGTCCTCGTTGGGGACCAGCGAGCACACCGTCTCCGCGAGGGTGGGCGGGAGCATGTGGACCGTGTAGGCGGGCAGGTAGATGGTGTTCCCGCGGTCGACGGCCTCGTCCCACATCGCCGTCTCCGGGTTGACGTAGTGGGTCACGTCCGCGATGTGGACGTAGAGGACGATCTCGTCCTCGCGGATGTCGATGGAGAGGGCGTCGTCGAAGTCCTGTGCGTCGATGGGGTCGACGGTGAACGCCGTCAACTCACGGAGGTCCTCGCGTTCGTCGACCTCGTCTTGGATCTCTTCTTGGACATCGGTGGTCCGCTGTTCGGCCTCCTCGACGACCTCTGGGGGGAACTCGTCCCGGAGGTCGAACTTCTCGAACAACTCCTCGCGCTTGTTCTCGAGGTGGCGGGCCAACTCCTCGTCGATCTCTACTGGGCCCTGGCCCTCGGCCGTCCCGGCGTCGGCCTGGGCGTCTTGGTCTGCAGTCATGCACTCCGCTACGGAGACCCGACAGGTAGGCGTTTCGACGCGGCCACAGGATCAGCGCTCGTCACGCTCGCTGGCCGGCGAACGGTCGCGGTCGGCGGCGACGAACGACGACAGGAACGTCTCTCGGTCGCTCTCGCCGGCGCCGATGTCGATCAACCGCTGTTCGAGGCCGTCCCGCGGCTGGTGACAGATGTCGCCGTGGCACGGCTTACAGAGGAACTCGAACTCCTTGTCCGTCCGCTCCCAGCGGTTCCCGTGCTTGTCGTACTCCCGGGCGTCGCCACGCTGTATCTCCTCGCCGCAGGCGATGCAGGTGACGGCCGCCTCGCCGCCCCTCGACCCGAACATACCCCACGCTACCGGGTGCGAGTATTTAATCGTTGCCGCGGTCGTGTGACCGACGAAACAGACTCGGCCACGGTATTAGGGCAACCTAAAGAACGAAAGTGGTTTATCCGATTAGGGTGGCCTAAAACGTATGCACGAACGGACAGCGCGGGGACGACAGCGGGTGCCCGGGACGGTCCCGAACCGGCGGTCGGCGGCCGGACTGATGGAGGGTGACACGGATGGCCAGTGACGCGCCGACCGCGACGGAGGGCGAGGCGACGGCGGACAGCCGCGCACCTACCGGCGGCCGGTTCGCGTGGCTGGACCGCTCGCTGGCGACGGTCATCGTCGGGAGTCTCGTCGTCGTCGCCCTTTCGGCGCTCGTCCAGATCAGGTACGGGAGTTACGCGATGACCTACGGGGAGGCGCTCCGGGCGCTGTTCGACCCGGACGTGCTGTTCGACGCGACGGCGTGGGCGTACTTCCTCCTCGGGGGTCTGTTCGATCCGTCCGCGCTCCTCGACCCGTCACAGTGGGGGTCGATCATCGTCGGGACACGGCTCCCGGAACTGCGTCCCGGGACTCTCATCGTCTGGAACATCCGGTTGCCGCGGGTGCTGGTCGCCCTCTTCGTGGGGATGAACCTCGCCGTCTCCGGGGCGATATTCCAGGCGGTCACGCGCAACGAGCTGGCGAGCCCGTTCATCCTCGGCGTCTCCTCGGGCGCGGGGCTGATGATACTGCTGACGCTGGTGGTCTTTTCCGGAATCGCCGTCTTTCTCCCGATCATCGCCGCCGCCGGCGGGGCCGCCGCCTTCCTGTTGGTGTACGCCATCGCGTGGAAGAACGGCACCTCGCCGGTGCGGTTGATCCTCGCCGGCGTCATCGTCAGCACCGTCTTCCAGAGCCTCCAGACGGGGCTCTTTTTCTTCGCGCAGGACATCGGGACCGTCCAGTCGGCCATCCAGTGGACGACCGGGTCGCTGACCGGCACCGACTGGGAGCAGGTCCGGATGGTCCTGCCGTGGACGGTCATCGCGATGGGGCTGGCGCTGGTCAGTTCCCGGCAGTTGAACGTCCTCCTCCTGGGCGAGGGGACCGCCAGTTCGCTGGGGATGAACGTCGAGCGCGTCCGCTTTGCCCTCTCGGGGGTCGCGGTCCTCGCGGCGGCGGCCAGCATCGCCGTCGCCGGCATCGTCGGCTTCGTCGGTCTCATCGTCCCGCACATGGTCCGGAATTTGGTCGGCAGCGACTACCGGAAACTCGTTATCGGATGTGTCTTCGTCGGGCCGGCGCTGCTAGTCTCGGCGGACGTGGGCGCGCGACTCGGGATGCAGGTACTCGCCGGGTCGGCCGGGCAGATTCCGGTCGGTATCGTCACGGGCCTGCTCGGCGGCCCGTACTTCCTCTACTTGATGCGGCGACAGGAACAGATGGGTGAGATCTGATGAGCGAACAACACCACCGGCCACCGGAGCCGAACGGCGAGACGGACGACGGAACGGACACCGAACACGCGGGGGTTCCATTCGCCGGCACGGACCTCCGTATCGGGTACGGCGGCGACAAGGGGCCCGTCGTCGACGGCGAGTCGATCACGGCCCCGGCGGGGCAGGTCACCGCGCTCGTCGGCCCCAACGGCAGCGGCAAGAGCACCCTCCTGAAAGGGCTGGCCGATCAGCTCTCCCCCGAGTCGGGGACCGTCGTCGTCGACGGCGAGGACGTCCAATCGATGGCGACGAAGGCACTAGCCCGCCGACTGGGACTGCTCACCCAAGAGAACACCTCCCCGGAGAGTCTGACCGTCGAGACGCTGATCGAACGCGGCCGCTATCCACACCGCGGGTTCTTCGACGGGTTGACCGACGAGGACCTCGCAGCCATCGACGAGGCAATCGACCTCGCCGGCGTCGACCACCTCCGGGACCGACAGCTCAGCAGCCTCAGCGGCGGGCAAAAGCAACTCGTCTGGATCGCGATGGTGCTCGCTCAGGACACGGACGTTCTCCTGTTGGACGAGCCCACGACGTTCCTCGACCTCCACCACCAACTTGAGGTGATGGAAATCATCGAGCGACTGCGGGACGACAGCGATATGACCGTTCTCGTGGTCCTCCACGACCTCCAGCAGGCGGCCCGCCACGCCGACTATATGATCGCGCTGTCGGACGGGACGATACAGGCCCGCGGGCCGCCCGGCGACGTGGTCACCGAGGACCTCCTCGCGTCGGTGTTCGAGATAGAGGCGCGTGTCACACCCGGCCAGCAAGGCCCGGAGATCACGCCCCTTCGACCGCTCCACGAGGACTGACCGTTCTTCTTTTGGCCACCCTAAAACGGAACGCTTTTAGTTGTTTTAGGTTAACCTAAAAATATGGCCGACAGACAGACGACCCGTAGAGACACGCTCAAGTACGGAAGCGCGCTCGCCGCCGGCGGCATTCTGGCGGGGTGCGTCGACGGCGACGCGAGCGGCGACGGCACGCCGGACGGTGCCTACTCCGTCTCGATATCGCCGATGGGCGAGGTCACCTTCGAGGACCCGCCACAGACGACGTTCACGCGCCTGACCCACCACGCGGACATGGCGTTCGCGCTCGGTCGCGGGGACGACATCACCGCGATGCACGCCCCCGACTACTACGACGGCCTGTGGAACCAGTTCGTCGAGCGCCTCCCCAGCGTCTCGCTGGACTGGTCGGGCCTGTACTCCTCGTGGGAGGCCGAGAAGGAGAAGCTCTACGACCTCGACAGCGACGTCCACCTCGCCGACCCGGCGTGGATGGCCAAACTCGACAACTGGGACGAGGAGGACTTCGAGGAGATCGCCGAACAGGTCGGTCCGTGGTTCGGCAACTCCCTCAGCGACAGCCATCAGGAACCCGCCGAGGATGGCAGGAGGGCTACGAGTACTACACGCTGTGGGAGCAGTTCGAACTCGTCGCCGAGATGTATCAGGAGCAGGCCCGCTACGAGGCACTCGCGGCCGTCCGTGAGGACCTCGTGTCGACGCTCGAATCGGACCTCCCCGCCGAGGGCGAGCGCCCGTCTGCGGTGATGATCGCCGCCCACGACATCGACCAGATATACGCCTACACGCTCTCGAACCCCGGCTTCCTGACGGCCCACACCCGCCCGCTCGGCCCGCGGGACGCCTTCGAGGGCTCGGTCGAGTCCGGCACCATCGTCGACAGCGAGACCCTGTTCGACGCCGACCCCGACGTGATCCTCTACCTCGGTGGTTCGAACCCGCGACCGATATGGAGAGCCGCCGGCAGGCCCTGCGCGACGACCCCGTCACCGCCGAGATATCGGCCGTCCGGAACGACCGTATCTACCCGCAGGGCGCCCGCTATCAGGGGCCGATCCTCCACCTCTTCCAACTGGAGATGACGGCCAAACAGCTCTACCCCGACGTGTTCGGCGAGTGGCCGACCTACTCGGAAGGTCCCTACCCCGAGATTCCGCCCGAAGAGCAGTTGTTCGACCGCCAGCGCGTCGCCGACGTCATCAACGGCGCCATCTGAGTCCCCGCGTCACTTCGATCTGCGTCCCCGCGACGCTCCGGAGCGGACGATTTATCGGGTCCGGCACGAACAGACCGGTATGGACGTCAAGTCTCGCCACCACCTCCGCGCGGACGCCATCGACGAGATAACGACCGCCTTAGACGAGGGCCTCGGCGTCGAGATGGACGCCGACACCTTCGAGACCATCGACTTCGAGGACGCCGACTGGGAAGTCGTCCTCGTCGACGGCGCGCCCCTCGTCCTCTACGTCGACGAGGAGCCGTTCCTGACGGTCAAGGGTGCGAACGAGTACCCACCCGAGCGCAACGTCGTCACCGTCGACGCCGGCGCCATCTCGTTCGTCTCCGACGGCGCCGACGTAATGCGCCCCGGCATCACCGAGGCCGACGACTCCATCGCGGCCGGTGATCTGGTCGTCATCGAGGAGGAGACTCACGGCAAGGCGCTGGCTGTCGGCCGCGCGAAGACTGACGGCTCGGACATGGTCGGCGATTCGGGCAAGGTCGTCGAGTCTATCCACCACGTCGGCGACGAACTGTTCGAGTTCGCGGGCTAGGAGCGTTTGATTCTCTGTTCGACGGTCTGACTGCGGAGTCCTCGGGCCGCTTATGACCTTCGTAGAATTGAGTTGATCGAGTCCGCGAGTGTGCTACTTCGTCCTCGGGCCGCTTGTCTCCTTCTTGGAACTGCACGGAGACCGCTACCGAGCCTCTCGTTTCGCCCTCGGAGCCCTCGGGCCGGTCGCACCGG
>NZ_WPCA01000192.1 GCF_009741825.1 Halapricum sp. CBA1109
GTGACACGGACGCCGGCACGGGCGGGACGGGCGGGGCCGAGGCGACGCCCGAGCCAACGGCGTCGACGTGCAGGCGGAACCGACGACGGGGACCGAGGGGACGGAGGTGTTCAGCTACAACGCCACAGACGGGACGTACACGGCCGAGAGCGGCCGCGTCTCGATAGAGAACGGGACGCTGTACACGAAAAACGGCACCGTCGTCAGCGACGGCGGGACCTACGTCCTGAACGGGACGGCGACGGAGAACGCCACCACCGCCGCCGAGACGACGGCCGAGGCGGCCAACGCGACGACGACGCCGTCGGCGACCGACGCGGCGGCGACCACGACCACCGAAGCCGCAAACCAAGCCGCCAGCGCGGGCATCGAACCGGGACTGCTCTTTTTCGCCGGTGGGATGGTCGTACTGGCCCTGTGGCTGACGGTCTGGTACGCCCGCCGGTAGCTGAAATACGTCTTTGTCCTTCCGGTGGCGGTTTTTCATACCCCTCCGTAGGCGTATTCGCGCCGCCCGATTCGGCCCGCTTCCGAACCCCATTGCCCACCACGGGCCGACACATCGGCGCACCCCGCTTCGGCCTTCCCCTCGTCGGTCGTACCTATGGTGGGGTACGACGACCCACTGTTCTCAGTACGTCGCCGACGCCAATCGCTCCCCCGACGGCGTGTATATTGTCACTGTCCCGTCGTCGAGTTCGGCGTGTCCCGGTCGGTACCGCCGCGGATCGGCGTGGCTGCCGGGATTGAGTAGCAGTCGACCCTCAAGTCGGTCGATTCCCGGCCGGTGGCTGTGGCCGACTGCGATCACGTCGGCCGCCGCCTCCCGGGCGAGCAGTCCGAGCCCCGTGTCGTCCCGGCGGTGGCCGTGCGCGAGGACGATAGTCGCGCCCTCGTACTCGACGGTCGCCGTCTCGGGCAGGCGGTCGGAAAGCGCCGGCGACTCGTTGTTCCCGGCGACGGCGGTCAACGGTGCCGTCCCGTCAGGTGTGTCGGCCCCCGACTCCGCGGCGAGCGCCTCGTACACGGCCTCCGTCGTGAAGTCGCCGAGGTGACACACCCGGTCGGCGGTGCGGACGGCCTCGCGGGTCCGGCCCTCCAGTCGGTGTCCGTCTGTCCCGTGGGTGTCCCCGAGTATCGCGAGCATACCGTCCGTTGGCCCGCGGGGTACAATTCCTGTCCGATCCGGAACGGTTTTGCACCTCCCCTCGGCACTCCTGCCCATATGGCCGGCAACAGCAAAGGGGTCGTGATCGCTGCGCTCATCGCCAACGGGGCGATAGCGATCCTGAAGTTCATCGGATTCACACTCACGGGGAGTCCGGCGATGCTCTCGGAGACGTATCACTCGGTGTCGGACACGGGGAATCAGGTGTTTCTGCTGATCGGGATCCGGTACAGCAACCGCGACGCCGACCGCAGACACCCCTTCGGCTACGGGAAGGCCCAGTTCTTCTATGCCTTCCTCGTCAGCGTCCTCCTGTTCGGTATCGCGGGGTGGGAGTCGGCGAAACACGGTCTCGACGCCATTCTAGATCCGCACCCGCCGGGAACCGGTGTCGCCGAAGTGCCGTTCACTGCCCTCGAAATCCCCGGCATCTACGTCAACTACGGCGTGTTGATCGGCGCGATCATCTTCGAAATATACGCCCTCTACAAGGCCAATCAGGAACTCACGCGACAGATCGACGCCAACGACTGGTCGGGCTACCGCGAGGCGTTCCGCAAGACCAGCGACGTGACGACGCTGACGGCCTTCACCGAGGACACCATCGCGATGGCCGGCGCGGGCATCGCGCTGTTCGGCGTCTTCCTCAGCCGACAGACCGGCGAACCGCTGTTCGACGCCGTCGCCTCGTTTCTCATCGGTCTGATGCTGATGGGCTTCGCTATCGCGCTGGCGTGGCAGAACAAGCGCCTCCTCCTCGGCGAAAGCCTCCCCAGCGAGGACGAGTCGGAGTTACACGACATCATCGCCGGCGCGGAGGGCGTCGCCGACGTGGTCGACTTCCGGACGGTCTTTTTCGGCCCGGGTCGACTGGTCGTCACCGCCGACGTGGCCTTCGAGGACGGCGTCGCCACCGAGCGGATGGACGGCTACATCACCGATATCGAGGCGTCCCTGAAGGCCCACGACAGCGCGGTCAAGACCGTCTACATCGAACCCGAGGACGTCTCGGAGACGGCGGCCTGACCGGGTCGATCACCGGCCGCGCTCGCCCCGTTTCAGGCGTGGCGGTCGAGGAACTCGCCGAGGCGGTCCAGCCCCGTCGCCAGCGTCTCGGGGTCGACGCCGAAGCCGATACGGAAGTGGTCTCGCACGCCGACCGCGTCACCGGGAGCGAACAACACACTGGTCTCCCGGAGGAGTTGCCGACAGAACGCCCCGCCGGAGGCGAAGCCCTCCGGGACCGCCGGGAACCCGACGGCACCGGCCGGGTCGTGCCAGTCGAGTCCGGCCGCGTCCAGTGTTGCCGCCACCGTCGCCCGGTTCTCCTCGACGAGCGCTCTGTTGTCGTCCAGCAGTTCGTCCTCTCGGTCGAGGGCCTGTCTCGCCACGTGTGTATCGAGCGCGCTCGGGCCCCCGGTGGTGTAGTCCCGCCAGTGCCGGGCGGCCGAGACGACGGCCGGCGGGCCGGCGATCCACCCGAGGTTGTCGAGTCCGAACGCCACCGAGAGGTCGCCGGTGGCGAGGCCGCGCGGTCCGAGGGCGGCCGCGCTCGGCGGCGGGTCCGACAGCAGGCCGCGGCCGCGCTCGTCACAGCAGAGGTAGGCGTCGGCGTCGGCCGCCAACTCGTACAGCGCCTCGACCGTCGCGCCGTCGAGACGGCGACCGGTCGGGTCGACGGGGTTGGCGGCGAGTATCAGTCCCGTCTCCGGGCGCGTCGCCTCGGCGACGGCGTCGAGGTCGACCCCCCAGTCCGGCGGCGAGGCCGCGACTGTCGTCACGTCGCCGAGCATCCCCGACAGCGCCTCGGCCGGTTGGGTCGTCGGCGTGAGGACGACGGCGTGCTGATCGGCGTCCAGCAGCGAGAGCAACGAGAGCAGCGTCGCCTCCCGCGCCCCGGTGGTCAAAAGCACCTCCTCGCCGCGGCGGTCGTACCGCGAGGCGAGCGTCGACCGGACCGCTCGCTCGTCGTCGGTCCCCGGGCCGAACGCCGCCGCCGAGAGGTCGAACGTCCCGGTCGATGGCGGTCTGACGCCGTCACGGCCAAGCACTATCTCGGCGTCGGGAGCGAATCGGGCGAACCAGCGGTCGAGTTCGGCGGCGTCTATCTGCACGCCGTCGGCTCCGTGCGCCGGCGTGAAAAGCCTAGCTGCCCTCGTCCTCGGGGTCGAACCCGAGCGACGGCGTCGTCGCGGCCTCGTTGTCGGCATCGTCCTGCCGACGGCGCATCTCCTGACGCGTGAACTGCGGTGTCGTCCGGATGCCACGCTGCTTGCGGAACGACCGGTAGAGCAGGCCACTCACGACCACAGTACCGAGGAGCGTGACCGCAATGGGGAGTATCGCCGCCCCGGTGGCGTAGAGAATCGTCGTCGAGACGAGGCCGCTGGCGAGCAACAGGCCGTATATCACCCGGGCTGCCAGCGTGTCGAACAGGGAGTTCGAGTCCTCGATGTCCGCCCGGACGGCGATGTCGTCGCGGTCGATGCGGTCAAGCGCCCGTTCGAGTTTCGGCGGGATGCGGACCGACGAGCGGGCGGCGTCCTGAAACTCGGTCGCCCGGTCGTCGATGAACTGGCGGACGCCCTCCTCGAAGTAGCCCGCCTCGCGGAGGTAGTCCGTCGCCACCGAGATGAAGTCGAAGTCGGGGTCGAGCGTGACGCAGACGCCCTCGACGACGGTGGCGACCCGGAGGACCAGCGCGAGGTTGGCGGGCAGTCGGAGCGGGAACTCGTAGATGGTGTCCTCGACCTGTTGGATGATCTGCTGGACGCGGTACTGCTCGATGTCCTCCCCGCGGGCGTCGGCGATGGCCAGTTCCATCACGTCGGCCATCACCTGGCGGTCGGCCTCCGGGGAGAGCGTCCCCATCTCGATGAGGGCGTCGAGGATGGCGTCGATGTCCTGGTCGGCGACGGCGGCGTAGAACTCGACAATCTTGTCCTGAATGAACGGGTCGACGCGGCCGCTCATCCCGAAGTCGTAGAACACCAGCGTCCCGTCGTCCTGCACCGCG
>NZ_WPCA01000188.1 GCF_009741825.1 Halapricum sp. CBA1109
GCGCGTCCTCGACGGACTCGGCGCGGTCGACCGCCCGTTCCAGCGCCGCTCCGAGGGCGTCGAGATCGGCGTCGTCCGCTGCCCTGTCCCAGACGGCCCGCCACCCTTCCGGGGTGTCCGTCGACAGCAGGTCGGCCAGTTCCGGTTGGCCGCCGCGGGAGCCACCGCCGTCCCGAACCAGCGACACGAGCGTCCCCTCCGATGGAGATGTCCGTGTCGAGCACCGCTCGGTCGCCGCTCCACGGCGGGTTCGGCTCGGCGACCTGCACCCGGTAGCGGTCGCCGGTTTCGACGCGGTCGTCGGCGTTCGAAAAGGGGAGGTAGCCGGTCGCGTCCCCGAGGTCGACGAGCGCACCGCCGCCTCTCGTCTCGGTGACGCGGCCGTCGGCGATCAGTCCCCGCGGGGCCGGGTCGCGCCACGCCAGCGTGTCGATGCCCGTCCCCGTCAGCACGTCCAGCACGGGGTCCAGCGTGCCGGCGACGCCGACGCCTTGGCGGTCGTCGGTCGTCCACACCTCGGCGTCGGCGGGCGCGACCGGGAACGTCGCGTCGAAGCGGTCGCGGATTGGTTCGGAGGCGTCGACGACGGCCGTCCCCTCGCGCTCGTGGAACCGCCGCGTCAGCGCCGTCGTGTAGATACCGCGACACCGGACGGTCGTCTCGCTCATAGGTCCTCGGGCTCGGCGGCGAACCGGACGCGGTCGTCGACGGTCGGGCCGAGCGTCAGTTCCACGCGGCCGTCCGCGAGGACGCGCCCGCCCTCGACGGGGACGCCCCACGAGTCAAAGCGGAGATATCCCCGGATGTCGGCGGCGTGGGTGAACAGGTCACAGTACTCGACGGTGTGTTCGTGGACATCGTCGGCGCTGTGGGCGCGGTCCATATCCGAGTAGACGGTGTCGCGGCCGTCGAAGAAGGATTCGAGGTCGGACGCGGCCTGCCGGGTCGCGGCGACGACGTCCTCGGAGACCGACTCTATCTCGTCGGTCGAGAGGCCGGCCGCCCGGAGCGCCCGCTGTGTCCGCTGGTCGAAGTGCATACGCACGCGTTCGCGGGCCGGCGGTGAAAACGCCCCGGTTACAGCGCGTTGAGGATCAGGACGAGGGCCCCGAGCAGCGCGCCGGAGGCGACCACCGTCTTGGGGTCGATCTTGATCGCGTTGCGGTCCTCGGCGTCGAAGTACCGGACGAGGCCGGCAGAGGACATCAGACCGCCGCTGTCGCTTGAACTCATATCTCTACGTTGGGACGCCACGCAGGGTAAGTGTTACGACCCGCCGTTTCCGGTAGTGGAAACGCTTATCCGACCCGATTGGCAACTACTGCTGCACGCATGACTGTCACCCTCAAGGACTTCTACGCCGACTGGTGTGGGCCCTGCAAGACTCAAGATCCGATCCTAGAGGACTTAGAGGCCGAATACGGCGACGTCGAGTTCGAGAAGATCGACGTCGACGCCGAACAGGATATCGCCAACGAGTATCAGGTCCGCTCGCTCCCGACGCTCGTCGTCGAGAACGATGACGGCATCGTCGAGCGGTTCATCGGCGTCACACAGGCCGAAGAGATCGAACAGGCGCTGCAAGAAGCCGGCGCGTAGCTCGTTTTCCCTGCTCTCGTCGTTCTCGCACGCGACGCGACGACACTCAGTCACTCGCTCGGAACGACGGCCCCGTCACTCGAAGCGGACGCCGAGGTCGTGGAGGCCGTCGTTGTGCTGTGCGACGTTGATCAAAAGCGGCGTCAGCCCCTCTATCTCGGCGGCGTTGTCTAGGCCGCGGCCGCAAGCGCCCGCAGCCCCTCGATGCCTTCCGCGACGTCGACGACCGTCGAGACGGCGTCCTCGTCGTCGCCGACAACCAGCGTGTCGATGCCGAGGTCGGCGTCGAGATTGGCCAGTCGCCCGGCCGGGAGGTTGTGGAACGCGCCGACGACCGGCGTCCCCTCGGGGGCCGCCCCCGCCGCTAGCGCGGTGACGCTCCCGGCGCCGGGTCGGTTGTAGTGGAACCCGCTCTCGTCGCGTTTCATCCCGACGGCGGGCGTGACCAGTATCGTCTCCTCGTCTAGGCTCTCGGCGACGGCCTCGACGGTGTCGGTCAGGTGGTAGGCCGGCACGGCCGCGACGACCACGTCGGCCGCGGCGGCCGCGCTGGCGTTGTCGGTCCCGCGGATGGTCGTTTCGGTCCCGCGGCTGTCGAGTTCGGCCGCGTACTCCTCGGCTTTGTTCTCGGCCTTCTGTGCCTCGCGTGAGCCGATCACGATGTCGTGGGTCGTGTCGTAGGCCCACCGCAGGGCCAGCCCCTCGCCGACGTCGCCGGTCCCGCCCAGCAGTGCGATGTCCATACTGGTGGGTTCGGCGAGAGCCGAATAAGCGTTGTGCGATCAGAGTTCGACGCCGAGCCGCGGCGCGACCCACGTCACGACCGTCCGTGCGCCGCCGAAGAAACACACCCACGCGGTCCCCGCGAACGCGACGGCACTCGCCAACAGCTGTACGACTGTCGTGACCGTCCCGCCGCCCAGAAGGATGCCGACCGGTCCCGCGAGGACGACGACGCCGACGAACAGCGAGCCGAAAAACAGCGCGAACCCGACGGTGGGGCCGAGCGACGCCCACGCCTCGTGTCGCCGCCAGCGGAGCGCGGCGACGGCGACGAACCCGACGAGGCTCACGACCGCGGTGAACCCGACTGGCGACAGCGCCGCCGGCCGCCTGACGACGGCCGTGACGACGAGGCCGGTCATCGCCCCGAGGCCGAACGACTGCACCGCCGCCGTCACCCTGCTGGGGGGCATCTACGACAACAGCGCCGGCAGGTCGGCCACGCTGTCCAGTACCGCCGCCGCCCCCGCGCGTTCGAACTTCTCGCGGCCGCGCTCCCCCGGAGAGCCCGCCCGTCAGGACGCCGACGCCGTGGTAGGTCCGGGCGGGGTCGTCCTCGCCGGCGTCGACAGCCGTCCGGATGTCGTCGAGCGTGTCGCCGACGAAGACGACCGAGTCGCCGCCGGCGCGTTCGGAAAGCGCCACCAGCCCCGCCGGGTCGGGCTTGCCCGGCAGGTCGTCGTCCATCGTGATCCGGCGCTCGTCGGGCACCGACAGGCCGACGCGACCGAGGGCGATGTCGGCCTCGGCGGCGGGGCGCCCGGTTAGAATCGCTATCTCGTAGGTTTCCGTCAGCGCCTCGCGGGTGTCGGCGTCGAGCAACACCGGTTCGTCGTGGATGTACCCCTCGGTGTGGAGCTCCGGCGTCCCGCCCTCCAACTCGCGGTAGAGGTCGGCCCCGAGGTACAACTGCTGGAACACCGTCCGGAGGCGGTCGCGGTCCCAGACGCCGAGGATTCGCTCGCGCTCGGCCGGGTCGAGTTCGTCGTCGACGACCGACCGGGCGGCCACCAGTCCGCCCCCGGACTCGGCGATGCGGTCGGTGAACGTCTCGATGCTCAGCGGGAACCCCTCGCGGCCGGCGAGGACGTACAGCGCGACGGCGTCGGTGACCTCCCAGTCGTTGTTGAAGCCGCCGGCGTCCTTGAACTGCTGGATGGCCGGGCGCGCGATGGTCTCGCCGTACACCCGCTCGACGGACTCGACTATCGCCCGTCGGTAGGAGTCGGCCACGTCCACCAGCACCCCGTCGATGTCCAGAACCACTGTGTCCGCGTCCATACCGGTCCCCACGGTGGCCTCATTGAAGCCGGTTCCGGCCCTGTCGGGATTTTTATGGTCGTCCCTACCATACGGGAGCGCATGCACGTCGACATCGTGCCGGTCGGCGACCTCCCCGCCGTGGTCAAACGCGAAGCCTCGGCCGGCCTTCGGTCCGTCTACGACTGTGACGTGACGGTCCACGACGCCGAACCCATCCCGACCGGCGCGTACGACTCCGGCCGCGACCAGTACCGCGCCGAGGAGTTCATCGAGCTCGCCAGCCGGATCGGCTCCGGCGAGAAGAACATCGCTATCACCCCCAAGGACCTGTTCTACCGCCGGCGGAACTACGTCTTCGGCCTCGCCTATCTGGACGGCAACGGCTCTGTCATCTCGACGTACCGCCTACAGACCTCCTCGGACGGCGGCATCAGCTCCCGTGATTCGGGCGAGGTGTTCGCCGAACGCGTCCGCAAAGAGGTTGTCCACGAGATCGGCCACACCCTCGGGCTGGAACACTGTGACAACAAGCGCTGCGTGATGAACTTCTCGCCGACGGTCCGTGAGGTCGACGTCAAAGAGCAGAACCTCTGTGGGACGTGCAATCGGCAAGTACTCTAACACCCACTTTTTCCGTCCGAGGGGGTCGCTGGCGCGACCCCCTCGCGCAAAAACTTGGG
>NZ_WPCA01000205.1 GCF_009741825.1 Halapricum sp. CBA1109
CCGGGTTGTACTCGCCGAGCAGCGTCTCGGTGATCGCGACGCCCCCACCGCTGCCGGGCTGTCCGGCGTACAGTAGCGCGTCGAGGTGCTGGAAGGTCTCCTGTCCGCCTCGGGGGCTGCCCGCGTACTCGACGCCGACGATCGGCGTGTCCTCGCCGGCGTTCTCGGCGACGGTCCGGACTATCTCCCGCTGGGCCTCGTGGAGCGCGATGTCGTCGCGGTCGCCGAACCCCTCGTTGTGTGGTGCCTCTCCGAGTACGACGACGACGGCGTCGGCCTCGGGGGCCGCGCTCTCGACCGCGCTCCGCTGGTCGTCGGTGAAGTCGTAGGCCGGTCTGGTCTCCTCGTACGCCGTCAGGTCGGGTGCCGTCCACCACTGCGCCCGGTCCAGCGTCGTCGGGACGTGCGTGACTCCGTCGCCGAGTGCGTCCTCTAACTCTTCGATCATCGTCGTGCCGGCCGGCCGCGGGCCGTCCTCGGTGAGGCTGCCGTTCTCGATGGCCTGCCAGCCCAGCGTCCAGCCGCCGTGTTGCATCATCACTCGGTTCTCGACCCCGTCGGGACTGACTCCGGGGCCGGTCACGAGCAGGTCCTCCTCACCCGAGAGGGGCAACACCGGGTCGCCGTCCTCGGTGGCGCCCTCGTTTTTCAGCAGGACCATCGACTCGCGTGCGAGTTCGGCGGCCGTCGCCAGCGACTCCTCGTTGCCCACGAGGTCCGTGACCAGCGACTCGTCGGTGTAGGGGTCCTCGAACAGCCCCAGATCGTATTTGAGTTCGAGGATACGTTCGACGGAGTCGTCGATCCGCTGTTCGGAGAGGTCGCCGCTGTCGACGAGGTCGACGACCGTCTCGACGAACGCTATCGGCTTGATGCTGGCGTCGTTGCCGCTGCCGAGCATGAACATATCCAGCCCGGCCTCGATGGCCTCCTCGATTGCCATCCGTCGCCCCTCGTCGGTGTCGGGATAGTGTTCGTGGAGGCCGATCATCCGGTAGAGGTCGTTCCAGTCCGAAAGGATGACGCCCTCGAACCCGTACTCCTCGCGGAGCACCGTCGTCAGCAGCCAGTAGGAGGCGTGAGCCGGGACGCCGTTGACCGATCCGCTGTTGACCATCACCATCCCCGCGCCCTCCGCGAGGGCGACCTCGAACGGCGGCAACAGCGTCTCCCGGAAGTCCCGCATCGAGACGTTCGCGGCCGCGCGGTCGTTGCCGTTTTCGGGGACCTCGTAGCCGGCGAAGTGTTTGACCGTCGCCGAGACGCGGCCGTCGTGTTCGAAGGCCCGGGTCCGCGCCAGCGAGACGTCACCGAGCAGTTTGGGGTCCTCGCTGATCCCCTCGAAGTACCGGCCCCAGCGCGGGTCTCGCTGGAGTTCGACCGTCGGCGCGAACGTCTCGTGACAGCCAGTCGCGGCGATGGCGTCCGCGCTGTGTTCCTCTGCTTGTTCGATCAGGTCCACGTCCCGGGTCGCGCCCATATTGTGCCGCTGGGGGAGCGTCGTCGCCCCGTCGACGTAGTTGGCGCCGTGGACGCCGTCGATGCCGAAAAAGAAGGGAATCCCGTTCGGGGAGTTCTCGACGTTGTACTCCTGCAGGGCGTTGATCTGTGTCACCAACTCTTCGGGGTCCAGTGTCGGTGGCTCCGCACCGCCGGCCAGCACGGACCCGACGCCCGCCTCCGAGAACAGTTCGCCGGTCGTCTCGACGTCGAAGACGTCGGCAGCCGGGTCTTCGGGATCCAGCGACGTGAGCGCCGGTTGGAGCATCTGTCCCGCCTTCTCGGCGACCGACATCTCCCCGAGTAGTTCGTCTATCTCCTCTTGGTCCGCCGCGACCGTGCCGACGTCGACGGCCGCCGCCGCGGTCGCCGCACCGGTCGCTTTCATAAACGTCCGTCGGGAGGGGCCGTCTCCCGAACCATCAGTGTCTTGTCCAGACATTGCGGGCTGTCCATCACTGTCTTTTACGTTTGTTATGCACACGATACTCGTCCGTTTGTGGCTGACACGATATTTTAACGATCCAGTAACCACTCACTATTGACATTTTGTTCACCCGGCACCTATCAGATATGCACAACTAGCGCCAACCGATCCGGGCCGAGGCCCGGACGCCCCGTCCACCGACTCGCTGTTCGTGTACGCAGAACGGTCAGTCCACCAGCCCACCGTCCGTGCGTTCCGGCCCGAGCGTCACCCGAGACGGTCCAGCACGTCGGCCTCGACGTCCCGGCGCGGGCCCCGGTCGGTGCCGTCACGGTCGCTGTCGCGGTGTTCGGCCACCGTCGGTTCGAGGGCCGCCTCGTGTGGCGTCGACGTCCAGCCCAGCGACGCCAGTTTCGTCGTCGAGAGGAGGTGCGGTCGGTCGGTGTACAGCGGGAAGTCCGACGGGAGGAGGTCGGGGGACAGTTCGCGCTCGCTGGCGTAGACGGGGTCGACGGTCGTGTCACACGCCTCGGCGAGCAACTCGATCCACTCACCCAGCGAGGGGGCGTGGCGGTCGCCGACGTTGTAGGCCTCGCCCGCCTCGCCGTCGCGGGCGACGGTCAGGACGGCGTCGGCCACGTCCTCGACGTACACCAGATGGTTCAGCGTCGTCCCGTCGCCGGGCACGACGACTCGGTCCTGTGTGTCGACGCGGTGGAGCCAGTAGTCCAGTCGTTCGGTGTAGTCGTGGGGGCCGTAGACGATAGTCGGCCGGACGCTCATCGCCCGGACGCCGTCGGCGGCGGCCGCGAACACCGCCCGGTCGCCCTCGGCCTTCCGGTTGCCGTAGGTGTCGCCGGTCGTGTCCTCGCTCTGGGCCTCGTCGCAGGGTGCAAGCGACGTGTCGCCCTCGCGCTTGGGGACGCGGTGGGCGCCGTAGGCGGCCCCGCTGGAGACGTAGACGTAGGATTCACAGTCCGCGAAGACGTCCGTCGCGACCCGCACGTCCCGGGGGTGGTAGGCGACCACGTCGACGACGATGTCGGGATCGACGACGCGGGCGGCCTCCCGCAGTTGCGCGTCGTCGCGGCGGTCACACTGGACGTGCCCGACTTGATCGCCCCGGTCGAAGGGAATCGGGTGGTTGCCGCGGGTCGCAAGCGTCACGTCCTCGCCGGCGTCGAGAAACGCCTCGACGGTGTGTCGACCGACGAACCGGCCCCCACCGATGACCAACACGCGTGCCATACCCACCGGTTGACCGGAGGGCTCAAAACCGTTGGTCACCTATTTCAGAGCGTGAATCGACGACGGACCATCGCCATCGGCGTCGGCGCGGTGTTCATCTGGTGGGGGTTGCAGGCGGCCTTCCTGATTGACTCGTTCGGCGCGCTGTGGTTCGGTACCTTCGTCGGCGGGTTCGTCGCCGCCCTCGGCGCGGCGAGGTCCGGCTACGACGGCGTCGTCGAGGCTGTCATCGCCCTCGGCGTCGTCCTCGCCGTCGCCGCCCCCCGCCTCGCGGCCGTCGGACCGTCCGCCAACTACGGCCCTCGACCCCGTCACGTTCGCCGCCGACGCCGTCGCCCTCGTCTCTTTCGCCGTCGTCACCCGCCTCCG
>NZ_WPCA01000010.1 GCF_009741825.1 Halapricum sp. CBA1109
CGCGGAGGGAGTTTTTCCCAAGTTTTTCTCGGGAGGGGTGCCCGCAGCGAGCGCTTGTGTGCGCTCGCGAGGACACCCGAGCGAGAAAAAGTGGTAGTTCTAGGCTATGTCGCGGGAGGTGTCAATGGAGACCTCTTCGACGAGGTTGAGTTTGATCACGTTCTTGGGGGCGCGGCCGCCGCGGAACTTCGGGATGGCCAGTTGGTTCTCGACCTCGTCGCCTTTGATCTTCGTGTCCATCTGGAAGATGACGTCGGCGAAGTGTTCGGTCGTGTCCCGTAAGGGAGGGACCGACCGGCCGTTGAGGCAGTGGAGGACCGCCAGACTGCCGGTGTTGAAGATGTGGTTCTGGAGGTCGTTCATAAACGAGCGGAACCGCGAGGGGGGTTCCTGCTCTTCGAGGACGTCCAGCGGGTCGATGATGAGGTTCGACGTCTCCGGGAGCGCGGAGACGAGTTTCGAGGCGTTGTCCAGCGGCGCCTCGCCGGAGACGTGTCGGACAGTCGGCTCGCCGGTCTCGGTCGGGGAGTGCTCTAAGCTATCGCGGATGGCCTGCTCGGAACGGTCGAGCGAGAGGTACAGCGTGCCGCGAGTCGCGGTCAACTCGTAGAGAAACAGCTCGGCCTGACTGGCGGGGCTGGCGTTGAGCGCGACGATGCTGCCGGCCGGCATCCCGCCGTCGAGTTTCCGATCAAGAACGTCGATACCCGTCCGGAGCCGATCTGCCATATGCCATTCGGAGACAAAACGGCCCAGCGGATTAAATATTGCGCTCACCCGCTCTACGGCGATTTTTGCCCCACCCACCGTTTCGACTGGAGGTGTCTCGTCGTGTCGGGAGATTCAAGAGCGTTCGGAGCGCCTGTGCAAGCGATGCGGCACGATCACATCATCAGTGCGAAACAGCTCTCCCGGGCGGACATCGAGGAGGTGCTGGATCGGGCTGCCGACATCGCGGCCGACCCGTCGGCCTACGCCGACCGGCACGCGGAGACGCTGCTCGGCCTGCTCTTTTTCGAGCCGAGCACGCGGACGAAGATGAGTTTCACCGCCGCGATCAAACGCCTCGGTGGCGACGTGGTGGATATGGGGCCCGTCGAGTACTCAAGCGTCAAGAAAGGCGAGAGCCTCGCCGACACCGCGCGTGTCGTCGAGGGCTACGCCGACGCGTTGGTGTTGCGCCACCCCAGCGAGGGGTCGGCGAAGATGGCCAGCGAGTTCGTCGACGTCCCCCTGCTCAACGCCGGTGACGGAGCCGGTCAACACCCCACACAGACGCTGTTGGACCTGTACACCATCCGGGAGAACGCAGGACTGGACGATCTGAACATCGGTATTATGGGCGATCTGAAGTACGGGCGGACGGTCCACTCGCTGGCCCACGCCCTGACGAACTTCGACGCCCACCAGCATTTCATCAGCCCCGAGTCGCTGCGGTTGCCGCGGTCGGTCCGGTACGACCTCCACGAGGAGGGCGCGACCATCCGCGAACACACCGACCTCGACGATGTCCTCGACAGCCTCGACGTGCTGTACGTCACCCGGATTCAGGAGGAACGGTTCGCCGACCAGAGCGAGTACCGGAAGGTCGCCGGGGAGTACCAGATCGACGCCGAGACGCTGGAGAGTGCGCGCGAGGACCTGACCGTGATGCACCCGCTCCCGCGGGTCGACGAGATAGACCACGACATCGACGACACCGACCACGCGAAGTACTTCGATCAGGCCCACAACGGCGTCCCAGTCAGGATGGCGCTGCTCGACCTCGTCCTCGGAGGTGACCAATGACCGACGATCAGAGTCTCCGCGTCTCGAAAATCGAGAACGGCACCGTCATCGACCACATCACCGGCGGACAGGCGCTGAACGTCCTCGCCATCCTCGGTATCGACGGCACCGACGGCGAGCCGATCTCTATCGTGATGAACATCCCCAGCGATCGTTTGGGCCGCAAGGACATCGTCAAGGTCGAAGGCCGGGAGCTGAGCGAGGAGGAAGTCGATGTCCTCTCGCTTATCGCGCCCGCCGCGACCATCAACATCATCCGGGCGTACGACGTGGTCGAGAAACACCGCGTCACCAGCCCCGACGCCGTCTCCGGGGTACTCGAGTGTCCGAACCACAACTGCATCACGACCGAGAACGAACCGGTCGAGTCCCACTTCGAGGTGCTCGAGGACGGCGTCCGCTGTACCTACTGCGACACCATTATCCGCGAGGACCTCGCGGCGCACATCCTGGCGACGTGATCGGTTCGGTCGGAGTTCCGTAGGCCGCCGTCGTCGGGGCCGTCCAGCGCTCCACGAGTGGTCAGTTTCCACACGCAGGGAGAAACGTTTTATTTCGGTGGCCCCTCAGTTCGTTCGATGTCATCGAAAGCCAAAGCGCTGCTTGCCCTGTTCGCCGTGGTTCTCGCGTACAAACTCCTCACGCGGGAGTGACGCGGGGTCCGTGAGCCACTTGCCCGTGGAGTCCCCAACGGGCGTATGGCCGGTATCGTCACCAGAGAAGAACCCGAAGTGTCCTGGTCGGAGTTCGACCGGGCCTTTTACGAGTGTAAGTCCGTCAGCGGCCGCGCCAGCGAACCGATCCCGGACGCGATAAACACCCTCTCCTGTTTCGCCGACAACGCTGCTGCCCGGGAGAACCCTGATCTGGTGCCGGTCAGCGACACCGGCGAGGCGGCCACCGCCGAGCGCCCGTACTTCGACTGGTCGCACGTCTGTCCCACCCACGAGGAGTACCGCGAGGGGCTGCTGGAGATGATCGAGTCGGCCGGCGACACGAGCGGGGATGTCAGACTCGACGATGTGGGGTTCCCGCGGGCGGAGTACTGCCACTGCGACCGGTGTGATGCCGCCTTCACGGCCAGCGAGTACGACGACCGGGCGGAGTGGCGGGCGGGCGTGATCACTGACTTCCTCGCGGCCGCCCGCGAACGCGTCCCCGGGGACCTCTATCTCGCGCTGTACCCCGACCCGTATCCCGGGCATCTCCACGAGCGCAGCGGTATCGACCTCGCGGCGGTCGAACGACTCGCCGACGAGGTGGTGGTTCCACTGTACGACACCTCATACGGGACGACCTACTGGCTGGAGGCGCTGGCGGGCGGGTTCGTCGACGCCGTCGACCTGCCGGTGACCGTCGAACTGTACGCCGTCGACGTGGACATCGACGCGTTGCTGGGCGCCGTCGAGGTGGCGGAGTCGGTGGCCGACCACGTCTGTTACGGCTACGACGCCAGCACCGCGCGGGCGGCGATCAGGCGGCGCGGGGCCGACAGCCGCGAGGGCGTCGACCACCGCCCGGAGTGATCACCAGACGGCGTCGGTACACCACGCTCGGAGGACCTCCCGGTCGCGGGTGTCCTCGGGGAGGGACTGGACCCACCGGGCGGCGGTTATCTCGCCGTCCGGGTCCTCGACGGCGAGGTCAGTCGTCTCGGCGCGGGCGTGGTAGATGGGGAGGACGCCCCACGTCGAGTGGTCCTCGAAGTGAAACTCCACGCGTCCGAGCAGCGCCAGTCCGTCCACTGACGCCTCGACACCGGCCTCCTCGCGCATCTCCCGGCGGGCCGTCTCCCGGAATGACTCCTCGCCGTCGACTTCGCCGCCGGGGAGGACCCACATATCGACCTGCTCGTGACGGACGAGGAGGACGGCCCCGTCCTCGCGGGTGACCACAGCATGGGCGCCGTAGGGGAGGCCGTTGTCGGTGACGCGGTTGACGATGGTCCGGAACCGCGGGCGGGACACCCACCGCGATTTGGAGAACTCCCGGGCGTCCTCGGCGCTCTCGGTGAGGCGGTGGTAGGTCTGTTGGGCCTGCTGGTCGGCCTCGCTGGCGAGATACCACAACCGGTCGACCGTCATCTGTCGTGCCACCGGCCGCGGTGTCGCTGTCCGCCCGGTCGCACGGTGGAGAGAGGGTCCATTGGCCGTCCGTTTGTCGGAGAGAGGCATAAGTCTTCGACTGTCGGCGGCGAATCAGTCCCTTTTTGAGACGCCCACAAGTACCGCTGCGTATGAGCTTCGAAGAGGACGACGAGGTCGTACTTCACGACGAACACAGCGATTTCGACGGCGAGACCGGGACCGTCACCCAGAAGATAGAGACGATGTTCGGCGACGCGAACTACATCGTCAGCTTCGAGGACGGCCAGGAACAGGGCGTCCCCGAGGACAACCTCGAAGCGGCCGAGGAGTAGCGGCGCGATGTCGTCGGTCCCGTTTCACTACGTCGACCTGCGGACGTTCTGTTACGCCACCGAGGACGAGAAACGCGTCACGGCGGCTCTGGAGACGTTTCTCCCCGAGGAGACGGAGCTCCAGCGGGTCGAGAACGAGGGCCACCACGGCGACCGTATCGTCACCCTCTCGGCCAGACTGGAGAACGCCGACGACGTGCGGTACGTCCTCGATAGGGTCGGGGAGTTGACCGACGACGAACACGAGCGGCTGCTTTCGGAACTCGACCAGCGAGTCGACGACAACTGCTCGTTTTTCCTGACGCTCTCGAAACAGGCGGCCTTCGAGGGTCGAGTCGAACTCGGCGACGGCATCACCCTCCGGGGGAAAGTCGAGGCCTACCCCGCGAAGAAGGCGGCGGCCGTCGAGAACGCCCGCGAGGCGCTGTCCTGATGTACGAGGCCGTCCACGCCCGTCCCGACGGCGACAGCACCGCCGCGCGACTCGCGCTGACGGCGGGCGAGTACGGCTACGACGGCGTCGTCCTCCGCAACCACGGCGACGCCCTCCCGGAGTACGACCGCGAGGCTATCGTCGAGAAGTACGGCGTCGACGTCGTCGACGGCGTGGAGGTCAGGGCCGAGGACCCCTCACGGGCGAGCGGGTTCGTCGGCAATCACCGCGCCGACCGGACGGTCGTCGCCGTCCACGGCGGCACCGTCTCGATGAACCGCTTCGCCGTCGAACAGCCACCGGTCGACGTGCTGGCTCATCCGATGACCGGCGACGGCGACGTCAACCACGTGATGGCCAAGGCCGCCGCCGAAAACAGCGTCCACGTCGAGTTCGCGTTCGGCCGGGTCCTCCGGGCCGACGGCGGCGTCCGCGTGCAGGCCATCCGTGACCTTCGGAAACTCCGCGAGATAGTCGCGGCCTACGACGTGCCCTACGTCGTCAGCGCCGACGCGACCAGCCACCTCCAGTTGCGCGCGCCTCGGGAACTCCTCGCCATCGGCGAGGTGCTTGGCTTCGACGCCGAACAGGTCCGGACGGGACTGGCCGCGTGGGGCGACATCGCCGAGCGAAACCGCGACCGGACGGGCGAGGAGTACATCGAACCGGGTGTCCGCCGCGAGGACCGCTGAACCGCGTCCTTCTTTGTCCGGCCGCCGGAACACACGGCTATGACCGACGATGTCGACGACCACGCGGCCCGCTTCGACGAGATAGCCGCGAGTTACGACGAGGACCACAGCGCCGAGTACGAGCGGACGGTCGAACTCGTCGTCGACTACGCCGCCGTCGACGCCGAGGACACCGTCCTCGATCTGGGTGCCGGCACGGGCGCTATCGCCCTCGCTCTCGCGCCCCACTGTGCCCGCGTGATCGGTCGGGACCCGAGTTCGGGGATGCTCGAACAGGCACGCGAGAAGGCCCAGAGAGAGGGCATAGAGACCGTCGAGTTCGGCCACGGGACCTTCCGGGAACCGAACGTCCCCGAAGACGCCGACGTGGACGTGGTCGTCTCGAACTTCGCGATGCACCACCTCGACGACGCGGCGAAACGGGAGGCAATCGACGCCATCGCGGCGCTGGGGCCCGAGCGGTTCGTCCTCGGTGACGTGATGCTGTTCGGGGAACCGGATCCCGCGGAGCCGTTCTACTCCCCCGAGGTCGACGACCCGGCGACGGTGGGTGACCTCGCGGACGCCTTCACCGACGCCGGGTTCGTGCTGACGGCCGTCGACCGGGTCCACGAGCAGGTCGGCGTCCTCGTGGGCGAGCGCGCACCGGACTCGGCGGCCGAGGGGGCGGAGACGCGGTGAAACACCTCCCGAAGTATCTCCGCCAGCGGTGGCGGTATCTCGCCGTCACCGCCGAGACGTGGCCGGACGCGACGGTAGAGCGCGGGGAGTTCCAGCGCCACCTCTGGTACGCCGCCCAGAACCTGCTGGGCGACGCCGGCAGCGCCGAGGTGGACCTCTCGGTGGTCCGCTTCGAGACGGGCGCGGCCGGGTTCGAGGCTATCGTCCGGACCCGCCGGGGCGAGAGCGACCGGGCGCGGGCCGTGCTGGCCTGTCTGGACGGTGTCGCGGGCGACCCGGTCGGGCTCAGGGTGGCCGGCGTCTCCGGCACCGTCCGGGCGTGTGAGGAAAAGTATATGCGTGGAGGGCCGGAAGGAATCGAGCAGAGCCACGTCGCCTTCGAGGGCCGCGAGCGGACGGCCGAGACGCGCGGTGAGCGCGTCGACGTCCGCGTGGACGACGCCTTCGTCGGGGCGGCGACACTCGACATCTAACTATGCAAGGAAGTCAACAACAGCAGGCCTACGACCGGGGGATCACCATCTTCTCCCCGGACGGTCGCCTCTATCAGGTCGAATACGCCCGCGAAGCGGTCAAGCGCGGCACGGCGAGCATCGGCGTGCGGACGCCCGAGGGCGTCGTCCTCGCCGTCGACAAGCGCATCCGCTCGCCGCTGATGGAGCGGTCCTCCGTCGAGAAGATACACAAGGCCGACGACCACATCGGCATCGCCAGCGCCGGCCACGTCGCCGACGCCCGGCAGTTGATCGACTTCGCGCGCCGGCAGGCACAGGTCAACCAGCTACGGTACGACGAGCCAATCGGCGTCGAGACGCTGACGAAGGCCGTCACCGACCACATCCAGCAGTACACCCAGGTCGGCGGCGCGCGCCCGTTCGGCGTCGCGCTGATCATCGCCGGCATCGCCAACGGGGAACCCCGCCTCTACGAGACCGACCCCTCGGGGACGCCCTACGAGTGGAAGGCGCTGGCCGTCGGGGCCGACCGCAACGACATCCGGGCGTACCTCGAAGAGCACTACGACGACGAGATGTCCCTCGAGGACGGCGTCGGACTGGCGCTGTCGGCGCTTGCCTCCGTCACCGAGGACGGCCTCACGCCGGAGGGCATCGGCGTCGCCACCATCCACGTCGACGACGAGCAGTTCACCGTCCTCGACGAGGCGACGAAGGTCGATATTCTCGAAGCGAACGGCATCCTCGACACCGGCGAGGACGACGAAGACGACGCGGAGGAAGACGAAGATGCGGCCGACGAGGCCGATGCGGACGCAGACGAAGACGAGTCCTGATCAGTCGTCGTAGGAGATGCGCTTCACGCGGCCGGGAGTCGTCCGGAAGCGCCATATCTGGCCGCCGTCCCGCGCCGGGACGACCCGGTCGACCTGCTGGAGTCCCTCTTTGATGCACTCCCACCAGGCGCTCTCGCTGTCGTAGCCCGCGGGGTACTCCTCGTAGAGGGCGTCGAGGAAGTCCTGCCGTTTCGCCTCTTCGAGGTCACGCAACAGCGCCAGCGCCGCCCCGACCGCGCGGCGTCGGCGGGCGATCTCCTCCTCGTCCCAGCCTTTGACCTCGATGTCGTCGAGGTCGGCGATGTCCTCGCCGATGCGGCGGTCGTCGTCGATGGCCCGCGAGGAACTGTACCGGATGCCGACCCGACGCCGTCGCCGAGTTGCTCGCGGGTGTCCGCGACCGCGCGGCGGGCGAACTCGTCCAAGCGCGCGCCCTCGACGTTCGAGAGAGCGTCGGCGCTGTCGTTCAGTCGGTCGTCCTCGATGCGGTCGACGGAGGGCGCGAGGTTTGTCTCCAGAGCGTCGCCGACGCTGTCGGCCGGCGGGTCGGTGTCGACGTCGGCCTCGATCGGCGGCGTCTGGACGTTCGAGAGGTCCATCTCGGCGGCCCGGTCGGCGTACGCGTCGAGCAGACCCGCACGCTCGCCCCCGTCGTCGATGTCGAACCGCCGCGTGACTAGCCACCGGAGGTACGCCTCGCGGGTGTCGAACCCGAGCAGGTCGGCCTCGACGGCGAGACCACGGGCGGTCTCCTCGTCGACCGACACCTCGAAAGTCGGCATTCGCTTTCCTATACCGGGTACGCGACGATAAAAGTACCCGACGGCGTCTGACGCCCCGAACCACCCCAACGGAGGGCCGAACGCCAGCGCGGTTACGAACTGCTGTCCTGTGCGACGATCAGGTCGAAGCTCTCGTCGGCGGGTTCGTCGTCCGGCGTGAGGTAGCCGGCGGCGAAGGCGGTGTAGACGGTGCCGCCGTTGAGGCTCACGTCGAAGTCGGCGACGACCTCGCCGTCGTTGCTCTCGGTGTCGCCGCGGATCTGGACGGTGTAGTCGTTGGCCTCGACGGTGGTGTAGCCGGATTCGCCGTAGGGGACGTTGTCGAACAGCACCACGTCGCCGCCGGCGGCGGTCACGTCGACGTTCGGCGCGTCGGGCGAGACGTGGACGACTCGCAGGCGGGACTGGTTGCCGCCGACCTCGGAGTTGTCGTCTTCGAGCACCAGTGGCGCGAACGCCTCGTCGGCCATATCTCCGATCTCGCCGCTGGCGACGATACTGTAGTCAGTGTCGGCCTCGACGGTGACCGGCCCCTCGAACACCGACGTCTCGGCGTCGCCCGCCGCCGTTATCTCGACGGTCCGCTCGCCGGCGGGCACCTCGAGGTAGTCGCTGACGGTCGTGAACGGCACGTCCTCCAGCACCGCGTCGCCGTCGACGTAGACGTCGACGTTCGGCGCGTTGGGTGACATATGAGCGACGCGGACGTTCGCCGTCCCGCCGTCCATCCCGTCACCGGTGGTCATTCCGTCGTCGCCGTCGTCCCCGCCGTCGGCGGTAGTCGTCGAGTCGGTACCCCCACACCCGGCGAGGGCGATTGTCGCTGCGGTTCCGGCGCCGTACAGGAGTCGCCGTCGCGTCGTCTGGTCCGTCATATGGCGTCCGATGCTGAGGATGACAGCCTGATAACCATTTGTGCAACTTGGGCTCAATTTCGCCGTAATTGTCCCGCAGATAGTGGCCAGAGTTGCGCCGGAATTACCACAACGCCTATTCAGACGGTCCGGCTAGGCCGAGGTAGATGCCACACTCGCCGTCCGGTTCGGTCCGCGCGCAATCGCCCGAGACCAGTGGCTTATTTGCCTGCGGGGGGCAAACCCGCTGGTGTATGGAGGCGGTACTGTGGCAGACGCTAGCCGGGACTCGGGGGGGACCAAACAGGGTCCGGATCCTCCGCGCACTCGACGACCGGCCGCGCAACGCCAATCGCCTCGCCGAGGACCTCGACCTCGCGTACAACACCGTTCGCCATCACCTCGACGTCCTCGAGGACAACGGCATCGTCACGAGTCCCGACGAGGACTACGGTGCGGTGTACCTCCCCAGCGACCGAGCGCGCGCCAACTGGGATACTATCGAGGAGATACTCTCGCAGGTGGATTCATGAACCAGCACAGACACGGCCACGACAGCGAACCAGACGGAGGAGACAGATGACCGACGTGACGCTCCTGTTGGACGCCGCTCGCGTCGCCGCGGCGGTGAACGTGGTCCTGCTGTCGGTGTTGATCGGTCTGTGGGGGCGGCTCTACCGGGAGATCAAATCGACATTCACGCTCGGCTCTATCGTCTTCGCCGCCTTCCTGCTGGCGGAGAACGCCGTCGCGCTGTGGTTTTACTTCAACGCCCCCGCGATGCCCGGTATCGCCGTCGAGGTGATGATGCTCCTCCAGATTCTGGAGACGTTCGGTATCGCCGTCCTGTTGTATATTACGTGGCAGTAGCGCCCTCCGTTTCGGAAACACCTTTTAGCCGTGACCCGGTAGCAGGCAGTATGATATCGCTTGACGAAGCCGTCACCGCTCGCCTGGAGTCCCACGGCGAGCGATTCGAAGTGTTGGTCGACCCCGACGCCGCCTTGGCCATCAAGCGCGGCGAGTTCGACGGCGAACTGGAGGACGTCATCGCCGCCGAGGACGTCTTCGAGAACGCCTCCCGCGGGGACCGCCCGCCGGAAAACGCCTTGGAGGAGGTGTTCGGCACCACCGACCCGATGGAGATTATCCCCGAAGTGATCAGGGAGGGTGAGATCCAGATCACCGCCGAACAGCGCCGCGAGATGCAAGACCAGAAGCACAAGCAACTGGTCCAGCGCATCACGCGCAACGCCGTCAACCCACAGATGGACGACGCCCCTCACCCCCCCGAACGAATCGAGTCCGCCCTCGAGGAGGCGGGGTTCACGGTCGACCCGATGGAACCCGTCGAGAATCAGGTCGACGACGCGCTGGAGAAGCTTCGCCCGGTCATCCCCATCCGCTTCGACGAGATGACCGTCGCCGTCCAGTTGCCGGCGGACTTCGCCGGCAGCGGGCAGGCCAAAATCCGGGAGTTCGGCGACTTGGAGCGCGAGGAGTGGCAGGCCGACGGCTCGTGGGTCGGCGTCGTCACCTTCCCCGCCGGCCTCCAGAACGACTTCTACGACCTCGCCAACGAAGTCTCGGAGGGCAACGCCGAGACGCGCATCATCAAAGACGAAGACGACATCGCGACGCGGTAAGGCGTCGTCACCTCTTTCTCGACTCGTCGGAAAAAGGTCGCCGCGTCCTCAGACCTGTTCGAGCGTCCAGCGCTGGTGAGCGCCACCGGAATCGCTGTTCTGCTGGACGGTGTCGCCGTTGTTCGTGCCGGCGCTGGCGACTTCCAGCACTTTCCCGCTGTGGCGGGCGACGAGGCGGACGCCGTCGCTCGTCTCCTCGATTGCCCACTGCTGGTTCGTGTTGCCGAGGTAGTCCCACTGGTGGACGTTCGCGCCGTCCTGGGTCGCGTTCGGGCCGCCGGAGACGTCCAGAGCCTTCCCGCTGTGGGTCGGCGTCAAGCGGTAGTAGCCGTCGCCGGTCGCTTCCGCGGTCCAGCGCTGGTTGGATCCGCCGTTTACGTCCCACTGGATGACGTCGGCACCGTTGTCCTGTGAGGCAGCGTAGACGTCCAGCGCCTTTCCGCTGTTTTTGTTCCGGATGACGTAGGTCGCGCCGTCCTGCACCGTCGTCTCCGTGGTGCTGGTGGACGTACTGCCGGTGAAGCCGTCCTCCCAGCCGTTGTGGCTCGGGGAGAGGGTGTCGCTGGTGTGGTTGTCCCCGGCCTCCCACACGTCTCCGGCGTCTCCGGACGGCCCGCGGCGAGTCTTCCACTCGAAGCTACCGGTCTCTTGGATAGTGACCTCCCAAGCACCGTCGACGAGCGTTCCCTCGATACCGGTGCTCCAGTTGGTGAGACTGGACGTGCTACCGGTGAAGTACACTGACTCTCCGTCGGCCGTCGGCGCGGATATCCGAAGGGTCGTGCCACCACTTGAGATGTCGACGGTCGCCGACTGGCTGTCGTCGGGCGTCGCAACCTCGATAGAGACGGTGTTGGCTTCCGTCCCGGTCGTGTCGTAGTCAAAGGAGACAGCCGTCGTCGCGTCGACACTCAGACTCACGTCCGTCGACTGCACGACGGTTCCGTCGACGACGAAGTCGACAGTTTTCGTCCCGTCGGCGTCGCCGCTGTTCGTGACATCCGCCGAGACGGTAATCACATCGCCCGTCGTCGCCGAGGAGGGGTATCCGAGGTTGGCCACGCTGAAGACGGCAGAGCCGCTCGTGCCCTCGAAGCCATCCTCCCAGCCATTGTGGCTCGGGGTGAGGTTCGAACTGGTGTGGTTGCTGCCGGCCTCCCAGACTTCGCCAGCGGACCCGGACGGGCCGCGGCGGGTCTTCCACTCGAAGCTACTGCCGGGGTCCTCGATGGTGACCTGCCAGACGCCGTTGTTCTCGGTACCCTCGACGCCGCTGCCCCAGTTTGTTAGACTGGACGTGCTGCCGGTGAAGTACACGGACTCACCGCTTGCGGTCGGAGCCTCCATCTTGAGGGTGAGGCCGGTGGTGTCGTCGCCGCCACTACTCCCGTCGTCGCTACCGCCGTCACTGCCACCGCCGTCGCCAACACAGGCTGTCGAATAGACGACGTACTCTTGGGCGGGGACCGATACGTCGAGCGAGCCGTCACCGTTGGTCGTGGTGTTGCTCACTGTGCCCGTACAGTCCGACACGTCGGTATTGGCGCCGAAGTTCGTCTGGACCTGCTGGCTGCGACTGCCGCTTCCGATGTTGATGGCGACGACGCCGTCGCCGCGCTCAAAGATGTAGAGGTCGTTGTCGACGTAGCGTGTCGTCGCCGCGCCCGAGAGGACGTTGCGTCGAATCCACAGCAGATTCGAGATGTCGCTGTCGCCGGCGCCCCGACGGTGGTTGTACACGCGCGGGTACCCCTCGTAGGTCAGGATGTAGGCGTACGCGAGGCGTTCGTACTCCGGCGGGGCGCTGTCGTGGTTCGAGACGAACGTCAGCGCTCGCGTCGGGTCTTGGTTGACCAGCCCAGCCCCGTCGAGGGCGTTCATATCGCCGCCCGATTTGAACACCTGCTCTTTCATCACGAAGTACAGCGCGTAGTCGGTGACGGACATCCCGGTGTCGGCGTACCCCTGATTGACCGCCGTCGAGCCGTCGAGCACTTCGCCAACCGTGTACAGCCCCAGTTCGTCGGTCCACTGGTTGGCGTACTGACTGAAGAAGGACTCGGGGACGTGTTTGACCGCGTCGAAGCGGATGCCGTCGACGCCAAGGTTGGCGTACTTCTCGACGTAGTTCCGAAGCTGCGTGCGGACGTACGACGAGTCCTGATCGAGGTCCCGCAGGCCGACGAGCCAGCAGTCCTCGACCGATTCCGGGTCGCTGTAGTCGATGGAACACGACGGGTGGAAGTCCTGACTGGAGAACTGCGGAATGTCGTCCAGCGTGACTTTCCGGTCGAAGTAGTCACCGCCGGCCGCCATATGGTTGATGACGGCGTCGGCGATGACGTCGAGGCCTTGGTTGTGGGCCTCCTCGACCATCGCCGCGTACTCCTCCTCGGTGCCGAAGACGCTGTCGAAGTTCGTGAAGTCGATGGGCTGGTAGCCCAGCGGCTGTGAGTACGTGAGGGAGTCCGACTGCCGTTCGTACTCGTAGAGGCGGCTGAACTGTGCCGGCGGTACCTGTATCGCGTCGTAGCCGGCGTCGGCGACCGCCGCGAGGTTGTCCGTGATCTGCGTCCAGTCCGTGTGGTAGTACTGATACACGGCGCTGTCGCCGATCTGTGCCGCCGCCGATCCGCTCATCGACGTACCCGCGACCGCTGCCGCCCCGAGCGCCCCGATCCCCTTCAGGACACTCCGACGGGAGTGTGTGCCGCTACTACCGCTGTTGTTGTTCCCCAACATCAACTATGATGAATAGTGGGGGTTATAAAATAGTTTCTCAGGACGAAATAAAGGTACCCTGTCAGTGACAACGAACTGTGTTCCAAACTCACACGGGTCAGTGCCCGGGACCGACTAGCGGGCCGGTCGGTTGCCGGCGGATGCCCGCCGCGGGAGCGACACTGTCGACGCCGACGGGAAGCTTTTTATAACACGAGCGGACTACTGTAGGTACAGATGTCTCACAACAGTGAGGGCACGTCGGGATCCCCGGCGGATCGAGTTCTTCCAGGGCACACTCGATAGCACCTCTGAAATCGACGAGGCACGAATTTTCGACACGACGTTGCGTGACGGCGAGCAGTCGCCGGGCACGTCGTTCAGTTACGAGGACAAACGGGAGATAGCGGCGGTACTCGACGAGATGGGCACTCACGTCATCGAGGCGGGGTTCCCGGTCAACTCCGACGCGGAGTTCGAGGCCGTCCGCGACATCGCCGACTCGACGTCCTCGACGGTCTGTGGGCTCGCCCGCGTCGTCGAGGAGGACGTCGAGGCCGCACTGGAGAGCGGCGTCGAACTGGTCCACGTGTTCGTCTCGACCAGCGACGTCCAACTCCAAGACTCGATGCACGCCACCCGCCAAGACGCACTCGACCGCGCGGTCGAGTCCGTCGAACGGGTCAAGGCGGCGGGCGTCGAGTGTATGTTCTCGCCGATGGACGCCACCCGGACCGAGGAGGCGTTCCTGATCGACGTGGTCGAAGCCGTCAGCGACGCAGGCACAGACTGGATCAACATCCCGGATACGACGGGCGTTGCGACCCCCGGTCGATTCCAGAAACTGGTCTCGAACGTGGTCGCACATACGGACGCTCGCGTCGACGTCCACACCCACGACGACTTCGGGCTGGCGGCCGCGAACGCCCTCTCGGGCTACGAGGCCGGCGCGGCCCAGAGCCAGGTGTCGGTCAACGGCATCGGCGAGCGGGCGGGCAACGCCGCCTACGAGGAAGTCGTGATGGCGTGTGAGTCGCTGTACGACGTCGACACCGGGATCGACACGACGCAGATCACGGAGTTATCGCGGCTCGTCGCCGAGAAGAGCGGAATGGACGTTCCCGGCAACAAACCGGTGGTCGGCCAGAACGCCTTCTCCCACGAGAGCGGCATCCACGCCGCCGGTGTCATCGAGAACTCCGACACCTTCGAACCGGGCGTGATGACCCCCGAGATGGTCGGGGCCTCCCGCCAGTTGGTCCTCGGCAAGCACACCGGGACCCACTCCGTCCGGGAGCGACTCCTTGACGCGGGCTACGACCCGACCGACGAGGAGGTCCGACAGGTGACCCGCCGCGTCAAAGACTACGGCGCGGAGAAGCGGCAGGTCACGATGGAGATTCTCGAGCGGTTCGCCAACGAAGTCGGCGTTGACCGCACCGATGCTCACGAGGAGGCCAGTGCCTGAGATGGTCCCTCGTGGTGTCGCCACTCCCGGCCAGCGGCAGGTGTGTCCGTCGCTGTCACGGAACCCTTATGTACGGGGCCGTCCAGAGATTCGTACTGATGACACGGACCGCTGGCGCTCGGGAACGCCCCGCCGACAGCGGTTCCCTTCTCCTCCGCAGCGGTATTGTAGGGGCTCTATAGCCCCTCACACCTGCATTTTCGACTCGGCCGGTACTGCACTCGACCAGCGACAGACACCAGCGACAATGACGCCACCAACACAACACACACGTGATCGAACATGAGCGAACGCGCATCAATATCCAAGCCAGCGGACGAGACTGACGACGAACGGGACGACGGGATGGAGACCGTCGAGACGGGCGCACAGTCGGTGATCGCGGCCCTCGAACAGGCCGGCGTCGACCACGCCTTCGGCGTGCAGGGCGGGGCGATTATGCCCGTCTACGACGCGCTGTACGACTCCTCGATCACCCACGTCACGATGGCCCACGAGCAGGGCGCGGCCCACGCGGCCGACGCCTACGGCATCGTCACCGGGGACCCCGGACTGGCGATGGCCACCTCCGGGCCGGGCGCGACGAACCTCGTCACCGGCCTCGCCGACGCGGCGATGGATTCGGACCCGATCATCGCTCTCACGGGGCAGGTGCCGACGGAGTTCGTCGGCAACGACGCCTTCCAGGAGGTCGACACCACCGGCATCACGATGCCGGTCACCAAGGAGAACTACTTCGCCGACCACTCGGACACGGTGGGCGACGACGTCAGCGAGGCGTTCGCGCTGGCCAACGAAGGCCGGCAGGGGCCGACGCTGGTCGACCTCCCGAAGGACGTCACGCAGGGCGACACCGAGCAGTGGCCGGGCAAGCCCGAGACGCCGTCGACCCATCAGGCGCCGGTCGAGGCCGAGGAGACGGCCGTCGAGCCGCCGCGGAGGCGCTCCAGCGCGCCGAGCGACCGGTGATTCTCGCCGGCGGCGGCGTGATCAAAAGCGAGGCCTGCGACGAACTCCACAGCTTCGCCACGGAGTACGAAATCCCCGTCATCACGACGATGCCGGGGCTCGGAAGCTTCCCCGAGACCGAGGACTTGGCGCTCGGGATGGCCGGGATGCACGGCACCGGCGCGGCGAATATGGCCATCACGAACTGTGATGCGCTGGTCGGCGTCGGGACCCGCTTCGACGACCGCCTGACCGGCGGCGTCGACAGCTTCGCGCCGGACGCGGACATCATCCACGTCGAAATAGACCCCGCCGAGATATCCAAGAACATCGAGGCGGACTTCCCGCTGATCGGCGACGCCGAACGCGTCCTCGAACAGCTAGACGACACGCTGACGCGGCCGCCCGAGGCCGACGCGTGGCGCGAACAGTGTGCCACGTGGGAAGAGGAGTATCCGCTGGCCTACGAGATGCCCGACGACGAACCGCTCAAGCCCCAGTACGTCGTCGAGACGTTCGACGAGATGGCCGACGACGACGCCATCGTCACGACCGGTGTCGGCCAACACCAGATGTGGGCCGCCCAGTTCTGGACGTACACCCACCCACGCACGTGGGTCTCCAGCAACGGGCTGGGGACGATGGGGTACGGCGTCCCCTCGGCCATCGGCGCGAAACTCGGCGCGCCCGACACCGAAGTCGTCTGTTTCGACGGCGACGGTTCCTTCTTGATGACGGTCCAGGAGCTGTCGGTCGCGGTGCGGGAGAACCTCGACATCACCTACGTCGTCCTCAACAACGAGGCGGTCGGGATGGTCCGCCAGTGGCAGGACGGCTTCTACGAGGGCCGTCGGATGGCAAGCGAGTACCCGTGGATCCCCGAGTTCGACAAACTGGCCGAGGCCTTCGGCGCTCGCGGCTTCCGCTTGGAGGACCCCGAGAACGTCCAAGAGACCATCGAAGCGGCCCGCGAGTACGACGGTCCCGCGGTGATCGACGCGATAATCGACCCCGGCGAGAACGTCTACCCGATGGTCCCCAGCGGCGGGGACAACGGGCAGTTCGCGCTGTCGGAAGCCCATCTGGAGATGCTCTAACGATGACTGGCAAACTACCCGGCCCGGCCCCGGACGAGCGGATGCGTCCGCAGGGACGGCGCAACTCCCAAGGTATCCGTATCGACCCCGAAGTGGAAGCGACACACGAGCCCCGTCTGGCGGTGTTGTCGGCGCTGGTCAAACACGAACCCGGCGTCCTCTCGGAGGTGTCGGGGCTGTTCAGCCGCCGGCAGTTCAACATCGAGAGCCTGACTGTCGGCCCCTCGAAAGACGAGGACGTCGCGCGGATGACCATCGTCATCGAGGAGCCCGAACCCGGCGTCCAGCAGGCCAAAAAACAGCTGAAGAAGCTCATCTCGGTCATCGAGGTCGAGGAGCTAGAGCCGGAGGCGATGCGGCGGGAACTGGCGCTGCTGAAGGTCGCCGGCGAGAAGCCCGACGACATCCAGTCGGTCGCGGAGATGTACGGCGGACAGGCCGTCGACGCCTCCCGGGACGCGGTCACCGTCGAGATAACGGGGAGCAAACAGAAGATAGACGCCGCCGTCGACGCCTTCGAGCAGTTCGAGGTGCTCGAAGTGGTCCGGACGGGCGCGGCGGCGCTCGAACGCGGGTCGATGACGATGGACCCGTCGGCAATGGAAAGCGATAATTGAGGCGTTCCCGAGGATTCACCCATGAGTGACGAATTCACGACGACAGTCTACTACGACGACGATGCCGACGAATCGGTACTGGCAGACCGCACGGTAGCCGTCTTGGGCTACGGGAGTCAGGGCCACGCCCACGCGCAGAACCTCGCGGACAGCGGGGTCGACGTGGTCGTCGGCCTGCGCGAGGGGTCGTCCTCGCGGGAGGAAGCCCGGACCGACGGGCTGGAAGTCGCGACGCCCGTCGAGGCCGCCGCACAGGCCGACACCGTCTCCGTGCTGGTGCCCGACACGGTCCAGCCGGATGTCTACGAGGCCATCGCCGACGAGATGGAGGCGGGCGACACGCTCCAGTTCGCCCACGGGTTCAACATCCACTACGGTCAAATCGAACCCGACCCCGAGGTCAACGTCACGATGGTCGCGCCCAAGTCACCGGGTCATCTGGTCCGACGGACCTACAAGCGCGGCGAGGGGACGCCCGGTCTCATCGCCGTCTACCAGGACCCCTCCGGCGAGGCCAAAGACCAGGCGCTGGCCTACGCGAAGGCCATCGGCTGTACCCGCGCAGGCGTCATCGAGACATCTTTCGCCGAGGAGACCGAGACGGACCTCTTCGGCGAGCAGGCGGTCCTCTGTGGCGGCGTCACGGAACTGATGAAACAGGGCTACGAGACGCTGGTCGACGCGGGCTACTCCCCGGAGATGGCCTACTTCGAGTGTCTCAACGAGATGAAGCTGATTGTCGACCTCATCTACGAGGGTGGCCTGATGGAGATGTGGGATTCGGTTTCGGACACCGCCGAGTACGGCGGGCTGACCCGCGGGAAGATGGTTGTCGACGACGACGCCCGCGAGAACATGGAGGAGGTCCTCCGGCAGGTCCAGGACGGCGAGTTCGCCAAGGAGTGGATCAGCGAGAACCAGACGAACCGACCGAGCTACAAACAACTGCGGCAGGCCGAACAGGAACACGACGCCGAAGTCGTCGGCGAGCGCCTGCGTGACCTGTTCGCCTGGGACGAGCAAGCGAGCGAGTAACATATGACAGACAACACGATGGACGATGTCGACCACACCAACCCCTACACCGGCGGTGCCTTCGGCGACGCCGTGGCTTTCCGCCGCGGTGCCGTCGCGGCCGACGGCGGGGAGCGGTCCAACGGAGCGCCGTCGACCGGTCCGACGGTGGCGACAGCGACACGGACAGCACACAGACGATGCGTGACGTTTCACACACCGCCCCGGGCGGCCCACAGCGGGCCTTCGAGCGGGGCACCGAAGGACGGACTGACACAGTATGAGCGAAGGAACTCTGTACGACAAGGTATGGGACAAGCACAAGGTAACCGAACTGCCGAACGGACAGGATCAGCTGTTCATCGGCCTGCATCTGGTCCACGAGGTGACCAGCCCCCAAGCGTTCGCGATGCTCCGCGAGCGGGATATCGAAGTTGCCTACCCCGAGCGGACGTTCGCGACCACCGACCACATCGTCCCAACACAGGAGGAAAAACGCAAGCGGCCCTTAGAGGACGAGAAGAGCGAGGAGATGCTGGACGCCCTGACGACCAACACGGGCGACAACGGCATCACCTTCTTCGACTTCGAGTCGGGCAAGCAGGGTATCACCCACGTCGTCGCCCCCGAACTGGGCCTCTCCCAGCCGGGGATGACGGTCGCCTGTGGTGACTCCCACACCGCCACCCACGGCGCGTTCGGCTCTATCGGCGTCGGCGTCGGGACCTCCCAGATCCGGGACATCCTCGCCACCGGTTGCATCGCCGCCGAGAAACAGCAGGTCCGTCGCATCAACGTCGAGGGTAGCCTCGGCGAGGGCGTCTTCGCCAAGGACATCATCCTGAAGATCATCCAGGAACTGGGCGTCGACGGCGGCGTCGGCCACGTCTACGAGTACGGCGGTCCCGCCATCGAGGAACTGGACATGGAGGGCCGACTGGCCATCTGTAATATGTCCATCGAGGGCGGCGCCCGCGCGGGGTACATCAACCCCGATCAGACGACCTACGACTACTTGGAGGGTCGAGAGTACGTCCCCGAGGGCGAGGCGTTCGAGGAACTCAAGTCCTACTGGGGGTCGGTCGCGTCCGACGAGGACGCCGTCTACGACGACGAGGTCACTATCGACGTCGACGACATCGACCCGCTGGTCACGTGGGGCATCAACCCCGGGCAGGTCGTTGAGATATCCCAGCCCGTTCCCTCGCCCGACGACTTCGACGCTCGGACCGATCGCGAGGCCGCCGAGCAGGCCCTCGAACACATGGACATCGAGGCCGGGCAGTCGATGCTGGGCTACGACGTCGACGTCGCCTTCCTCGGTACCTGCACGAACGGCCGCGTGACGGACTTCGCCCGCGCCGCCGAGATTCTGGAGGGCAACACCGTCGACGACGACGTGCGAGCGCTCGCGGTCCCCGGATCGGAGACGGTCCGCGCCGAGTGTGAGGCCCGCGGCATCGACGAGACGTTCATCGAGGCCGGCTTCCAGTGGCGCCGCGCCGGGTGCTCGATGTGTCTGGCGATGAACGAGGACTCGCTGGAGGGCGACGAGGTCTGTGCCTCCTCGTCCAACCGGAACTTCATCGGTCGACAGGGATCCAAGGAGGGCCGGACGGTCCTGATGAGTCCCGTGATGGTCGCCGCGGCGGCCGTCGAGGGCGAGGTCACGGACGTCCGCCGGTTCTACGACGACGACCCGGCCGACGCTCTGACCGCCGACGACGTCTCGGAGGTGGCCGACTGATGCCCGCCGTCGACCCCGAAGCCGACGACAACCACATCACCGAGGTCGGTGGCACCGGCGTCCCCATCCCGGGCGACGACATCGACACCGACCAGATCCTGCCGGCGCGGTTCATGAAGGAGGTCACCTTCGACAACATGGCGGAGTACCTCTTCTACGACGCCCGGCGGGACGACGACGACGAACTCAACGACCACCCGCTCAACCGCTTCGAGGGCGCGAACATCGCCGTCGTCAACACGAACTTCGGCTGTGGCTCCTCCCGCGAGCACGCTCCCCAAGCGTTGATGCGCTGGGGTATCGACGGGATGATCGGTGAGTCCTACGCGGAGATATTCGCGGACAACTGCAAGTCGCTGGGCATCCCCGCGGCGACGACCGACCACGAGACCGTCACCGAGATCCAGCAGTGGATCGAGGACAACCCCGATGGGAACATCGACATCGACGTCGAGGACGAGACGGTCACCTACGGCGACACCACCGTCGACGTCGACATCGACGACGCGATGCAGGAAGCGCTGGTCGAGGGCATCTGGGACACGACCGCGCTGATGTACTCCAACATGAGCAAGGTCGAGCAGACCGTCGCCGACCTGCCCTACGCCGACGACTAGACGACCGCGAGCCTCTTTTCCGGTAGCTTCCCGACGCGTCGGACGCGAATGGCCCGCTGCCCTGCCCGACGCGTTCATCGAACGGGCGCGTTCGGGGCTGGACGACTGATTCTCGCCTACTCGAAGCGACAGTCGAAGTCCTCTGGCGGCGTCGCGTCGTCGGGCGTCACGTCGCCGATCAGATCGACGCCGTCGATCCGGATCTGTTCGTCTCCCGTGGCTAACTCGTTCCGGCCGATGGTAAGCGGGAGCGTGGGGTTCTCGAACGTCGCCTGCGCGCCGTCCGGACACCCCTCGCCGGGGTCCTCGAAACAGCGCTGGTAGTAGACGTCAATTCCATCGAGGTCCGTGTCGTCGCCCGTCAGGGTGACCGTCTCACAGTCCTCGAACGTGACGTCGATGTCCTCGCCCGTGTCGAAGGAACAATCGAGGTCGTCCGGTGGCGTCGCGTCGTCGGGCGTCACATCGCCGAACAGGTCGACCGCGTCGATGCGATACACCTCGTCACCGACGGCCAGTTCGTCCCGACCGAGGGTCAGCGGGAGGTCGGGGTTCTCACGCGTGACGATCTGTCCGTCCGGACACCCCTCGCCGGGGTCCTCGAAACAGCGCACGAGATAGAGCTCTATCTTCTCGAGGTCCTCGTCCGGCCCGCTCAGCGTGACGGTCTCGCAGTCCTCGAACGTGATTTCGATGTCGTCCGTCTCGAAGCCACAATCGAGGCTGTTTGGCTTACCGAAGGTGTCCTGCTCTACGTCGCCCCGGAGTTCGATCCCCGCGATGTAGTAGGGCACGTCGTCGTCGACGGCCAGATACCGGTGGTCGATTGTCAGCGGGAGGGTCGGGTTCTCGATGTTCCTCCCGCCCGGGACGCCGTCGGGGCACGGGCCGTCGCCGGGGAAACAGCGGAGGGGATGGAAGATAATCTCGTCCAGCCCCTCCCCCGAACCCGTCACCGAGACGGTCTCACAGTCCTCCCACGTGACCTCGATCCCGCCGCCGTCGTCGTCACACGGGGGCGACCCGCACGCGTCGCCCGACTCGCCCGCCGGTCGCTCGTGGGTCGAATCCAACTGCTCGCGTTCCGCTTCGAGGGCCGCTTGGGCGCATTCGTTCGGGTTCACCCACCTCGTGCCCGCCACTTGGAGGCCGATAATCTGCCCGTCTGGGATCCCCTCGCTCTCGGTGGACACACAGAAGTCGCCGCTGTAGCGTGGCTCCCCCGTCGGATAGGGGTCTATCTCGCCGTCGCCGACGAGAAACCCGACCTCGTATCCGCCGTCGTCGGTCTCCCGTGCCACGAGTACGTCAGCGTTCCCCTCCACACAGACACAGAGCCGGTCACAGCCACAGAAGACCGGTTCTCCTCGGACTCGGTGGGCACTCGCGGTGCCCGTGAGGCCGACGCCGGCAATCGCTCCGGCCCCGACCCCCTTGAGCACAGTTCGGCGGTTCACACCACGGTCGGTACCATCTCCGAGTGACGAATTCCAACTCGCCATAGCTGGGCCTCCGAGGGGGGAATTGATAGGTATTAGCGGCTTACGCAGTGGGTGTGTGGTCTGTATCACGTCGGATCACGAGGGGCGGATAGTGTACACGAATTCTAAGAACATTGATTTTTTCTGGCAGTAACTCTTCCATTTCAGCCGTCGACTGATTGTTATTTCAGTGAAAATTTCCGGACGGCACGCTGCCCTGCTGTCCACTGACTGATGGGGATGGCTGTATCGTCGGTAATCTGTCGCTACCACCCCAGCCATCGACGGAAACGGGGTTGGGCCGGTCGTTTATACCGACGGACCGCCACAGTGGAACTATGGCAACGTTGGTCATCGCGGCGCACGGGTCACACCTGAATCCGGGGTCGAGCAGTCCGACGTACGCCCACGCCGACACCATCCGGGACGTGGGTGGGTTCGACGCCGTCCGGGAGACGTTCTGGAAGGAGGAACCGCACTTCCGTGAGGTCCTGCGGACCGTCGACGACGACGAGGTGTACGTCGTCCCTCTGTTCATCAGCGAGGGGTACTTCACGGAGGAGGTCATCCCCCGGGAACTCCGACTTGAGGAGTGGGACCCCGAGATGTGGGATTCCGACGGCACCGACGCGAGTCAGGCGACACTGACCGCCGCCGACACGGGCCAGACAGTCCACTACTGCGGGCCGGTCGGGACCCACGAGGCGATGAGCGACGTCATCGTCCGCCGGGCCGAGAGCGTCACCGGCGACGACGAGGTGGGCGAGGGGTTCGGCGTGGCCGTCGTCGGTCACGGCACCGAGCGAAACGAGAACTCCGCGAAGGCTATCAAGTACCACGCCGACCGCATACGCGACCGCGACCGATTCGAGGAGGTGAAGGCGCTGTTTATGGACGAAGACCCCGAGGTAGACGACGTGACAGAGTTCTTCGAGAGCGAGGACAGCGAGGCGCTACGCGCCTCGGGCCGTTCGCACGGGCGACGCCCGTGCGAAGACATCGTGGTCGTCCCCCTGTTCGTCGCCGACGGGTACCACACCCAAGAGGACATCCCCGAGGATATGGGGTTGACCGACGACTACCGCGAGGGGTGGGCGACCCCGGAGACGGTCGACGGCCACCGCATCTGGTACTCCGGGGCCGTGGGGACCGAACCGCTGATGGCCGACGTGATACTCGAACGGGCGGCGGACGCGGGCGCGCCGGTCGGCGATGCGCTCGACCGGGTCCGCGAGGTCACCGGTGGGGCGGCGCTGGCCGGGGACTGATCGACTGCCACGCGAGCCTCACCCGAGCATTTACTGTCTGTCACCCGATATCTGGTCGTGAGCGATATCTATGAGTGCCCTCTCGAAGCTCTCGGGCGACGACCACCCAGTCAGTTTTGCCGCCGGTGCCGTCGCGGCCGCCATCGGGTTCCTCGCGCTCGGACTGGCGTGGTACTTCGCGCTGATACTCGGGATGGTCGTCTCCGGCCTGCTGGAGTTCGGGATCAGGGAGGTCCCGCCGGACACCGACGACTACGACGCCGAGCAGTACGAGTTGTGGGACGCGATGACCGACGACGACCCGAACCACGGCGGGGATGGCGAGTCCGACGAGGTGGCGCGCCTCCGCGAGCGGTACGCCCGTGGTGAGATAGACGAACAGCAGTTCGAGCGCGAACTCGAAGCGGCCTTGGACGCCGAGATGCCGGATGCGACGGCGGAGCCGTCCGAACAGCGCGAGCCCCTCCGGGAGCGGGAGGGCTGAACCGGCCCGCTTTACACGTCCGCGCCCCAACGGCTTCTATGGACACGTCGCCGTACGAGGCGTTCGCGGAGGCGGCCGCCGACGGCATCGCGTTCGACGGGCTGTCGGCGACCACCAGCGACGGACAGGTCGAGGTGACGACGCCGGAGACGAGCGTGACGGCACCCGTCTCGGCACCGCGGGGTGGTCTCGCGCCGGTCGAGGAGTACATCACCGACTGGTTCTTCTGGCACCAGCACGCCCCACAGGCCGAGGACCGCTGGGCGTTCCTGCGGTGGCTAGAGAGCGCCGAGGAGCGCTCCGTGCCCGACCGCTACGAGGCCCTCGGGGACGGCCACACGCGGTCGTGGGGCCAGCTCGCGGTCACGGTGACGCTGGGCGAGGGCGGCGAGCGCCGGTACGACCTCCGCCACGAGGCCGACGCCGGCACGCCCGCCGCCGAGTTGACCGGTCACGACGACCCCCGCGAGATGCGGGACATCGTCGAGGCCGACGAACGCGGCCGCTACCGGCCGCTGAAAACCGCGCCGACGCTCGTCGACGGCTGGGTGTTCCACGACATCGACGCGGCGACGCTACTGGAGGCAATCGAGTACTGTTACCCGGCGACGGTCGCCAACTGGCACCGCGAGCGTGAGGGCGAACTGGATATCTCCCACTGGCGGGAGACGATGGAGCGCCAGACCGGTATCTACGGCGTGATCCAGACGTGGGACCGCGGAGAGGGTCACGACCACGTCGAGTGGGTCGCGGAGGCCTGTTGTGCGGACTCACAGTGTCTCAAGCGCCGGGAGTGGCAGTACGACGGCGAGACCGACCTCTCGACCGACGGCGGCGACGGGGCGTTCCCCTGTCGGGAGCCGTGTTCGGTCGTCGTCTCGGCGGCCCGCCAGTGGACGAAACTGGAGGGCGAGCAGTCTCGGACCTACGAGTTCGAACTCACGCCGAGCGAGAAAGAGCAACTGGAGGCGCTCGTCGACGCCGTCGCCGACGGCCGGGCGGCGGAGATACGCGAGGCCGACCTCTACGACGGGGCCAACCGCTACCGGACGCGCTTCCTGCGGGCGAAACTGTTCGACGACGAGGGCAACCTCTGTGGGGTCCCCACGTCACCGGAGGAGTAGGGCGACGGCGACGAGGACGCCGGCGACGACGACCAGCGATCCGAGGACGACAATCACGTTCTGGAGGACGACGGCGGCGAGGACGGCGACTGCCAGCGCGACGCCGCCGAACCCGAGGACGGCTATCTCCGGGCGCTCGACCAACAGGCCGCCCGCGGACTCGTTCGGACCGCCGCCGGAGGGGCCACCGCCGGACGGGCCGGGCGACTGCCGCGGCTTCGGCTTGTTGAGCGATTCGTCTACCTGCACGGGGTCTTTCTCTCGTTTCGGGCGGTCGACGACGAGGTCGATGTAGCGTGTGGTCGCGCCGTAGGCGGTGACGACCTTGAGTTTGCCACGGACCGCCTCGCGCGGGTCGACGGCCACCTCGACGCGGCGGGTGCTCTCGGCGTCGACGTGGTGGTTGCTCGCCTCCAGTCTCGCCACTTCCGAGAGCGCGTCGTCGAGGTGGAGGTGGACGTGCAGCGGTTCGCCGTGGTTGGTTATCTCCACGACGAACGAGCCGGTCACCTCGAAGCTGTTGGGCACGTCCAGCCCGTGGAGTTCCGTCCGGTTTACGTGCACCGCCAGTGTGTCCGACACGTCAGTCACTGCGCGCGGACGGGTCAAAAAGATTCAGGCTGGCGACTCTTCGCGCATATCCGGCGGGAGGAGATTCGGGATGCCGTCCTCGATGGGGTACTCCTCGCCACACTCCGTACAGACGAGTCGGCCCTCGATAATCTCGTCGTCCTCGTCCCGCTGGATCACTTCGAGGTCGAGGTCGTGTTTGTCCAGCGGACAGCAGATGATCTCTAGCAGGTCCTCTTGCATACCTCCCTCTGGGGACCGTGTCGGCAAAAAGCCACCTCTTGCGGACGGGGTTCAGTACTGGGGGTCTTCGAGGACGAGTGACTGCTCGCGGCCGGGACCGATGCCGACGGCGTAGATGGGCGTGTCCAGTTCGTCGCTGACGTACTCCAGATACGCCCGGGCGTTCTCGTGGAGGGCGTCGTAGCCTTCGGCGGCGACGGCGTCCCAGTCCTGTTCGGGCCAGCCCTCGAAGGTCCGGAACGTCGCCTCACACCGCTGCCACGCCTCGGTGGTGGCTGGGATGGTCGTCAGTTCCTCGCCGTCGAGGCGGTAGCTGTGACCGACCTTCAGTTCGTCGAGGCCCGAAAGGGTGTCGACGTGGTTGACCGCCAGTCCGGTGAATCCGGAGACGCGCGCGGCGTGGCGGAGCATCGGCATATCCAGCCAGCCGACCCGTCGCGGGCGGCCGGTAACCGTTCCGTACTCGTCGCCCTCCTCGCGGATGTAGGTCGCTATCTCCTCGTCGTCCCCTTCGCCCTGTTCGTCGTAGCCGGGGGTGTCGCCGACGACGCCGCCGAGTTCCGTCGGGAGCGGGCCGCTGCGACCCGCGTCAGGTAGGCCTTGACGATGCCGACGACCTCGCCGTCGCCGACGACGCCCGGCGCGAGGCCGCTGCCGACGCAGGCGCGCCGGCCGTCGGGTTCGAGGACGTGACGTAGGGGTAGTTGCCGTGGTCGATGTCGATGAGCGTCCCCTGTGCGCCTTCGAGCATCACGTTCTTGCCGTCGGCGCGCGCGTCGGCGAGGAACTTGCTCGCGTCGACGGCCATCCCGTCGGCGAAGCGGCGGCCGTACTCGCGGTACTCCTCGAACAGTGCATCGACGTCGAAGGCGTCGGGGTACTCCTCGATGTCGTCGACGTCCAGCCCGTAGACGTCCTCGGCGAGCGCGCGCTTCTGGGGGACGACGTACGCCAGCTTCTCCCGCAGAACGTCCTCGTCAAGCAGGTCACCGACCCGGAGCCCTCGACGGCCGGCCTTGTCCTCGTAGGTGGGGCCGATGCCGCGGCCCGTCGTCCCGACCTCGTCGTCGGTCTCGCTTTTGACGTCCTCTTCGATACCGTCGAGCACGCGGTGGAACGGGAAGATGACGTGGGCGCGTCGCGCGACGCGGACGTCGGGGTCGATACCGCGCTCGCGGAGTCCGTCGAGTTCTTCGAACAGCGTCCGCGGGTTGATCACACAGCCGTTGCCGAGCACACCGATCTTGCCGCGGATGGCGCCGCTCGGCACGAGCGAAAGCTTGTACTCCTCGCCGTCCTCGACGACGGTGTGGCCGGCGTTGTCCCCGCCCTGATACCGCACGACGAGGTCGGCCGCGTCGCCGTAGAGGTCGACGACGCCGCCCTTGCCCTCGTCGCCCAGCTGGGCACCGACAATCGTGACAGTCATCACGGCAGAATTCCACCCACCCGGGTAAACAGATTACGGTCCGGCCAGCCGCCGCGCTCCCTAGTCAACACATCCCAAGGATTATTTACCCCCTATCTCGTATCTTTCTGTGGCGATTCGGCGGCCGCGCAGACAGCAACTTTTAAACCGTGGGCACACAAGTTAACAAGTGCCATGATAGATCGCCTTGAGAAAGAAGTCGATATGCTCGAACGCCATCTGCAGGTTCTCCGGATGGTGATCGAGAACGAGCCGATCGGTATCGTGAAGATGTCCAACGAGACGGGCTACCCCCACCACAAGGTTCGCTACTCGCTGCGCGTCCTCGAGGAGGAGAACCTCATCGAGCCGTCGAGCCAGGGTGCGATCACGACCGACGAGACCGCGGAGTTCGTCGACGACCTCGACAACAAGATCGACCACATCGTCGAGAAACTCGACGGGATGAAGATAGACGACGCTGCCGAGATAGAGGGCTGAGCTTTTTCCGGTTCGAACGTCTGTTCTTCCCGTCGTGAGTGGCGACCGTGCGGTGCGGTAATGACGACCATACGCCGAGCGTAGCGAGGCGTTTCACTGCTGGCGAAGCCGAAGGCTGAGCCAGCAGGGAGTTTTTCCCCACGTTTTTGCGACGAGTGGTGCCCGAAGGGCCGGAGGCCCGAGGACACCCGAGGAGTAAAAAGTGGTAAAAAGTGGCTTTACAGTTCCGGCACGGCGAGGTGGAACTTCTCGTCGCGGGCCTCGACCAGACAGAGGTGGAAACCTTGCTTGCGCGAGAGGCGGACGAAGCTCTCGCGCTTGTCGCGGCTGAGCAGGCCGCCGCCGGTCGCTTCGGCGGCCGTCTCCAGCGCGTCGGGGTCGAAGAAACTCGCCGTGACCTGGAACGCGCCGGCGAGGGTGTCGCTGGTCTCGCCCACGCGGGTCGCGGCCGTCACCAGCGAGGTCATCATCTCGTCGGTCGCGGCGTCGCGAGTGTCGTTGATGTTCGCCACCGCGAGAGGGTTGCCCATCCGGTCCCGGAGGACGATGTCGAACGCCTCTTGGGTCCGGTGTTCCTCGCCGTCCTCAGTGTAGACGACGCTTGCGGCCCCGTTGAGTTCCGCCCGGTCGAGCCGCGGGAGCGCGTCGTAGAGGTCCTGTAACCCCGCGTCGTGGCCTGTGTCGCTGATCTCGTACAGCAGGTCGTGGACGACCCAGTGGACGAACCGGTACTGGATTGTCGACTCGAGGAACGCCTCGAAAGGCTGGCCGTTCACGGCGGCGTCGTCGCTGTCGAACTGGGTGTGACACTCCAGTTCGAGGTTAGCCTCGACGGCCTCGCGGTCGGCGCGCCCGTCGTGGGCGGCCTCGAGGGTCGCCTCGCCTTTCGACCCGTAGCGCACGAAGAGGTTCGTGCCGTCGATTGCTTCCTGTGGACTCAACTCCACCGACGCGTCGACGCCGGCGGCCCCGCCCTCGGATTCGAGCCGCGTCTCCAGTCGCTCGACTTCCGACCGTAGCCGTTCGACCTCCTGTCGTAGGTCCTCGCGCTCGGCCTCGACCTCCTGGAGTTCGGCGGTCAGTTCCTCGTTCTCGGCGACCAGTTCGTCGTTCTCCGTCAGGAGTTCCTCACGCTCGCGTTCGAGAGCCGCGAGGTCGTCCTCGAGGGCTTCGATCTCACGCTCGCGCTCGCGGACCGCCGCCGTCGGCTCGGACTGCTGGGCGGTCCCGCGGCCACTGGGCTCCGGATCGGCACGCTCGCGCCCGCTCATCTCCCGGGGGCTGTTCGAGGGCTGGGCTTGGGACTGTGACTGGGCGGTGGACTGCGCTTGGGACGTGGCCTGTGTCCCGGAGCCGGACTCCTCGGGGCCGCTGTCGAACGCGACGCCGGCGTCCGGCCCGCTCTCGTCGCCGGTCCACGACCGGCCCGGATCGACCGACGGGATCGACTTCCGCTCGAGGTCGCCCGCCTCGCCGACCGATCCGCCGTCGTCGCTCCCGTCGGGGTCCGCGAGCGGGTCGGTCGGCGGTTGGTCGCCCGCCCCGGACGCCTGTCCGTCGGCACCGCGGCGCTGGTCGTCCCGCCGTGGCGGTTCGGATCGCTCGCTGTCCCGCTGCGCTGAGTCGTTCCGCTCGCTGTCCCGCTGTGGGGGGTCGGCCCGTTCGTCCTCCCGGCGCGCCGGTGCCGCTCCGCTCCTGTTCGGCGCCGCCTGTTCGTCGTCCCGGTGTCGGGGCGCCTCGCGGTCCCGTCGCTCGGACGGTCGGTCGTTGTCGGCCGTCGAGCGTGTGCGCCGGTCTCGCGTCGCTGCCGGGATCCATCGCGGTCCTGCCGTTCGGGCGACCGGTTACCCTCGGCTGTCGACTGTGTCTCCCGACGGTGCCGCCGGCGGTCGGACTCCCGGTCCGTCGAGCGCTCGGACGCGTCGTCGGGGTCGTCGGCCGCCGCCGTCGCCGGGGCGGTCGACGTGGTTCGTCGTCGTCCTCGGTCGAGTCCACGGGGGCGGCCTCGCGGTGTGCGACGCCGCCGCTCGGGCCGTCCTCGTCGGCGTCGGCCTCGTCGGCCGCCGGTTCGTCCCCCTCGCGTTCCGCCGTCGGTCGGTCCTCCGCCGTCGCCGTCGGTTCGCTTTCCGTCGACTCCGCCGGCTCTGTTTCGCCCGCAGCGGCGACAGCGCCGGCGTCGTCGTCCTCGGGCGGGTCCGGGATCTCGACTGGTTCGATCTCCGCCGGATAGACTTCGTAGATGCCGACCTCGTCGTCGGCCTGTTCGAAGGCTTCGTCGTCGGTGAGCAGGCGACTGCTCTCGCCGACGAAGGCGACGCTCATCGAACGGCCGCCGTGGTAGACGACGTAGTAGTCGCCGCTGAGGACGTTCTCCGAGAGTTCGACGTAGCCGGTGAAGCCGCCGTCGGATAGCTTGTGGTCGGCCGCCGACAGGGCGGTCTCCTCGCTGTAGTACTTCGCCCGGACCTCGTCGCTCCGGTCCTGCATCACCAGCAACAGCGGGAGGGCAGGCGACGGTGCGTCCCTGATCGTCCCCTCGGCGTCCTCGAAGTCCTCGATGTCCCCGTCGAGGACGCGACGACCGTCCCGTTGAGGAACGCGGCCGTCGCGCGCCCGGCGGTGACGATGCCGGAGAACTCCTCGTCGGCGAGGGCGTGGAGGCCGGCGTAGCCGTCGGTGAACGGTCTCGAGGACCACTCGTCGGTGCGGTCCGCGACGCGTGTGGTCATTTTGTGAACCATAGCCCAAACGGGGGAAATACTTTGCGGCGGCGACCGGTGGGCCTTTTGCGGTCGACCCACAAGCACGGGTATGGCAGAACAGGCGGACGTCGGCGACAGGTTCCCGACGGCGAGTCCGTGGCCGCTGTTCGTCGCGGTCGGGTTCACCGTCACGGAGCTGGGGCTGTTCATCGGCATCTTCCCCGTCGCGGTGGCGGGCGTACTGTTGTTCGGCGCGAGCGTCGCCGGTATCCTCACCGAGGCCGAGTACGTCGGCCACCTCTGGAAGACGATGGGCGTGTTCGGCGCCGTGTTGGCGGCTATCGGTCTCGCGATGGTCGTCTACGGCGGTGGCGTAGGCGTCGAGGCGGCCCTCGGTGCCATCGACGCGCCGAACGTCGTGGGCAACCGGCTGGTGAGCCGCGGACTGGCGGTCGGTGCCGCCGGAATCATCCTCGCCGTGACGGCGGCGACGGGCGAACTGCTCGAACCGGCACGGTAACGCCGTCGAACCAACAGTCTATTTAGCTGCCTCCACTAGGACCCAGATATGTCGTCGCGCACATTCGACCGGGATACGATCCTCGACCTCACGGTCAACGTGATCCCGCTGGCCATTCTCGGGGTGTTCATCGTCACATTCGTCCTGTACAGCCCGGGCCCGTTCGCCTTCGACAGCGTGGCATCGACACTCCAACTTTCCATCATCGGAACGACGTTCGTCGGCCTACTGGCGCTGACCTACTACATGGGGAAAGCCGTCGCCGGCGCCGAGAAACGGCTCGGCATCCACGCGGAGACGACGACCTACGACCCCGAGACTGGCAGTTCGATCCCCGGAGGTCACGACGAGGCGGACGAGGCCGAACTCGACGCGGACGCCGACGACCCCGAACTTCCTGACGAGGAGTAAGCGCTCGTCCGGGCGCACGTATCCTAGGTTTCTTTATCCCCCAGTACTGAGGGGTACTTATGGCAGGCGAACAGCTCGCGTTGACGGTACTGATGGGGCTTCTCCTCGTCGGCGTGGCTGCGCTTCTCACCCGGATCGAAGACTGGCAAGCGTACACACCGTTCGGCGGTGGGTCGGTCACGGGGGAGGAAACCAGCTACGGCCACAGCGAGAAGCCGGGCGGCGTGATCCGCTGGCTCACGACGGTCGACCACAAGGACATCGGCATCCTCTACGGGGCGTACGCGCTCGTCGCGTTCGCCGTCGGTGGCATTATGGTGATGATTATGCGGCTGGAACTGCTCTTCCCCGCGGAGGACTTCATCACGACGGGGTTCTACAACTCCCTGTTGACCAGCCACGGGATCACGATGTTGTTCCTGTTCGGGACGCCGATAATCGCGGCGTTCGGGAACTACTTCGTCCCGCTTTTGATCGGCGCTGACGATATGGCGTTCCCGCGGATCAACGCCATCGCGTTCTGGCTGCTCCCGCCGGGGGCGCTGCTGGTTTGGGGCGGCTTCCTCATCCCCGGTATCGCGCCGGCACAGACCTCCTGGACGATGTACGCGCCGCTGTCGGTCGAACAGACCCACCTCGGCGCCGACCTGATGATCATCGGGCTTCACCTCACCGGCGTCTCGGCGACGATGGGGGCGATAAACTTCATCGCGACCATCTTCACCGAACGGGCCGACGACGTCTCGTGGGCGAACCTCGACATCTTCTCGTGGACGATGCTCACCCAGTCGGGACTGATCCTGTTCGCCTTCCCGCTTCTGGGGAGCGCGCTGGTGATGCTGTTGCTCGACCGGAACCTCGGGACGCTCTTCTTCGCCGTCGAAGGGGGGAGCCCGATACTCTGGCAACACCTGTTCTGGTTCTTCGGCCACCCCGAAGTGTACATCCTCGTGTTGCCGCCGATGGGGCTGGTCAGCTACATCATCCCGCGATTCGCGGGCCGGAAGCTGTTCGGGTTCAAGTTCGTCGTCTACTCGACGCTGGCCATTGGCGTCCTGAGTTTCGGCGTCTGGGCCCACCACATGTTCACGACCGGGCTCGACCCGCGACTGCAGGCCTCGTTCATGGCAGTCTCGTTGGCTATCGCGATACCATCCGCGGTGAAGACGTTCAACTGGATCACCACGATGTGGAACGGGAAGATCAAGCTGGCGACGCCGATGCTGTTCTGTATCGGCTTCGTCGCGAACTTCATCATCGGCGGCGTGACCGGCGTCTTCCTCGCGGCGGTTCCCGTCGACCGACTGCTGCACGACACCTACTACGTCGTCGGTCACTTCCACTACGTTATTATGGGGGCCATCGCGTTCGCCATCTTCGCGGGCATCTACTACTGGTTCCCCATCTACACCGGCCGGATGTACCAGAAGTCCCTCGCGAAGATGCACTTCTGGCTGACGATGATCGGGACCAACCTGACGTTCTTCGGGATGTTGATCCTCGGGTACCTCGGGATGCCCCGCCGGTACGCGACCTACAACATCACCATCGGTCCCATCGACGCCATCACGCTGCTCCACCAGCTAGCGACCGTCGGCGCGGTGGTCCTGCTGATCGGGCAGATCATCTTCGTCTGGAACATCGTCTCCTCGTGGCGCGAGGGCCGCCGCGTCGAGAACGGTGACCCGTGGAACCTCAAAGACGACGACCTCTACAGCCGCGAGTTCCACTGGTTCGACGAGCGACTCGACGACGACCTGGCGCTCGCAGACGGCGGCGACGAGGACAAAGCGATGACGGACGGCGGTGAGGAATCCACGGATGTGGATTCCGAACGACAGTAGCCCAGCGGGCTACTGGAAGTCGAGAATTGCGGTTTGATTCTCGAACCGAGGCGGTCCGCTGACGCGGACTCCGAACGACGATAGACACAGTCTATCGGAATCGAGGAATCCACGGACGTGGATTTCGAACGACAGTAGCCCGGCGGGCTACTGGAAGTCGAGAATTGCGGTTTGATTCTCGAAACGATTGGCGGCACCTTTTTATACAAGCGATCCGGACAGCAACTATTACACTTCTCGCGCGCAAACAGCGCTCTACCGATGTTCGCAGACGCTGTAGAGGCGATCAGCCGACGCCTCTCTTCCGGGAGCCTGCTCGGGTGGGTGGTGACGCTGGTCGCGGTGTACGTCATCACGGATAGCGTCCTCGCCACCGCTGGGGCGGCCGCGGGGGTCGCGCTGGTGTCGGCACTCGACGTTGCCGAGGTAGCGTACGGCGTCGACCAGCGGTGGACGAAGGCGGTGTTCGGCGCGGTGGTCGTCGGGGCGAGTGCGGTGTGGTTCCTCGCGAGCACCGGCGAGACGGGCGTTGCCCGGGTACTTCCTGTGTTCGGGGTTGCTGCGGGGGGCTGGATACTGCTCGACGCTCGCGCCGACTTCAGCGACGGGCGAGGTGCGACGGGCGGCGACGAGTGGGACCCCGACGCCGGGGAGGCGATGCTCGCGATGCAACACACCAGTCTGGTCGCCCGGACGCTGCGGGACGGGCCGAAGACGGTCCCGGAGATAGCCGCGGCGTGTGACCTCACGGAGTCACGTGTCCGTGAGGCACTGGCGATAGCCTGCGAGGACGATACGGTCTACCGGGTCGCGGTAGACCCGCCGACGTACGCACTCGACGAGCGGAAGGTTGGAGTCAGTGGGTTTCTGGGGGTGGCGGCACGCGGCACGCGTCGCCTCGTATCCCGACTCGCTCGCCCTTTCGGTCGGTGACTCACCCGATTACGAGCGCGAACCCGGCCACGAACATCAGCAGCGCGACGCCGGCGAGAACGACGAAGAGCAGTTCCTTGTCGGACATACGTCGGCGTACGGACCCGAGGTGAAAAGCCTAATCGGTCCCGGCACGTAGGGATGACAATGAGCACGCAGACGTCGACAGTTGGCTGGGAGGGACGGCGCGTCGTCTACGCTATCTACGCGGGTGTCGTCGGCATCGCGGCGTTGATGGGATTCGTCATCGGCCTGATACAACCGGAGAACCTCGACCCGGAACTGTTCGGTGTGATCCAGCTGCCGCCGACGCCCGTCGGGATGGTCGTCTTTGGCGTCGTCTACGTCGGTCTGGGTGTCGGTATCCTGTTGTTGGCAGTCGCCGTCGTCGCCGACCGTTTCGACGACGCCGCGAAGTAATTCATAGTGTTTCTTGTCGGTCATTTC
>NZ_WPCA01000079.1 GCF_009741825.1 Halapricum sp. CBA1109
GTATGGCCGAGCCACGTCGCTACGTCCCGGTGGTCGGAATCGGTGCGAGCGTGCTGGTCCTGATCGTACTGGTCGTGCCGTTCGCGTTCGCGGACCCGGCGGAGGTGACGCTGTACTACGACGCCGGCGACCTCAATCCGCTGGTCGCGGGGCTGTTCGCGCTGTTGTCCATCGTCGTGCTGGCGGCGGGCCGGACCGGACGGACCGACCCGGCGACGGCCGCGGGGGTCGCGGCTGGCGCTGGGGGCGTTCGCGACGGCCGCCACCGCCGTCTGGGCGCTGACGGTCAGGGTCGACGTCCTCACCGTCTCGGCGCTGTCTGACCACCCGATAGCGCTGGCCGCCGTGACCATCGGGATGCCGCTGTCGGCGCTGTGGTACGCCCGGAGCCTCCGGCTGCTGTAGCGGAGACGAAAGGTCCTTAAGTACCGGCGGGGTACAATCAAATCGGACTAGGTCGGGCGGTTAGGCCCCGCTCGTACTCCCGCACTATGGTCTTTAGCGGGGGCCGAACACCGGGGGCGTCCGGTCAGACGGACACGGACCCCGCAAGCCAACGTGGAAGCCTCGTCCGACGGGGGCAGCGGTCCACGCCGTCTCACCTGCAGGGGTGAGCCGTCGTGGTTGGTCGCGGGCACCCCGCCAGGCGCGGAAGCGAGCAGCGGACTCGCGGACACCTGCCGCTCGTCGGGTCGCGGGGTGGAGGAGGTGCGCGGGCCTATCCGTGTTCGAACGCCGGGCAACCCCGGCCGTCCGTTCCATTCATACCGATTTCCGAACCGAGAGCGAGCGGTATCCAGACGCGTGGTTTTTTGTCCGTGGCCACAAGACATATAGGTGAGTGGGGGAGCTATGGAGCGATACACGTACTATCAGATCGGTGGCCTCGGAGCGTTCGTCCTTGTCTCGGCCGTGGCGTTCGCGTTGATCAGTGCCTTCGCAGAGGGCTACGTCTTCGGCCTCGTGCTGGGCTTTAGTATCGGGTTGACGGTCGCGCTGTTCCAGTACGGCGTCGTCGTCGAGACGGAGACAGAATCGCGGGGCTATCCGGGCACCGTCGCGAAAAAGATCGACAAGGTGTTCGAAGGTTAGTCGTCGGCGACGGCCTCGTAGCCGCTGACGTCGAGCGATCCAGAGAGCGTCCGGTTGGGGTAGGGGATGTCGATGCCCTCCTCGTCGAAGCGCTCTTTGACCGACTTGACGTACTCGCCGCGGACCTTCACGAAGTCCGACCGCTTGGGCTGGGCGATCCAGAACCGTGACTTCAGCCCGACCGAGGAGTCGCCGAGTTCGGTCAGTCGCACCGTCGGCGCCGGGTCCTCAAGGATGCCGTCGTGGGCCTCGGCCTCCTCGATGATGATGTCGGTCGCCTTGTCGATGTCGTCGTCGTAGCCGATACCGAACAGGAACTGCAGTCGGAGTTGCTCTTTGGCGACAGGGTTTTTGATCACGCCGTCGGTCAGCACCGAGTTCGGGACTGTCAGGAGTTCGTTGTCGAACGTCCGAACGCGGGTGACACGGAGGCTGATGTCCTCGACGACGCCCTCGTTGCCGTCGAACTCGATCCAGTCGTCGATCCGGAACGGCTTGTCGGTGAAGATGAAGATGCCGGCGACGAAGTTTTTCAACACGTCCTGCAGGGCGAAGCCGATGGCAAGCGTCGCCGCGGCGCCGATGGTCGCCAGCGAACTCAGAATGTTGCCGAAGCCGGCGAAACTGAACGCCAGGGCGATGGCGACGAACCCGATGAGGATGCGTGCGAGTCGCTGAAGTGGAACCGACGCGTGGCGGTCGAGCCCCCGCCGGTCGAGGCTGCGCCGGACGACCGGCATGAGTACTGTCTTGCCGACGTAGTACAGGGCGAGGAGGACGACGACGAACGTGATGGCCGAACCGATGGGGTTGGCCCAGTTCGTCGGGATGCCGACGTCGGCGAGGAAGTCCGCGACGATGCCGTTCGCCGGCGTGGCCTGTAGCGGGATCACCGCTGGAACACCCCGGTGTGCCCCCGCGTCTCGACCACATCGGCGTTGACCCGGTCGGCCAACTCCGCCGCCAGTTCCTCCGTCGAGGTCCCACCCCGGGCCGCGCGGAGGAACTTCACCTTGACTAAGTCGGCGTCGGCGAGTTGATCGTTCAGTTCGTCGACGACGGCGTCGACGCCGTTTTTCCCGACCCGGACGGTCGCGTCCAGTTCGTGGATCCGTTGTGCCATATCTGTCATACGTCCAAAACCGTCGCCACCCAGTTTTAACTTTCGGCCCGTCTACCGCCGCGCGGGAGTGTAACACGCGGATTTCGACGCCAGCGCAATCTATTAGTAGCGGTACGTGTATGTTGACAACATATACCACGGAGTGTGATCACTGATGACGACCTGTGAGAACTGCGGCAGAGAGGCGGTCGAAGTATGGAGACACAGAGAGTACGGGGAGTCGATGACCCACCGCGAGGTACGGTGGCTCTGTGCGCGCTGTCATCCGGCGATGGAGACGCCGGTCAAGAGCGTCGCCGACTGAACGACTCCGCGTCCGCGTCGTAACTCGCCAGACGGTCGACTTCCTCGTCGCGTTTCCACTCACCGAGTTCCTTCGGGTCCACGTGGACGAACACGTCGTCGACCGCCGGTATCGCCTGTAGAGCCCGGATGACCTCCGTCTCGATGCGGTGGGCCTCCCTCAGGGTCAGGTCCCCTTCGACCTCGATGTGGAGGCTGACGTCTATCTCCGGCCCGACGTAGTGGGCGATGACGTCGTGTGCGCCCTCGACCGCGGGGTGGGCCAGCGCACGCGTGATGATCTCCGCCCGGAGGTCCTCTGGCGGGGCCGCGCCGACGAGGTAGTTGACGTTGTCCCGCACGATCTCGACGCCTGTGTAGAGGATGCCGACGGCGACCACGACCGCGGCCAGCGGATCGGCGAGGGGATACCCGGCGCTGGCGCCGGCGACGCCGATCAGGGCCGCGCCGGCGGTCAGCACGTCCGCGCGGTTGTCGAGCGCCGTCGCGACCAGCGCCGGCGAGTTGTACCGGTTGCCGGCGCGCTTGCAGTAGTAGTACAGGCCGAGTTTCGCCGCGATTGACCCGGCGAGGACGGCCATCGCGGCGAGGCCGCCCGACGGACCGACTGCCCCCGAGAGCAGGGAAGTGACCGCCCGGTAGGCGACGAAGCCACCGGCGGCGAAGACACCGACGGCGACGAACAGCGAGACGAACGGCTCGATCCGTTCGTGGCCGTGGGGGTGTTCGAAGTCCGGCGGCTGTGTCGTCAGATAGAGGCCGGCGACGGTGACGAGGCTGTAGACGGTGTCCGCGAGGCTGTTTATCGCCTCGGACTGAACGGCGAGGCTCCCCGTGGAGTACCAGACCGCCCCCTTCGCGACCGCCAGCAGGAGGTTGGCACCGAGGATCACGACCCCGACGCGTCGGATCACTCGGCGACGCTCGTCCATATCCCACCCCTACGCGAGGCCCTACTAAGTCGCTTCGGAGCCGTCGAACGCGAAGGCGACCGCGCGGTCCTCGCCGCGGACCGTCGCACCTGCCTGCTCGCCGAAGGCTCGTGCAGGCGGTCGTACGTGTCCTCGACGGCCTCGACGATGACCTGCGTGTCGGCGATGGTCGCCATAAAGTTGCTGTCGCCCTCCCACCGCGGGACGACGTGCGTGTGGAGGTGGTCGTCGATGGACCCGCCGGCCGCACCGCCGCCGAGGTTCAGCCCCGCGTTGAATCCGTCCGGATCGAACGCGGCCGTCAGCGCGTCGAACGTCCGCTGTTTCAGGCGGGCGTGGTCGAGCAACACCGCGTCGTCAAGGTCGGTGTACTCGCCCGTGTGGACGTGCGGTATCACCATCACGTGGCCGGGATTGTACGGGTAGTTGTTGAGGAGGACGAACGCGTGGTCGCTGCGGGCGACGATCAACTGCTCGCGGTCGGCACCCTTCTCGGGCAACTCACAGAAGACACACGAGTCGATATCCGGGTTCTTCTCGGGCCGTTCGATCCACTCGATGCGCCACGGCGCGAAGATCTGATCCATACCGTCCGTTGGGTCGCCCCCGGGCAAAGATGTTGGCGGCCGGTTGCACTTATAAATATTTCGGCCGTTTCGTAGTCCGGCCGACAGAGACGGGTGGAAAGACTGTTTTGAACAGTCTAACCGGTTTTGTGCCCACAAAACCCGAATACGACTATCGTCCGGCGATTATCGCCTAAACAGTCCTCAACGGTTGGCCCTTTTTATGCTCTCCCCGCTGGTAGGAGAGAGTGGGATGGCAGCCACAGACAGCAGGGCGAACGAACGACTGGAACACTGTTCGGCCTGTGATTGCGAGACGGCCCACAGCGTCTCACTGCAGATCATCACTGAGAGCGACGGCGAGGAGAACGCGGCGTTCTCCCGCGAGCCGTACCGCGTCAGTGAGTGTCAGCGATGCGGCGAAAGTACGGCCGTTCGCATGAACAACGCCTGAGCTGTCACGCACGGCGGTGTGACTCACCCAACACCCACCCAACACCCACCCAACTCTCACCGCCTGCGCTCTGGATCCCACCCCCCTTTTCCGTTCGACTCACCCGACGGCGACCGTCAGGTCCGCGTCGTCACTTCACAGCCGTCCTCGGTCACGATGAGCGTGTGTTCGCGCTGGCTGACGAGCCGTCCTTCCTCCTCCTGCAGGACCGGATAGCCGTGGACGATACCCTGCCGTTTCAGCCGTCGCAGCGCCAGTTCCGACCGGGAAACGTCCAGCCACCGGCGGGCAAAGGGCAGCGTCTTGAACTCCTCGGTGATCTGCTGGAGGGCCTGCCGGGCCTCACGGTTTCGGACCGACCCCTCACTCTCTAAGGCGTATATCTCCTCGGTCCCGCCCTCGCTGACCTTGCCGCCGCCGTCGGTCGCGAACGGTTCGATGGCGACGACATCGCCGACCGATAGCTCTTGGGACTGCTCGACGGCGCGGTTGGGGATGTTCGGCGTCGTGTGCTGTTCGTAGTGGCCCAGTCCGTGGCCCGTGAGGTTGACGACGGGATTGTAGCCGTAGCCGTCGATGACGGACTCGATCTCGGCGCCTATCTCGCCGGTCTCGACGCCCGGACCCGCCATCTCGATGGCGGCGTCTAGGGCCTCCTCGGCCGCCTCGACGAGGTCGGCCGTTCCACTGAAGTCGACGGTCACGGCCGTATCAGCGAGCCACCCGTCGATAGTGACGCCGATGTCGAGTTTCACCATCTCCTCGCCGATAGTCCGGGCGTCGTCGGGGCCCGCCGCGCCGTGTGCGGCCTCGTTGTCGACGCTGACGTTGACCGGGAACGCGGGGCGGCCGCCCAACTCGCGGATGCGGTCCTCGGCCCACTCGGATATCTCCAGATAGCCGGTTCCGACTTCCAGTCTGTCCGCGGCCTCGTCGCGCACCTGCGCGAGTATTTCGCCCGCCTCGCGGCACTTCTCGTACTGTTCGTCCGTGAGGTCCACGTCACTCATACCGACTGCTTCAGGGTCCGTGGCCGAAACCGTTGCGGTCGATCAGGCGTCGACCACAGCGGTCTGCATCGCCTCGCTGTTGTATGCGCTGCCGGCCTCGCCCTCGGCGTCCATCACGACGAGACCGGCCTCGCTGTCGGTCGCGGCCGCGAACTCCGACAGCGCCCGGTCGGCGGCGGTCTGTGGGTCCGCGCCGTCTTCGAGGTAGTCGACGGCCGTCCGGGCGACGGTCCGGCGGGCGATTGCCTCCCCCGCACCGGTGACGCTCGCGCCGCCCGCGGGCGAGGCGTAAAGCCCGATCCGATCTGTGGGCTGTCGCCCACGCGACCGGCGAGGGCGAACCACCGGCCGCCGGTCGAGGTGGCCGCGGCCACGCGCTCCCCGTCGGCGGCCACCGCACCGACGGTGTCGTGGTCCTCCCCGAACCGCTCGCGGACCCACGACAACTGGTCGTCGACGGACGTGGTCGGCGGGTCGGCGTCCGCCCAGCGCTGGCGCGTCCGCTCGGTCCAGAGGTCGACTCTGGTGTCGATGCCGAACGAGGCCGCCAGCTCAACCGCGTGGTCGCCGGCGACGAGGACGTGCGGCGTCGAGGCCATCACGACCCGGGCCACTTCGACGGCGTGTTCGACACCGGCCATCGAACAGGCCGCGCCCGCCGACCCGCCGCCGGTCATAATGCCCGCGTCGGTCCTGACGGTGCCGTCGCTCTGGACGGCCCCGCCGACACCGGCGTTGAACCGCGGGGCCGACTCCAGCCACTTTATCGCCGCCACGACGGCGTCGACCGGCGACGCGGCCGCCACACCCCGGTCGGCAGCCTTCCGTAGTGTCCGCTCCCGTTCCGCCGGCGCATCCCACCGCCGCCCCGCCCCACCGTGGACGATGACGTGCATACACCGACGTTGTGCAGCCGGTTTCTTAATCGTACGGGCGTGTCGCTGGACCGAAGGATTATCCCCGCCGCGGCCGAACGTCGGGGTATGGTAGACGTGCTCGGGTTCGACCTGTCGATGCTGCTCACCCTCCTCGGCGCCGGGCTAGTCGTCGCCGAGGCGTTCGTTCCCGGTGCGCACTTCATCGTCCTCGGCGTCGCCCTCCTCGGTGCGGGACTCGTCGGCCTCGCCCTCCCCGCGTCGGTAGGGTTCGTCGGGACACTGTTGGTGTTGGCCGCGTCGGTCGTCATCTTCGGCGGCGTGACGCTGTTTGGCTACCGCCAGTTCGACTTCTACGGCGGCAAAGGCACCGCACAGACGAGCGACTCGGACACGCTCCGCGGGAAGACCGGCGTCGTCACCGAGCGAGTGACGACCCGCGACGGGCAGGTCAAACTGGACGAAGGCGGGTTCAACCCGAACTTCCAGGCCCGCTCGGTCGACGAGGAGATTCCCGAGGGGACCGAGATAATCGTCGTCGACCCCGGCGGCGGCAACGTCCTCACCGTCCAGAACTTCGAGCAACTCGACGAGGACGAGATAGACCGCGAACTCGCCCGCGAACGCGAGGAGAACCCCGAGGACGAGGCCGAACGCGACCTCGATCCCGTCTGACCTGTCAACTGGAGTGTGAACGTCACCGAACACTTTTTGTTCGGACACCCGAAGGGTCAACGGTATGGTACCAGTGTTCCCGCTACAGTTGGGTGATGGGCTCACGCTCGTGGGGCTCGTCGTCCTCGCGATAGCCGTCGCCGTCGTCTGGCAGATGGTCGTCATCACGGACGCCACCGAGAAGAAAGCGCTGACCGTCCTCGGGGAGTACCGCCGTCTCCTCGAACCGGGTATCGCGTTCGTCCCGCCGTTCGTCTCCCGGACGTACAGTTTCGACATGCGGACCCAGACGCTGGACGTTCCGCGTCAGGAAGCGATCACCCGCGACAACTCGCCAGTCACCGCCGACGCCGTCGTCTACATCAAGGTGATGGACGCCAAGAAGGCGTTCCTGCAGGTCGACGACTACAAGCGCGCCGTCTCGAACCTCGCCCAGACGACCCTCCGTGCCGTGCTGGGCGACATGGAACTGGACGACACGCTGAACAAGCGCCAAGAGATCAACGCCCGCATCCGGAAGGAACTCGACGAACCCACCGACGAGTGGGGTGTCCGCGTCGAGTCCGTCGAGGTCCGCGAAGTGAACCCCTCCAAGGACGTCCAGCAGGCCATGGAGCAACAGACCTCCGCCGAGCGTCGCCGCCGCGCGATGATTCTGGAGGCCCAAGGTGAACGACGCTCCGCCGTCGAGGAGGCACAGGGTGAGAAACAGTCCAACATCATCCGCGCCCAAGGTGAAAAACAGAGCCAGATCCTCGAAGCGCAGGGTGACGCCATCTCGACCGTGCTACGGGCGAAATCCGCCGAGTCGATGGGCGAGCGCGCCGTCATCGAACGCGGGATGGAAACCTTAGAGGAGATCGGCAAGGGCGAGTCGACGAAGTTCGTCCTCCCCCAAGAGTTGACCTCGCTGGTCGGCCGCTACGGCAAACACCTCACCGGGAGCGACACCAAGGCCAACGGCCACGAACTCGAGGGACTGGACTTCGACGCCGAGACCCGCGAGATGCTCGGCCTCGACGACATCGAGGAGATACTCGGCCAGATAGACCAGGAGGCCGACGTCGACGTCGAGGAGATGGAACAGGAGGCCCAGGCGGTCAAACAGGGTGCCGACGGCACCGACATCAAGGACCCGGACGACGTCATCGACGAGATGGACGCCGAGATGCCCGGTTCCGAGCAGTTCAACGAAGCCGACAAGAACCCGGACGGCACGGACAAACAGTCGAACTGAGGCGTCGCGGACCCCTCTCAAGCGAAGTTATTTTACTGCTCGGTCGCCTACCGATGGGTAATGAGTGACGAGGGGGTGGACGAGAGCAAGCGAGAGACCCTGCGTCGGTTCGCGGCGGTCGGGACCGCTGGCTCGTTCACTCGGTTCGCCGGTTCGGCCGAGGCCGACGAGGAGGCACCCTCCGAGTCCGACGCCCGCGACGCCATCGCCGGGTACCTCACCCGGACACCGGGCGCACACTTCTCGAAGCTACGCGACGACCTGAAACTCGGTACCGGCGAGACCCAACACCACCTCCGGCGACTTATCGACGCCGGCCGGGTCGAGAGCTACAAGGACGGCGACTACCGGCGGTACGTCCCGGCCGGCCAGTTCAGCGAGTTCGAGCGCACGGCGCTGTCGTACCTCCGCCGGGAGACGGCCCGCGGGATGATCATCGCGCTGTTGTCGGACGCGGCCGCCACCGGTAGCGACATCGCCGAGTCGCTGGGCGTCTCCCGACCGACCGTCAGCAGTTACGCCGCCGACTTGGAGACGGCCGGCCTCCTCTCGCGGGAGGACGGATACAGCCTCGTCGAACCGGCGACGATACTCCTGCTTTTGGTGCGGTACGCCGATTCGTTCGGCGCCGACGCCGTCGCGTTCGCTGCCGACGCCGACGAGTTGATCGAGTTTGCCTGAGAGTGGGTGTCGGATCGTAGGGTATCGGAGGCGCTGAGGGGACAGTACTCTGGTTGATGATATTGGTGCCAGTTGACGTGCGAGATGCAGAGGGTGAGTATAGCAGGTCCGAGAAGACATACCCACCCTGAATCGTCCGAACCATTCGATGAGTGGGTAGTAGTGCGTTGGGTCGTACAGTTCAGGAATCTCGGCCAGTTCAAGTCAGAAAAACTTGATAGGGCATCTGCTCTCTATTCAGAGGGATGAGAGATTTAGGGGAAGATGAGGAGATCGAGCGAGCGATCCGATATCTGGTTCATTCGTTCGAATCGTCGGGAGATAACCCGAAGCCAGTGATTCTCCACAGTATAAGAGTTGGAATGGATCTATACGACAGAGATTATCAAAAACGGATCGTTATCTCTGGACTCCTTCACGACCTACTAGAGGATACGGACATCACATCCGAAGCGATACGTTCGAAGTTCGGAAACGATATTGCAAATATCGTGAAAGCAACTAGTTTCGATGAAGACATCGACGACTATCTCGAACGGCACTACGATATTTACAACAGGTGCTTCGAACTGGGACGAAGTGCGGTGGTTGTCAAGGCTGCGGACATCCTAGATAACAGTGATTACTACGGGATGGGGGGCTCGGAAGAACTGCGAACGAATCTCCTCAAAAAGATGGAATATTTCGTCGATAAATCCGAGCCGTACATTGGGGAGGAAGAATTATATCAGGAACTCAATGACAAACTCCCCCTCGTGAAGGAACGATTGACCGAAGACGTCTGAATACAAGTGTTGAAGTATCGTCGAGAAGGAGAGCAGGTCATCACTCAGGCGTGAGCCCGACTGTCCGTCACGTCGGCGGCAACCTCGACATCGAGTCGAATGCGCTCGTAGGGTATGACTGGTCGTTTTCGCTGCCCCTCAGTCTCGAAGTACACGATATGATGGTTGGCAAGTACTTCGACATCGGCGTGGATATCAGAGTAGTTTCGATCAAGCTGATCGGCGAGATCGCTGATACTGTCGGGATCCTGATTCATAATCGTACGCATAACTTCGACCCGCCGATCGGTGAGTAGCGCTCGAATGTCCCCGATCTGTTCGAACGATCGGACGGCTTCGTCTGTCGGGCTGTCCTCGTCGAGTTGCTCGATAGCATCGTCGAACATCTGATCGACGTCCTCGACGGTAATTCGGAGCGTCTCCGGGTAGTTCTCCGCACCCTGCGCGGCCAGTTCGTGTGCATTGTCAGTTGCCATCTGTGATCACCGCAGTTCGGTCAGTTCGGTACGAAATTGTGCGAGATGGGTTTCGAGGTCTGTGAACTCGAGCCCCGAGATCTGTTCTCCGTCCCCGGTCCACTCGTGGCGATGGTGATGACCAGCACCGTGCGTTTCAACCTGTGAATTGTCGTACCGAAGGAACTCGTTGCCGGTGGTGGGGTCGTAGTACTGAAACCGATAGTTGACTCCACCGGGGTACGTCGAACTCTCGACTGCGAATATTCGAACCCGGCTACCGTCTGGAAACGAGTGTTCGGAGTCGATAACGACATCACCATCGGCCATTCCTACAATCAGATACGGCTCTAAACAATATAAAATATTGGGTGATAGCCAATAGCCCAATAAATGGGTGCTGGCTAGAACGGGAGCACGAGTGTGTCTTCAACTATTGACTCGTGAGGCCACTTCCGAGTCAGGCCGTGACCATCCACGTCGTCGAGGAGGAGTAGCCCCACTTCTCGACGTCGACGTCGAAGTTCCCCTCCTGCAACGCGGTCATGTTCGTCCCCACTTCCTTCGCGGACATATCCAGTTCCTCGCCGATGAGCCGCGATTTGAAGTACGTCTGGCTGTCGGCGTTGTCCCTGAGGTACGTGAGGATGCGCTGTTGTTTGTCGGTGAGTGTCGCCCCACCAGCGACGGGTGCTGTCGCGCTCATACTATCCCCGACGGACGAGACACGTATAGTGGGTTTGGTACAGTCGATTAACACGCCGCAGTCGTGCGGTTTCGGCCGCCGCCGACCGCGTGACACCCCCGGGAGGAGAGCGACAGCGGTGCCGTTGGTACAGCCGCCTAACACGCCCGCACCCGGTCCCCGAAGAACGCCCGGGCGTCGTGACAGTTTCTTATCGCCGTGTACCGGTGCGCCCGCCCACCGGGAGGCGCACGCTGTTCGCCTCCCGAGCCCTGCGTCGTGCCACTCCGCAGGACGAAATCGGGCGGTCGATGCCGAAACAACCGGCAGGAGACACTATCAAACGTCGGCCTCGATGATCTCGCCCACGGCGAAGTTGGACTTGACCTCGGTGATCTCGACTTTGACGCGGTCGCCGATGTCCGCGCCGGGGACGATGATGACGTAGCCGCGCTCGACGCGTGCGATGCCGTCGCCCTGTTTGCCGATGTCCTCTATCTCGACGTACCGGACCTCGTTGGTCTCGACGGGCGGTTGTGGCTCGGAGGGGGATCCGGTCGTCGACGCCGTCTCCGCTTCCTCCTCCTCCTCGTCGGCAGCGATCAGCGCGACCCGATAGGTCTCGCCGGCCCCCACCGATCCGGTCTCTATCTCGCGCCGCGGTACCTCGACGACGTAGCGGTCGTCCTCGACTGTCACGTCCGCACTGAACAGACACAGGAGTTTATCTGAGATTTCCAAGGGTAGACCTCCGTTCACGGCGTCGCAGTCCTCCACAAAGAACCTATCGGCGACGGCAGTATCGTAGGGCGAACTCGACTCGCGCGGCGGTTTTCGCGTGCCGCCCCGGCCGCGGCGTCAGTACGGCGTCCCGTCGGGCCGCTTCGGTCCCTCCGAGTCGTAGACGACCGTCTCCCCCTCGACCGGATCGTAGTTGTCCCGGACGCCGATTGCCTCCTGTAGTTCCCGGACCGCCCGCTCTTTGAGGGCGGCCGCGAGGTCCTCGGCGTCTTCCCGGGAGATGTCCCGCCCGAGGCCCTCACACTCGTGGGCGCGGACCATCCCCGCCTCATCAACAGCCTCGCCCATCGGCTGGCTGGTTCCGCCCAGCGCGACCGAGAAGGGGTAGGTCCGACAGATCAGCGGCCGGTCGCCGTGGACCGTGCAGGCCCCGGTGCCGTCGTCGTCCTCGGCGTAGAAGGTGCAGTCGCCACAGCCGTCGGTCGCCAGCGCCCACTCGAACGTCTCGCCCTCGCCGTCGTCGTCCAACCCGTACGGCATCGGCCGGGCCACGTCCCGGAAGTCGTAGTCGCCGGCGTCCTGCAACCGGCGTATCTCGTCGGGGAACACCGTCGCCGTGTGCGGGTCGGCCTCGTCCTCGCCGCAGGTCTCGGCCTTGCAACAGGCCCCACAGCGGGTACACTCGAAACCGATGGTCTCGATGGCGTCGGCCAGTTCACCGACGTCGAGGGCCCGCGCCCGGTCGAGTTCGGCCTCCAGTGAGTCCATACCGCTCCAACGGGCCTGACGGACAAAAGGGCTTCAGGGACGAACGAGGTCGCCGTCGACGTGGACCCGACCCTCGACGGCGAGTTTTTCGAGGTGTGCCCGGACCGTCGCGCGGGCGAGGTCCTCGACGCCGGTCAGGTCCTTCTCGTAGGCCGCGTCGAGGACGGCGTCGACGGTGTCGGCCCCGGCCTCGACGGCCGCGAGGACGCGCCGTTCGCGGTCGAGTCGGTGGGCGAGCAATCGCGCGAGGACCGTCCGGGGCGCGTCGACGACCGGCCCGTGAGCGGGGAACAACCGGTCCGGGTCGCGGGCGTAGAGCCGTCGGAGCGTGGTGAGATACGCCCGCAGATCGCCCTCGGGCGCGCCGACGACGACGCTCCCCTCGGCGACGGCCGCGTCGCCACAGAGGATGCCGTCCGGCGTCTGGAGAGCGACGTGTTCTGGCGCGTGACCGGGCGCGTCGACGACGGTGACCGTCCCCTCCCCGACGGGAATGTCGGTCCCGTCGCGGAACGTCCGGTCGGGGCGACGCCGGTCGCGGC
>NZ_WPCA01000137.1 GCF_009741825.1 Halapricum sp. CBA1109
GGCGGCCGTCGCCGTCGAGGCGACCCCCCAGGAGGACGGCCTCGTCGTCGACTGCACGTGGCCAGCGGCCTAAAACGAGGTCAAAAGCGTCTGTACCGTCCGGTAGCCGATCAGCGCGAGGAAGACGACCGCGCCGCCGTACAGCGGGACCCGGAGGCGTCGCCGCCACGCCGGCCGGACGTGGACGGGTGCCGTCAGCGCCGTCACGACGAGGAGGACGACGAACGAAAGCGAGACGTACAGGTCGAGCGCCAGCGAGTCGGTCGAAGCTAGTACCGCGAGGACGACCAGCGAACCGAAAAGCTGCCCCAAGAGCAACCGCCGCTGGCGGACAGTCACCATAGCGCCTCGTACGCCACCCCGTCGCATAACGGTTCGTGTCGCGCCGATCCCGTTTCGGTCGCCGACCGTTGGCCCGACTCGCGCGGCGGCCGCGCGTGTGAACCACTATATGTCCCCCCGTCGTTCCACCGTGTAACAGTCACGGGGCAGGCCCTCGGATCGGCCACCACAGGACCGCCCGTGGATTACCAACGATGACAACCGAACGCTACCGAGTCCTCGGCTGTGCCGTCGAACACCCGAACCACGTCTTCCCGGTTCGGACGCCGTTCAACCACCGGTCGTTCGACGCACTCAACCGCCACGCCGCGGACGTCGACCTCGTCTCCCCCACGCCGTTCGCGCCGCCGGCCGGCCCGTTCTCGGAGTACCGCCACGTCCCCGCCCGCGAGCGATGGGGCTCGACCGAGGTCCACTACCCGCGATTTTTCTACCTCGTCCCGAAACGCTATCTCTACCACCGCTCGGGGGACTCCCTCCAAAAGCGCTTCCAGCGGTACGTCGAACGGACGTTCGAGACGCCCCACGACGTGGTCCAGACCGCCGGGCTCTACCTCGACGGCTACGGCGCACTGGGATACTGCCGGAAACACGACGTGCCGCTGGTCGCCATCTCCCACGCCGGCGACCTCAAGAACTTCGACCGGTTCAACGACGGCGTCAAAGAACGGATCCGCGAGACCATCGACTACGCCTCGCGCGTGTTGACCGTCAGCGACGAACTCGCGGCCGTCGCGCGACGGTTCGCCCCGGCAGAGAAAGTACAGACGCTGCCCATCGGCGAGGACCCCGACCACTACCCCGTCGACCGCCGGGCGGCCATCCGCCGGGAGTTGGGTATCGACCCCGAAACTCGGCTGTTGTTGTTCATCGGGCGCTTCGAGGACCAGAAGGGCGTCCGGGAGTTGGTCGCCGCGTTGGAATCGCTCGACCAGGAGGACGTGGCCGTCGCTGCCGTCGGGCACGGCGGCGACCGGCGGTGGTGGTTCCTCGACCGTCTCGGCTCGCTCTCGCATCCATCTCACGCCTACTGGGAACTCGACCCAATCGCGGTCCGGCGCCTCCACGTCGCCGCGGACCTGCTGGTCCACCCCAGTCACTCGGAGGCGCGGCCGACGGTCATCTACGAGGCGATGGCGGCCCGGCGGCCGGTGCTCGCCTCCGACGTGGGCGGCATCCCGGAGATGGTCGTCGACGGCGAGACGGGCGTCCTCGTCCCGCCACAAGACGCGACGGCGCTTGCGGGCGCGCTGTCGACGCTGCTCGACGACCGCGACCGCCTCGAGGAGATGGGCGAGGCGGGCTACCGACGACTGCTCGATCAGGGGTGGACGTGGGAGCGCCACGCCGAGCGACTGGCCGCCATCCACCGGGAGGTCGCCCGTGAGTGAGCCGCGTGTCAGCGTCGTGATTCCGGCCTACCGCCGGGACGACGTCCTCGGCCGGGCGATAGACAGCGCGCTCGCACAGACCGTCGACGTCGAAGTCCTCGTCGTCGACGACGGCTCCGAGGACGACACGGCGGCCGTCGTCGCGGCGTACGGCGACCGGGTCCGGTATCTCGTTCACGACCGAAATCGCGGCGTCTCGGCCGCCCGTAACACCGGGGTCGCCGCCGCAAACGGCGAGTACGTCGCCTTCCTCGATTCCGACGACGAGTGGCTCCCGCGGAAACTCGCGGCCCAACTCGACCGGATCGAATCCGGGGACTGGATCGGTGCCTACTGCGACGTGACGCCCGCGGACCTGTCGCTGCTCGGTCGGGTCGGCGCGGTGGTCTCGAAGCGTCTCGTCCGGTCGTCGGCCCCGACGGAGGGCGGCCGGGAACTGGCCGAAGCGCTGCTGACGATGCGGGTCTTTATGAGTCCGGGGTCGACGCTGGTCGTCGAGCGCCGGGTGCTCGACTCGGTGGGCGGCTTCGACGAGGGGCTGTCGATATACGAGGACTGGGACCTCGTCTTGCGGTTGCTCGCCGAGGGACCGCTGGCGTACGTCGACGAACCGCTGGTCGTGACACACTTCACCGGCGACGCGGCCCCGGCCGCGTACGTCGAGAACGACCGTCGGTACCTACAGCGCAACGCCGACCTCGTCGCGGCCCTCGAAGCCGACGGTATCGAGGTCGAACGGATCCACCGGATGGGGCTGGTCGGGCACTTCCTCGCGGCGGGGGAGTTCCGCGGGGCCGCGGACCACCTCGACACCGGCGTCCTCACTCGCCCGGTCGACCTCCTCCGGGTCGCCTTCTGGTCGCTTTTGGGCGTCTGTGCGCGGCTCTCCGGCGGTGGACAGCATGAGTGAGGACGACTCCTACGACGTGCTCGCGTCGTGTATCCACCACCAGAGCCACCCGCTCGGCACGCGGTCGCCGTTCAACCACCGGTCGTTCGACGCCATAAACCGGACGGCCGCCGACTTGGACGTGGTCGTACCGACGCCGTTCGCGCCGCCGGTCGGTCCCTACTCGGAGTACTACCGCGTCCCGAAGACCGAGCGGTGGGGGAGTTACGTCGCCCACTATCCGCGGTTTTTCTACTACGTACCCAAGCGATATCTCTACCACCGCTCGGGGGACTCCCTCCAGAAGCGTGTCCGGCGGTACGCAGAGCGAACTTTCGAGACGCCCCACGACGTGGTCCACACCTCCGATATCTACCTCGACGGCTACGGGGCACTCTCGTACTGCCGCCGCCACGACGTTCCGCTGGTCGTGATGAGCCACGCAGTCGACCTGAACAACTACGACCAGTTCAACGCCGCCGCACAGTCACGCATCCGCGAGACCATCGACTACGCCTCCCGACTCCTCGTCGTCAGCGACGAACTCGCGGCGACCGCCCGCCGGTTCGCTCCTGACACAAAAGTCGAGACCGTCCCTATCGGCGAGGACCCCGACCGGTTCCCGGTGGACCAGCGGGCGGCCATCCGCCGGGAGTTGGGTATCGACCCGGACACCAAACTGCTGCTGTACGTCGGCGCGTACACCGAACAGAAGGGCATCGAGGACCTCGTCGCCGCCGTCGACGCCCTCGACCGCGAGGACGTGATGTTGGTGACCGTCGGCCACGAGGGCGACCGGCGGTGGTGGCTGCTGGACCGCCTCGGCCGGATGGACCACTACACCAAGTCCTTCTGGCGACTCGACCCCGTGGCCCTGCGGCGGTGGCAGGTTGCCGCCGACTTGCTCGTCCACCCCTCCTGGACGGAGGGGCGACCGACAGTGCTGTACGAGGCGATGGCCGCCGGGACGCCCGCCGTCGCCTCCGACGTGGGCGGTATCCCGGAGATGATCGTCGACGGCGAGACGGGCGTTCTCGTCCCCCCACACGACCGGGACCGACTCACCGCGACGGTGGACCGGTTGCTGGACGACCCACAGCGTCTCGAAGAGATGGGCGCGGCCGGGCGGCGGCGACTGATCGAGCGGAACTGGACGTGGTCGCGCCACGCCGAGAACGTCGTCTCGATTCACCGCGAGGTTATGTCCGAGCAGTGACCTCCACAGCCGACAGTACCAAGCCCGGTCCAGCCGTTGCTGTGGTGTGAGCAGTCCGACAGTCACGGTGGTCGTCCCGTACAGCCCCGCGTACACGCCCGAGTCGATGCTCGCGGCGGCGACGGCGTCCGTCGACGACCAGTCGGTCCCGACCGAGACGCTCGTCGTCGACGACGTCGACACCGGTCCCGCGGACGCCCGCAACGCCGGCCTCGACCGGGCCGAGACGCGGTACGTCGCCTTCCTCGACGCCGACGACCGCTGGGAACCGGACAAACTCCGGCGCCAACTCGACCGGATGGTCGAGACGGGGGCCGGCCTCTGCGTGCAGGGCGACCCGATGACCCTCGACGACTTCGTCTACGCGGTGTTCGTCGGCGACCTCTCTGAGGTGACCTCGGCGATAGTCGTCGACACCGAACAGGTCAGGGCCCGTTTCGAGTCGGGACTGGACCGCGGGGAGGACCTGCTGTACGCCCTCGAAGCGGCGAGCGAGGCGGGAGTGTGTCTCTGCCCGGACCTCTTCGAGCGCCGCCGCCACGCCGACAGTATGACCGCGAGCGGGATGGCTATCGAGGAGTACCGCACACACGCCAAGCGCTTTGGCTACCTCGTCAGTCAGCGCGTCCCCGAGGCCCAGCCGTACCTCCCCATCTACTACAATCAGCTCTACACCGACCTCGGGCGGGCCTGCCACCGAGCGGGTGAGTACGACCGCGCGGTGACCTATCTCGGTCGCGCGCTTCGGATCACCGCCCATCCGGTCACGGCGCTGTTGCTCTGTCGCTCGCTGTGTTACCGCGCGCTGTCGTTGTAGAGGCCGCCGAACCCGTCGGCGTCGTGGTACAGCCGCGTGTGGCCGGTCGTGTACGGCTTGTCCAGTCGGTCGTCGGCCGCTCGGAACCGCTCGCGGGAGACCAGAAACGACCGGAGGCTGTCGGCCTGTAGCCCGTCGCCGACGGGGACGATGTTCCCGGCCCACCGCTGGCGGGCGAGGACGAACGCGGACGGCCGCGCCGTCCGAATCCCGTCCGCTTCCGGCCGGAGCGTGCCCCTGACGCGGTAGTCGGTCGTCTCGAACGCCCGCCGGGTGACGTGGTCGGACGCGACGCGCCCGTCGACGAACTGGTCGCCGAAGACCGCCGTCCGCTGGAGCGACCGGTACTCGGCGTCGGTGAGTTCGACCTGCTGGCTGGGTTCCTCGAGGTAGACCGACGACCGGAGGTCGTCGGCCGCGACGGTCGTGAACGCCGTCGCGCCGCCCGTCGCCGCCACTACCACGAGTGCGAGCACCGCGGTCCGCCGGTCGACGCGCACCGCCCGACCGAGTCCGATGCCGAGCGGGATAACGGCCAGCAACACGACGACGAACTGCAGCCGTTCGATCTGTGGAATCGGAATCGGGAGCGGTAACAGCAGTCCCGCGGCCACCAGTCCGGTCACCGCCAGCGTCGTCCCACGGCGATACCGGCCGAACCGGTCGAGCAGCTCGTAGCCGGCGAGCAATAGCAGTGTCGCCAGCCCGATGGCGTAGACGCCCGTCGGCGTCGTCAGCCACTGCACCGATAGCGCGACGCTGTCGGCCGGGAGCGTGACGCCGTAGTTGAACAGCAACTGTCCCGGGACCGCGACCACGTTCAACACCACCCCCGCGGACAACTGGACGATGCCGACGATGATCGAACTCGGCGTGTACGCCCAGTAGGCGAGCAACAGCACCCCGCCGACGACGGGCGCGAACAGCCAGCGATAGCCCAGCCGACTCGGGGCGAGAAACCGCCCTCGCAGGACCGCGACGGGAACGGCGACGAACACCAAAAGCGCCGCGAGCAGGATGTACGTCAGGTGGTGGGTCGGGACCATCGTGACCACCAGCGCGAGCAGGAACAGCGACAGCCGACGGAACCGGGAGCGCTCGCCCGTCGTGAGCAGTCGCGCGTTCACCTCGAACCCGACGAACAGGAGGACGACGGCCAGCGCCTGCGGGAAGAAGTACAGCGCGTGGTAGTGGACGAACTCGAACAGGGGGAGCGCCGCCGCACAGCAGAGGCCGAGCCGTGGGGACCCGAGTAGCCACCGTCCGAACCGGTAGACGACGGGGACGGTCAGGGTGAACAGCGCGATACCGGACAGGACGATGGTGTCGTACGCCGGGAGCCCGGTGACGTGGGCGACGGTCCCGACGACGTAGTGGAAGACGGGGTAGAAGTCGTAGCCGTGCGGGAGCGCGGCGGCCGTCCCGCTCTCGAACAGGCGCTGGACCGCGCCGACGTGGGCGAACGTGTCGGTCCCGCCGAAGTAGAACCCGGTCGTGACGTACTTGCCCAGCGCCGGCGCGGCCACCAGCGCGGCGACCTGCGTCAGTACCGAGGGGACCGACGGGTCGGCCCGTAGCTGTGCGGCCACGAGCAGCGTCCCGACGGGCAACGCGACTGCGAACGGGAGCAGCCGCGAGCCGAGCAGTTCCGCGGCGATGACGGCCCCGCCACACAGCGCGAGGACGACCCGCGTCAGCACGGGCGCTGGTACCCGTGGCACCGGCTCTCGCTCTGTCCGGGAGCCGTAGAACAGCGCCGCCGCGAGTACGGCGGCAACGAACCCGAACCCCGCCCGGAGCACCGTCGGTCTGCCCAGCCCCGTCAGCGTGTCCAGCGCGACCAGCCCCGCGGCCGCGAGGGCGACGACGGCGACGGGGACGGCGGCGACGCGGCGGGACGACATAGTACCCGGTTCAGTGGCGGCCGGGAAAAGCGTTGCCGGTATGGGGTACAGCTATGCCTCGCCAGCCGATAGCTACCGGCGTGTACGAGAGACGCGCATTCATCGCCGCCGCGGGGACCGCGGCCGTCGCGCTCGCGGGGTGTAGCTCCGACGGAGGGCCGACGGACACTGATTCCGGGACACCGTCGCCGACGCCCACGGGCGGGACAGTCGTCGAGATGACCGACGAACTCCGGTTCGAACCGGCCACCGTGACGGTCGGCGTCGGGGAGACGGTCGTCTGGGAGACGGTCGGCTCAGTCGCCCACAGCGTCACTGCCGTCGAGGACGGGATTCCGGCGGACGCCGACTACTGGGCCTCCGGCGGGTTCGACTCAGAAGCCGCCGCCCGGTCGAGCTATCCCGACGGCAGCGTCGGCAGCGGCGAGACGTACAGCCACACCTTCGAGACGGCCGGCGAGTGACACCCTACGTCTGTGGCCCCCCACGCCACCAATATG
>NZ_WPCA01000251.1 GCF_009741825.1 Halapricum sp. CBA1109
TGCGCTTCCCTTCGCTTCGCTCGGTCCAGTGCTTGCGTCGCCGGGGTTCCCGGAACTGGCCTCGCCCTTTCAGTCCGCCAGGATTTCGGCTGGTTAGCCCGGCAGAAACAGGCTCTTTGTTCGGTGCGTATCTGAACACTACCCTCAGACGTCGTACTCGCTGGTCACTCGCGGCGCGCCGCCGGCGTCCTCGGCGGCCGAGGAGAGGGCGTCGACGAACGCCTGTGTCTCGTCCTCGCCGCCGTACTCGTCGGCCGTCCCGACGAACACCGATAGCTCCCCTCGTCGGGCGTGGTCGAGTTCGACCCGCTGTTTCGACCCCGGCGGGAGCCCCGTCTCGACCTCTATCTCGGTTATCTCGTCCAGTCCGTAGCGTTCGCTGTCGCGGCGCGTTCGGGCCGTCTCGCGGTCGAGCGTCTCGGCGTCGTCGTCGGCGAACACCGTCCGGACGACACCGGCGACGGGGTCCGGGAGGAGTTCGGGTAGCCCGCCGAGAACCTGAAACTCGCCCATATCACCGACGAGGAGGTCCCCGTCGTCGAGAAACAGTGTACACTCCCGCATCTCGGCCACCGACTCCGCGCCCCGCTCGGAGTAGAACCCGTGGACGGCGCCCATCCGCCGCTCCGTCGGCGTCTCGTTGGAATCCATATCCGGGGTTGCTCCCGTCTTCGTATATAAACGATCGCACCGGGCTGACGGCGTCGCCACTCGCGGTCGACACTCTGAAAACCGCGGGACGGGGTTCCTACCCGTGGATGCCCATCGCTTCGATCTGCTCTTGATACCGGTTCCGGATCGTCACCTCGGTCACCTGCGCGACATCCGCGACTTCGCGCTGGGTCTTTTTCTCGTTACAGAGCAGCGAGGCGGCGTAGATGGCGGCGGCGGCGTAGCCCGTGGGCGATTTCCCTGAGAGCAGGCCCTGTTCGGCCGTCTCCTCGATGATGGTGTTGGCTTTCGACTGGACCTCCTCGGAGAGTTCCAGTTCCGAGCAAAAGCGCGGGACGTACTTCTTGGGATCGACTGGCTCCATCTCCAGTCCGAGTTCCTGTGAGATGTAGCGGTACGTCCGGCCGATCTCCTTGCGCTCGACCCGGGAGACCTCCGAAATCTCCTCCAGACTCCGCGGGATCCCTTCCTTGCGACAGGCGGCGTACAGCGCCGAGGTGGCGACGCCCTCGATGGAGCGACCGCGGATGAGGTCGTCGTCCAGCGCCCGGCGGTAGATCACCGAGGCGACCTCACGGACCGACCGGGGGACGCCCAGCGCCGATGCCATCCGGTCGATTTCGCTGAGGGCGAACTGGAGGTTGCGCTCGCCGGCGTCTTTCGTCCGAATGCGCTCCTGCCACTTGCGCAGGCGGTGCATCTGGCTCCGTTTCTTCGAGGAGATAGAGCGGCCGTAGGCGTCTTTATCCTTCCAGTCGATGGTGGTCGTCAGTCCCTTGTCGTGCATCGTCTGGGTCTCGGCGCGCCGACGCGGGACTTCT
>NZ_WPCA01000126.1 GCF_009741825.1 Halapricum sp. CBA1109
TCGTGCTCGCTCTCGAAGTCCCGTTGCTCACGATAGGCCTCGACGAACGACTCGACGTCGAACTCCGCCATCTGCTGTTCGAACTCCGCGGTCAACTCCTCGTTGTCGATGTGGCTGATGGCGTGTTCCATCAACTCCACGAGCAACTCGACGGCCACCTCGTGGAGGCGCCGGTCGTTGAAGTCGGTGACCCACACGATGCCGGCCCCGACCTGCCCGTCTTCGGAGACGTCCGCCACCGCGACGGCCTCGGGAAACTCCTCCATCACACTGCCCAGCAAGTGGGCGGTGGCGAACTCGTCGTAGTCGTCGTCCGTCTCGACGACCGACTGCAACTGCGCGACGATGTCCTCGGGGACGAACCGCGCCAGCGGGTTCACGTCGAAGACGACGGCGTGGTCCTCACCGCAGTCACAGCCGATTTCCCGCATCCCCAGATCAAGTTCCCGGACCGACAGCGACTCGCCACAGGGAAGTTCCAAGTCGTCGCCGGGCCCGTCGGGGACGTGTGGTTCTGCCATACGGTCCCGTTGGTCGCTGTCGGGAATAAGAACGGCGGTCGGTGGCCGACTACTCCATCGGATTCTCGTCGTCGTCCTCGTGGACGGCGTCGGCCTCGCCGCCGGTCTTCTCGACTTCGACTTCCAGTTCGATGCCGATACCACCGTTCTCCATCTCGGCCTCTGCTTCGATGGGGTCGTCGAACTCCACTTCGAGTTCGTCGCTGTCTATCTCCACTTCGACCTCGACCTCGACGTCGTAGTTCGGGTCCGTCATCGGGGTGGACTACGAACGGCGGCGAGAAAAGTGTCCGGCCGGTCTCAGCTCCAGCCGTCGTCGTCGCTGTTCCACTGGTCGTCCTGTTGGCCGCCGGTTCCGGAGTCCTCGTCGGTCCACTCGTCAGTCTCCTGCCAGGAGTCGCCCTGATCGTCGGCGAGGTTGTCGGCGCTCATCGGGCCGACCTGCTCCTCGCGGTGGCGGTCGAGTTCGACCCACGCCTGGGTGACCGCGCCCAGCGAGAAGACGGTGACAATGCCACTGAGGACGGCGGAGACACCGGCGTAGGCAGTCCACGGGATGAAAAGCAGGCCGACGGTGGTGACGATTGCGACGACGCCACCGATGACCGCGAAGATGACACCGAGGCCGAGGATGGTCGCACGGTGCCCGTCAGTCAGGTCGAGACTCTCGGACATCCCCTCGAACAGTCCGCGGTCACGGATCGAGACCTCCTGGAGGTAGAACACGAACAGAACCCAGACGAGTGGGTACGTGATCAGGAGGCCGATACCGAACCCGAGGACGCCGACGAACTGTGCGATAGTCAGGAGGACGCCGCCGATGAAGGCGATGCCGACCGCGACACCGAGCCGTCGGGTCGCCGTCTCGGAGTGTATCCCGTCGAGTTCGTCGGCGGCGAACGACCGCACGGCGATCACTTTCGCGGTCTGGACGACGACACCGAGGAGTATCGGTATCGCGGACACGACCGGCCCCGGCAGGTCGAGCACGAGCGCGCTCGGCGGCTCACCGGCGTCCGGGATATCGACCCCGGCCTCCTCGAAGGCCGTGAAGAACTGGACGAGACTGGACGCGCTGACGACCTGGTTTATCAACGCGACGACGACCAACAGTCCGAATATCTGTAGGCCCGTCGTCGAGGTGAGAAACCGGATCCCGGCCGACAGGAGGTTGCCGATGGAGAGGTCGGCTGGCTGTTGGGGCGGTGCGTCGTCCGCGACATCGTCGAAGGGGTTCGATGACATGGTTAGGGCCAGTCCTCACGCGTCTCGTCAGTGTCAGCAGCGGGGGACTCTGGCTCGCCGAGTTCCCACTCGGCGGCCTCGGCGGCGTCCTCGACCGGGAGGTACTCCCACCCGGTGTCTTCGGCGACCGACGCGTCCTCGTCGTCGACGCCGACGAAGACGTACCGGTCCGTGTCGAACTGCTCTTTGACGTTCGTGAGGCTCTCGCTTCTACCTCTCGGTCCGGAAAAAAAGTCTTGTCGGATTCGGTGCTTGCGCGTGAAGTTCGTGACGACGTAGGTGGGCTTTTCCGAGACGACGCCGACGTACTTGCTCCAGCGGCGCGCGTCCTCGAAGACGGCGTCCGGACGCGAGAGCTGTTTGAGCGCCGCGAGATCGAACGCCAGCGTCATCTCTCCACCGTTGCCACTGTCCATAGTGGACGGTCGCAGTGGCCGGCCCAAAGACGTATCGATCCCTCACTCGGCCGCCGGCGCGGCAAGCGAATCGAGGTCGACGTCCTCCTCCAGCAGGAGGTCCGTCTGGTCGCCGACGGGTCGTTCCTGCCGGATGATCTTCTTGAACGTCGACTGCTGGGAGAGGTCGCCGATCAGCACGCCGCCGACGAGTTTCCCGTCCTTGAAGGTGAGGCGCCGCCACTCCGAGTCGGAGTACTTGCGCTCGGCGTGGTCGTCGCCGATGGTCGGATGGCCGAAAGAGAGGAACGGGAAGTCAAAGTGCGTGATTGAGTAGGAGGGGACGTACCGGAACGTGGCCGTGGGTTCGTCGGCGGCCATGTTCTTGCCGGCGGTGACGCCCTGCTCCTTCGCGGACCCCCACGCGCCGTTCTGCGTGCGGTCGTCGAGGATCACGTCGTGATACCGGGTGATGTCACCCGCAGCGTAGATGTCTTCGACGTTGGTCCGCATGTGCTCGTCGGTGAAGATACCGTCCTCGAACTCGACGGCCGAGCCCTGCAGGAACTCCGTGTTGTAGTCCAGTCCCACGGCGATGCCGACGAAGTCCGCGGGGTGGGCCTCGCCGTTGGAGTCGACGACGGACTCGACGTGGCCCCCCTCGTCGACCTCGAAGTGGTCGAGGCCGCTCTCGAAGACGGGTTCGACGCCGATGTCCTCCAAGGCGTCGTGGATTATCTCCGCGCCGTCGAGGCTGAGCGCGTAGCGCCACCAGCGGTTGCCCCGCATCAGGTACTTCGCGTCGACGCCCTGTGCGCCACAGATCGCCGCGAGGTCGATGCCGAGCAGTCCTGCGCCGACGACGACGCCCGTCTCGGCGTCGGCGGCGTTCTCGCGTATCTCCCGGGCGTCCGGGAACGTCCAGAACTGGTGGATACCCTCCGCGTCACCGTTCTCGACGGGGAGTTGGACGGGCGTGCCGCCGGTCGCTATCAGGAGTTTGTCGTACTCGATGGTGCCGCTGTCGTAGGTGTGTACCTCCTTCGCGTCGGTGTCGACGCCCGTGACGTGGGTGTTCAACTGGAGGTCGATGTCGCGTTCGTCGTACCAGCCGGGTTCGTGGATGGAGACGGGCGCTTCTGGGAGCTTCCCCTTGGCGAACTCCTTGATCAGGATTCGGTTGTACAGCGCCTCGCCCTCCTCGGTGACGACGGTGATGTCCGCGTCGGCGTCGGACTCCCGTATCGTCTCGGCCGCCGAACTGCCCGCGATGCCGTCACCGAGGATTACGTGCGACGTGCTCATGCTGTCGGGTTCGTGTTGGACCTTAATGTGGATTGCTATCTGCGCGGTTTTTCGGCCCACCATCGTGGGGCCGAGAGACAGATTGGCACGTGGTAAGCCACTGCGTTAAAGGGTCCCTACCCCTAAACTGGCGCGTATGAAAATCCGCCAGAACGTCCGCCACTGGGCCGCAAAGCAGGCGCTGACGATGCCCGTCGTCGGGGAGAAAGTCAGCGACAGGCTGGCAGGTATGCACACCGGCATCTTCCTCGACCGGACCGACGAGACGAACCACGACGAACGCCGCGACCGACTGGACGCCTTCTTCGAGGCGACGATGGACACCTACGTCGCCGCGCTGGAGGACGGCTTCCCGGAGGCGAAAGCCCGCGAAATAACCCACGCGCAGGCCAACTTCGAGTTCTACAACCACGGCTGGACGGAGATGATGGAGTTCCCCGCCGACGAACTCGAAGCCCACTACGACCGCTACGAGTCGTTCTTCCGGCGCTACGGCATCACCATCGACGACCCCCTCGGGGCGTTCGCGCCCGCGGACGGCCTGCCCGACGCGCCGTCGACGCCCGAGAAATTGGGCGACCCGGTTCACCCCCACGCCGAAGGCGGGTTCGCCGACGACGTCTACGTCGAGACAGCGGACGGCGACCTCGTCGTCGGCGGCACCGAGGAACCCGAGGACGTGGACGTCGAACAGGCCCCCGGCGTCGACGAGGAGACGGTCGAGAGCTAGACGGAAGCTATTTGTTTCGCGTCGGTGAACCGCGAACCGATATGAAGCGGCCACGCCGCCGGGAACTCCTCGTGGGAGTCGCCGGGTTCGGCTCGCTCGCCGTCGAACTCCTCCTCGTCTCGGCCGGTGCCGCCGGCCTCTCGCTGGCGGCGGCGTGGTACGTTTCGGAGACATAATCACGATGTTTTTGTTTCGCCCGTCTGAGCCCCGTATGTGAGTGATAGCGATACCGGAAACGAGCCGCGTCCACGACCGATGGGGGCACTTCGGGACAGCCTCTCGGACGGGTTCGGGAGACTGAGTACCGTCCACTCGTCGTGGGTCGCGGTGCTTCTGTGTCTGTTCCCGGCGACTGTCGTTCTCGAAACCGTGCCGGGCTACGACGGGCAACCGCTCGTCCCCGTGGTCGTCCTCTCGGTAGCAGGGGCGGCCCTCCTCGTCCAGAGCCGTCCACGGGCTCACGATCACCTCGGCACGTTCGGGATCACCGTCCTCGCTACGTTCCTCGGGCTGGGATGGGCCGCGTGGTTCGTCACCGGCGAGTGGGTCACCGCTTGGGCGACAGTCCCGGAGGCGATGCTGTTGTATCTGGTCGCGGGACTGCTCTCGTACGGTCTCGTCTACGTGGTCGGGATCGACCGACTCAAAAGGACCTCCGGCCGGTAGTCAGTCGCTCGTGGCCTCGACGCGGCGCGTGCTACGCTCGTCGATCAGGTCCGCACAGGCGTACCCGGCCTCGATACCGCCGTCGAGCGAGCGCTCGGGGTACTGCGCCCGGGAGGCCATCCCGGCGTAGTAGATGCCGTCGGCCACCGACTCCCCGAGGTCGTAGGGCACGACCATATCGAGGTACCCGCGCTCGTAGATGGGGGCCGTCCGGGGGTTGCGCGCCGTCTGCATCCAGTTGACCTGCTCACGGTCGAACGCGGGGAAGAGGTCGGCGACGCCGTCCAGCCACAGGTCCTCGACTTCCTCGTTCGTCCGCTGCCAGAGGTCCTCCTCGTAGTCCTGGACGTAACTCGCCAGATAGTAGAGGTGTTCGCCGCCGTAGCGGGACTCGGGCACGAAGTTCGTGTGCTCGATGAGGACGCCGAAGGGCGCGTCGTCGATGAGGTTCAGCCAGTAGGTGTCCGTCATCGAGGTGTCGAGGCTGAGCACCGAACAGACCGTCCCTTGGAAGTCGATGTCACAGGGGTAGCCCGTCAGGTCTTCGAGGACGTTCGGCATCGTGGCGATGACCGCCGACTCGACATCGTGGGTCGTCTCCCCGTCCGCCGTCTCGACGGTCATCGACTGGACCGTCCCGTCTCCCGTCCCGAGGCCGGTGACGCGCGCGCCGGTCGTGACGTTCTCCCGACCGACCGTGTCGAGGAGGGCGTCCAGCAGGCGGCCGAAACTCCCCTGGACGTAGCCCAGTTGCTCGCCGCGCAACAGGTCCCGTTCGCCGCGGAACTTCACGCGGCCCAACAGCCACGCCGCCGAGACGTCCTCCTTGCGGGAGCCGAACTTCGCGTCCAGAAGTGGTTCCCAGAAGTACTCGTAAACGCCCTGTGTCGTGTGTTCCAGCAGGAACTCCTTGATCGGGACGTCCTCGAAGTCCTGCAGGTTCTCGTAGGTGTCGAACGTCGGAACGCCGCCCCGGACGTCTATCTCCTTGACCAACATCCCGAGACGGAACTTGTCGTAGACCGAAAGGTAGGGGTAGGCGAGAATCTCCCACGGGGTGTCCATCGGGTGGACCGCGCCGTCGACGTAGAAGGCGTCGGACTTGTAGCGCCACTCGACGGCGTCGCCCAGACCGAGGTCCTCGGCGAGTTCGATGATGGTCTGCTCTGACTGTGAGAGGTGGTGGTAGAACTTCTCGATTGGGTCACCGGCAGTGTCGTAGGTGGCCGCGAGGCCGCCGAGGTCCTCGCTCGCCTCGAAGACCTGCACTTCGTGGCCGTGGTTCTGAAGCCGGTAGGCCGCCGAGAGACCGGCGATACCGCCGCCGACGATACCGATCATACCTCTACTTCCGCCGTGGCGGGGTTCAAGCTTTTCATCCGTCCGCCCGCTGGAACTGCGGGACGGCGGCTGTCCCGTCAGGACGCCTGAGACTCGTCGACCCAGTCCGGTTTCGTGACCGAGACGTCCTCGTACGTGAGTGATATCTCGGTCCCGAACGTCCCCGCTCCCGTCACGATGTCCACGGATATCGACCGGATACCACCCTCGGACGTGACCACGAACCGGCCGTCGACGGACTGGACGTCGTCCGGTTCGAACCCGTAGTTCAGCCCCTCGTCGGGGTTCTCGAACGCCGTCCGGTTGAGCGAGTCGGCCTCGAAGACGGCGGCATCCTGGCCGCCGACGGACGTGGTCCCGGCCGCCTCCCACTCGACGGCACCGGCGTAGGACAACCCACCGAAGATCAGGATCGACGCACCGAAGCTCAGCCCGGTCCCGATCCTCCCGTCGGGTTCGCCGTAGCGAATCTGCCCGGTCGTCGTGTTCCGGAGCGCGGCGTAGTCCCCGGTGCTGTACAGGGTCGTCGTGTCGCCGTTGGCTCGGGTGAGGCGGATGAGTTCGCGGTCCGCGCTCGTGTCGTTTCGGATCAGGACGTCGATCTGTTGGGTCCCGTTGTAGAGCGTGAACTCGACCTGCGTCGCGTTTTCGAGCGGGCCGCCGGAACCGGTGTTCCGCAGTGTCTCCCTGAGATCCGGTTGGTCGGTATCGGTGCCGTCGTCGCTCTCGTCTCCGTCCGTCCCGTCGTCACCGTCGGGCGTCGGAGTGGCGTCCATCTCACCCTCGTCGTCCGGAGCGTCACCGCCGTCAGCGTCGGTCGGGGTCGCGGTGGTTCCGCCGCCGCTACAGCCGGCCAGCACGATCATAAACGCAAACATAATTGCTGCCAGTTTACGCATAGACGGTGAATGTCGAGGAATGATTAAATGATTGAAGGCTATGTAGCTAGGGTCGGCCGACGGCGCGGTTCAGGTTGCGACCGGCCGGACGAACGGGGCCGCGACTGCCAGTCGGGGCTACGGAGAACGCTACCTTTTTGCGGGCAGTCCGGCTATCGGAGGGTATGCTCACGGTCCGGGCGCCGGCGACGAGTGCGAATCTCGGGAGCGGCTTCGACGTCTTCGGCGTCGCCCTGGGCCACCCCGCCGACGTGGTTCGCGTCGAGAAGCGGGACCGGACGACCATCGACGTTCGAGGGGCCGGCAGCGACTTCATCCCCGAAGACCCGGAGGAAAACACCGTCGGTGCCGTCGCGGATGCGCTCGACGCGCCCGCCCACATCCAGATCGACAAGGGAATCCGGCCCGCCTCGGGGCTGGGGTCCTCGGCCGCCTCCGCCGCGGCGGCGGCCGTCGCGCTGAACGAACTGTACGACCGGGGGAAGACCCGCGAGGAACTGGTCCCCATCTTCGTCAGCAGCGATCAGGCCCAGTCGATGCAACTGGCTATCGAGGGCGAACCGTTCGAGCGCCCGCTGACACACGACCTGCTGATCGAGATGATATCGGAGTTCGGGGCCGCCTCGACCGCGTGCGGCATCGACCGTCTGGCCGACGGCACCTTCGTACGCGAAGATAGACCGCAGAGCAGTACAGCGGCGGCGAGCGAAAGGACGCCGGTCGTTCG
>NZ_WPCA01000149.1 GCF_009741825.1 Halapricum sp. CBA1109
CGCCGTCGGCGGCCGCGAACGGCGCTTCGACGCCGTCGCGGTGGCCGCCGGCGCGGCGACGGCGGCGTTGCTGTCGGCCGTCGGTATCGACATTCCGCTGGGGTACTACCGGGCGCAGGTGCTCGTGACCGAGGAACTCGACCGGTCCCCGCCGTCGGTGTACGACGCTACCGACGAGTACTACCTCCGGCCGTGGGACGGCGGGGTGTTGCTGGGTGACGGCGTCGACCCGACGGTGACCCCGGAAGACTGGGACCGCGGGACCGACCCGGGGTTCCGGGCCCGCGGCCGCGAGCGACTGGCGGAGACGCTCGGCGTCTCGCCGGCCATCGAACGGTCGTGGGCGGGGCTGTGTACGGCGACGCCCGACCGGACGCCGATGGTCGGACGCGTCGCCGAAGGCCTGTTCGTCGCGACCGGGTTCCACGGTCACGGCCTGTTGCGCGCGCCGGCGGTGGCCGAAGCGCTGGCGGCGCAACTGCTCGGGGCGAGCGGTATCAGCGGGTTCGACCCGAAGCGGTTCCCGGCGGACGCGACGCCGACACTACCGACGGGCCGGAAGTGACCGATCGGTTACTCCTCGGCGTCCGTCTCGTCGGTGTCGTCGCTCGCGTCCGTCTCGGAAGTGTCGGCCGTCTCGTCGGCGTCCGCCTCCGCGGCGTCGATCTCCTCGTCCTCGACTTTCGGGACGCGGACGTGGAGAGTGCCGTTGTCCTTCAGCGTCGCGGTGGCGCCGTCGGGGTCGACGGCCGCCTCCGGCGGGAGGATGACCGACCCGTCGAGCGAGAGGCCGCGTCCGGGGACGACCATCTCGAAGCCGTCGTAGAACTCCCGGAAGCGGTCGATTCGGACCTCGACGCGGTTGTCCTCGAACCGGACCTGTACGTCGCTGCTGGTCGCGCCCGGTGTGTCGAACACGGCGAGAAACGCCTTGTCGCTCTCTAGGAGGTCGACGGCGAGCGGCGAGCGTTCCTGCGCACGGCTCAGCGCCCGTCCGACGTTCTCGAGGACGGTGTTGCTGATGGTCTCGCCAACGTCGCGGAGTGAAGTCATACCCGAAGGTTCGGGCGGCGGCTTCTTATCCGTTGTGCCCCACGCGAGGCGACAGAACTACAGTTCTATCAGTTCCAGACAGTCCGTCCCGCCACAGACCGGGCACTGGAGGTCCTCGACGCCGTGGTCCTCGGGAACGTCGTAGGTGTAGTGGTTCTCGAACATATCCAGAAAGCAGTCCTCGGCGGTGCACTTGACTTCCTTCGTCGGTGGCATAGCCGGGGATAGTGGCGGCCGGCGGAAACGGTTTTCGCCGACCCGTCACTCACGCCACATAATCCAAAAGAGGGGGTGGTGCGTACGGGGTGGCGTGGACAGGATTCTCGGCGTCGACTTCAGTGGCGCGCGCGACGCCGGCCAGAAGATATGGCTGACCGTTGGGGTCGAACGCGGCGGCGAGTTACACGTCAAGTCCTCGGTTCCGGCCGGCCAGCAGTTCGGGGCCGACTCCCGCGAGGAGTGTCTGGCGGGGCTTCGGAGCGCCATCGGGAAGGCCGACGTGGTGGGACTGGACTTCCCGTTCGGCCTCCCGGCGGTCGTCTGTGAGCACGAGGAGTGGCGGTCGGTCTGTCGATGGATCGCCGAGGACGTCACAGACCCCGACGAGTTGCAAGAGGTGTGTGTCGACCGGGCGAAAGCCGCCACTGACGGGGAGTCCGCCTACCTCCGGCGGGCGACCGACGAGCCACACGGCGCGCTGTCGCCGTATCACTGGTTCACCGCCGCACAGACGTTCTACGGCGTCGGAAACGTCCTCTGGCCGCTGCTTCGTGAGGGGACGATCAGGATCGAACCGATGGGGGACGGGTCGGGAACCCCGGTCTGTGAGATATACCCGGCCGGGACGCTTCAGGACGTAGGGTTGCCCGCCGACCGGTACAAAGACGACACCGACGAGGCGCGACAGCGCCGCGAGACCATCGTCGAGGGGTTGCGGCTGACGCCGCTGTCTTTGCACGGCATCGAGGACCATCTGATAGCGGACGTGGGCGGGGACGCCATCGACAGCCTGCTGGCGGCGCTTGCGGCGTGGCGGGCCTCCCGCGAGGGGTTCGAACCGAGCGAACCGTGGGACCCACTGGAGGGCCACATCTACGTGTGAGCGGCGGGCGACACGCAGTGCGACACCGTTTTCGCCCTCGAAGCCCGACACTCTCCCGATGACCGACCCCCGCGACATCGACGTGACCATCGTCGACGGCTACGTCGACGAACCGGCCCACTTCGGCGTGCCGCCGTACATCTCGACGTATCCGCGGTACGCCGCCGGTGCGATGGTCGACGCGGGCGTCCCACGCGAACAGATCACGTACCACACGATAGACGCCCTCCGGGAGGACCAACAGCGCTGGCGTGAGGTGGCCGACGCCGACCTCACCGTCTACGTCGGCGGGATGACCGTCCCCGGGAAGTACGTCGGCGGCACGCCCGCCGAACCCGACGAGGTGCGACAGATAGCCTGGCGGGCCGACGGCACCTCGATTATGGGCGGCCCCGTCCGGTTCGGCGTCGGCGAGGAGAACGTCGGCGCCAGCGAGACGGCCCGCGACGACCTGGACTTCGACTTTCTGGCCGGCGCGGACATCGAGGCGGCGGTGTACGACCTCGTCGAGAACGGACTGGAAGGGTTCGAGGACCGTTACCGCAGCGTCGAAGAGGAGACTCGCTGGGCCCGACGGGGCGCGTTCGTCGTCGAGCAACACCCCAACCACCCGGAGTACATCCTCGCCGAACTGGAGACATCCCGCGGGTGTCCCTACCGCTGTTCGTTCTGTACGGAACCGATGTACGGCGACCCGGACTTCCGGCCGCCCGAGAGCGTCGTCGACGAGGTGGACGCCCTCGCCGACTACGGCGTCAGCGACTTCCGACTGGGCCGACAGGCCGACATCCTCGCCTACGGCGGCGACGGCGAGGCCCCGAATCCCGACGCCCTCCGGAAGCTATACGGCGGGATCCGCGAGGTCGCACCGGATCTTGACACCCTGCATCTGGACAATATGAACCCCATCACCGTCGTCAAGTGGCCCGAGAAGGCCAAAGAGGGGATCAGGATAATCGCCGAGCACAACACACCCGGCGACACCGCCGCGTTCGGCCTCGAATCGGCCGACCCGAACGTCCAGAGCGACAACAACCTCAACGTCACCGCCGACGAGTGTCTGGAAGCGGTCCGCATCGTCAACGAAGTGGCCGGGTTCCGGCCCGGCGGCGACCGCGAGACGGCCCCGAACTTCGGCGAGGACGCCGCGCCGCGACTCCCGAAACTGCTCCCGGGGATCAACCTCGTCCACGGCCTGAAAGGCGAGACGGCCGAGACGTTCGAGCACAACAAGCGCTTCCTCCAGCGCGTGATGGACGAAGGCCTGATGCTCCGCCGGGTCAACATCCGGCAAGTGATGGCCTTCGAGGGCACCGAGATGGCCGAGACGGGCGCTGACATCGCCAAGGACCACAAGCAACTGTTCAAACAGTACAAACGCGAGGTACGGGAGACCATCGATAACCCGATGCTACAGCGCGTGGCCCCGCCGGGAACGGTGTTGCCGGACGTCCACCTCGAATACCACAAAGAGGGCAAGACCTTCGGGCGACAACTGGGGACCTATCCCCTCCTCGTCGCCATCCCGGGCGAGCGAGAACTCGGGCGAGTGCTGGACGTAGCGATCACCGACCACGGCTACCGCTCGGTGACGGGCGTCCCCCATCCGCTGGACATCAACGCGGCGTCGATGGACGAACTGCAGGCGCTCCCGGGACTGGGCCGCCAGCGCGCGGGCAACATCGTCGTCGACCGGCCCTACGACTCGGTGGAGAACGTCGAGGAGCAGGACCTCTCGAAGTTCGCGGTGGCGAACGACCCCGGGAGCGCGGACTGACGCCACCGCCGGAACACCGTCTTCGGTATCAGAAAGTTCTTGCCCGCCCTGACGCAACTCCTGTGCAATGAGCGAGGGAGTCGAGGTGAGCGTCGTCCTCCCGGCGTACAACGAGGAGGACACCATCGAACGGACCGTCGAGGTGACACTCTCGACTCTCGCGGACTTTCTCCCAGCCGGATCCTTCGAAGTCATCGTGGCCGAGGACGGCTGTGACGACCGGACGCCCGAGATAGCGACCCGGATGGCCGAGGACGACGAGCGGGTCCGACACATCCACAGCGACGAGCGACTGGGACGGGGCGGGGCACTGGAGTACGCCTTCCGGCGGGCCGAGGGCGAGACGCTGGTCTACTTCGACACCGACCTCGCCACTGACATGTTCCACCTCGAGGAACTGGTCGAGAGCATCCGCTCGGGCGAGTACGACGTGGCCACCGGGTCGCGCTGGATTCCCGGCGAGGCCGCCGACCGGCCCGCGAAACGGGGCATCCCGAGTCGTGGCTTCAACACGATGGTCCGGCTAGTCCTGCGCTCCGACGTCAAAGACCACCAGTGCGGGTTCAAGGCCTTCGACCGCGAGACGCTGCTGGCGCTGATGGACGACGTCGAGGACGACCACTGGTTCTGGGACACGGAGGTCCTCGTGCGCGCCCAGCGGGAGGGCTACCGCGTCAAGGAGTTCGCGGTCGACTGGACGCCGAAAGGCGACTCCAAGGTCGACCTCGTGCGGGACGTCTTCGGGATGGGCAGCCAGATAGTCCGGACCTTCTGGCAACTGTCGGTAGCCCCGCGCATCGACCGGCGGGTGTCCATCGCCGCCGGGACCGGACTGGTGTTGGTAGCGTTGTTGCTGATGACGACGTACTTGGATCTGGGGGAGGTATGGGCGGAGATACGCAGCGCTGACCCGGCGCTTATCGGCCTCTCTGCGGTGGTGTACGTCCTCTCGTGGCCGCTCCGGGGCGTCCGGTACCGAGACATCCTCGCCGAACTGGGCTACCCCTCGGAGACGGGCTTTCTGACCGGCGCTATCTTCATCAGCCAGACCGGGAACCTCGTCTTCCCGGCCCGTCTGGGCGACGGCGTCCGGGCGTACGTGATGAAGGCCCGCCGGTCGGTGCCGTACCCGTCGGGGTTCGCGTCGCTTGCGGTCGAACGGGTGTTCGACCTGCTGACAATCGCCATCCTCGCGGGCGTCGTGATCCTCGGGATGTTGGTGACGATGTCGCCCGCGGAGTTGCAGGCGGCGATCACCGGCGTCGAACTCGGCGGGAACCGCGAGCTATCCGGGGAGCGAGCGCTGCTGGTGGCCGCCGGCGTCGCGGCCGCGGCGGTGGTGGCGACGGTCGTCATCGTCGCCAGCGCCCGCAGCGACCGCAACTACGTCCGGGAGACCGTCAGCCGGTTGAGTTCGGATTCGTACGCCGACTACGTCGCCGGCGTGATCGAATCGTTCGTCGGCGACATCCAGACCGTCGCCAGCGACCGCCGGGCGTTCGCGGTCGTCGGGGCCTCCAGCCTCCTGATCTGGACGCTGGACGTCCTCACCGCCGTCGTCGTCCTCGCGGCGTTCGGCGTCGAACTGACGGCGTTCGTCGTCGGCGTGGCCTTCTTCGCGGTCAGCGTCGGGAACCTCGCGAAAGTGCTCCCGCTGACCCCCGCCGGGCTGGGCCTGTACGAGGGGGCATTCGCCGTCATCGTCGTCGGTCTCACGCCCGTCGGCGCGGCGCTGGCCATCAGCGTCGCCATCGTCGACCACGCAGTCAAGAACGTCGTCACCCTCGCCGGCGGCCTCGTCTCGATGGCGTGGCTCAACGTCTCGCTGACGACGGCCGTCGAGGAGAGTGAGGCACACAGCGCCTCGGCGGACGAGCGGGGAAGCACGGCCCGGGAGTGAGCGGCGAGTCCGAAGCTATCGGCAGCACCGCCGTCCGCGGCAGACACTTCAAACCCCGTGCTAACGCGACTCACGACACGGCGAGCGTGGGTGTCGCTGCCGTGACGGTTCGCGTTCCGTAAGGTATAAGAAGGTTCCTACTAACCGTTTGGTCAGCGACCACGTGCCCGGGCTTCTCCGCAGTGATCGTTCGCCCGGCCAGCATACGCCATCCAACTATGAGTGAATCAACACGAACACGCAGACAGGTAGAGGAAGAGGAGACGGAGTCGACGGAGGAAGACGTCGTCTGTCCGGAGTGTGACGGCCGACTCGTCGTCGACGACGCCCGGGGCGAGACAGTGTGTGAAAGCTGTGGCCTCGTCGTCGACTCCGACGAGATCGACCGCGGCCCCGAGTGGCGCGCGTTCGACTCGAAAGAGAAAGACGAGAAGTCCCGCGTCGGCGC
>NZ_WPCA01000152.1 GCF_009741825.1 Halapricum sp. CBA1109
ACCTCGCGGCCAACGCCCACCGCAAGCGGGCCGACCCCGACGCCGAAGTCCTGCTTGCCGGCGACCCCGAGGCGTCGGCGCTGTACGACCGGGCGATTCCGCTGAGCAGCGCCGCGGCCGGGGCCGACGCCAACCGACTGGTCACGGCCCTCTCGAGCGACTCGGGGAAGGGGCCGTGGTGGCGGCGGCCGATGGGGTTCGACGCCGACGCGACCGAGACGCTGCTGTCGATTCGGGAGGCGGGCGACCGGTCGCGCTGTTTCGAACGGTGACGCCGGCGACCGCCGCCCGTCGGCAGGTGGTATCAACTGTGAGAACGGTGAGGAAACACCTATCAGGAGCGGCCCTCGTTGTAGGGGTATGCGCGTTCCGAGCGGCGTCCCGGGGTTCGACGAACTCGTCGAAGGTGGGTTGCTGCCACGCCGACTCTACGTCGTCAGCGGCCCGCCGGGCAGCGGTAAGACGACGTTCTCCTCGCAGTTCATCACGCAGGGTGCCAAACAGGGGGAGAACTGTCTGTACATCACGATGCACGAGACCAAAGAGGAACTGATGCAGGACATGGCCGGCTTCGACTTCGGCTTCGACAAGGCGATGCAGTCCGACGCGGTCCAGTTTCTCAATCTCGTCACCGAGAGCGGCAAACGGACCATCACACAGTTCGGCCACGAGGGCGGACTGACCAACCGGCTGGTCGCCTTTCTCGACTCGAACGACATCGACCGGGCGGTCATCGACTCGACGATGCTGCTCCAGCACTTCTTCTCGGATGCCAACCAGGAGATAACGGGCTTTCTCTCGGCGCTGAAACAGACCGACGCGACCATCCTGCTCATCTCGGAGATGACCGACCCGACGGCCTACTCGGACGAACACTATCTGGCCCACGGCGTCATCTTCTTCCACAACTACCTCGAGTCGGGCGGGATGACCCGCGGGATTCAGGTGATCAAGATGCGCGGGACCGCTATCGACTGTGACATCCGCCGGATATCCTTCAGCGACCACGGCCTCCACGTCCACACCGACACCAAGATAGGCGGCTAACCATGTACGAGGACAGCTACGACACCGACTGGGACAGCCTCGACCGTGACGAGGCGATGGGGCGAGCGTTCGCCCTCGGTGTCGCGGCGTCACTCGGCCACGACCACCCTGAGGAGTACGACCGCATCGTCGACGAGATGGACACCGCCTACAAGCGCAGTATCGTCGAGTTGGCCTACGAGGAGGGCAAGAACAAGGCCAAAAAGGAACAGTACGAGGGCGGCGACGGCGCCGACGACGACGACATCTGGGCCGACCTCGTCGAGGGCGAGACGGTCACCGTCGAGGAAGACGAGGTCCCGACGGAGGGCCGACACTCCCTGCCGAGCGCCCTCGACAAGATGGACATCCTCGAACGCCCCCATCAGGACGACCTCGACCGCGTGAAGAAACCGGACTTCCTCGACCGCTGACGGACCGCGTCGGCCGCACTCTACCGTCCCTAATCCGTCGTCGAGTACCGAAAAGCGCCGCGTCCGTACCGATCAGATCGACAGCGGGTCGGGACCCTCTTCGCCCGGCAAAGCCGGGTCGCGGTCGCTGTACCCCTTCCGGCCGATGGCCTTGCTGGAGACGGCGCTGTAGGCGGCCATCCGGGCCTCCTCGGCGGACTCGAACGTCTCGCCGTCCAGTCGACCCAGCGCGTCGCCCATCGTCTCCGTCCCGTTGGGGAGATTCAGTTCCATCTCGCCGTAATCCTCGATCATCTCGGCTGTCGTCGCCGGATAGCTGTGTGTGTCGAACGCCGCCGTCGCCTCTGTGAGCTTCATACCCGTAGGAAGTTAATGGTCGATAATAAACCTTCACTATTAATAATGTAGACTAGTGGAAGGTCACTCTATGTGTATAATTACCGCGTGTCTCTAACACACAGTCTCGGGCCAAACACGGATACCGGCGGGCGCACAACCACGGGTATGGTGGTCGCGACCTGCACGTCCACACGACTGTCTCGGACGGACAACTCGCGCCGGACGCGGTGCCGGCGGCCGCGGCCGACGCCGGGCTCTCGGCCGTCGCGATAACCGACCACGACCGGATCAACCCGGCGCTGTCCGCGCCGGTCCGCGACCGCGAGGGCGTCACCGTGATCAACGGCATCGAACTCCGCGTCGAGACGCCCGGCGTCGACTGTGACCGGGTCGACCTGCTTGGGTACGCCGTCGACCCGACCGACCGACTCCGGGACCTGTGTGCGGACATCCAGCGCGACCGGGTCGAACGCGCCGAACGCATCGTCGACTGCGTCGAAGACCATCTCGGCGTGACGCTGGACATCGACCTCGGCCCGGGGGTCGGGCGCCCGCACGTCGCGCGAGCCATCGACGACAGCGACGCCGAGACGACCTACGGCGAGGCCTTCGAGACGCTGATCGGCGACGACGGACCCTGCTACGTCTCGCGGTCGATCCCCGAGTTCGATACCGGCCGCGAGGTGCTCTCGGAGGCCTGTTCGGTCGTCGGACTGGCCCATCCATTCCGGTACGACGACCCGGCGGCGGCGCTGTCGCTGACCGACCGCCTCGACGCCGTCGAAGGGGTCTATCCCTACGCCGAGGACCCCGAGACGACGCCGTTGACCGAGGCAATCGAACGCAACGACCTACTGGTCACCGGCGGGAGCGACGCCCACGGGGAGACAGTCGGCGGGACGGGACTGGACCGGCCGGGCTACGACGCCGTCCGGGCGGCCCTCCCGCGTTCGGTGGACGGCTGAACTGCCGTCACCCTCCGTCCGACGCGTGGCTGACGACAACGCAGGCTTCAATGCGGTCGGCGTCCTACGGAGGCGTATGCAATGTCACTACTGCGACCGTGACGCCGACATCGCCGTCGAGAAAGACGGCGTGAAGGTCGGCGTCTGCAAGGAACACTTCCGCGAGCAGATGGAGGACCTCGCGGACTCGGAGTGGCTGGAGGACGTCGAGAAGGACCTCGACATCGACCGGACGGAGTAGTCTTTTCTCGCTGCCGGGTCTGTGGCCGGTATGGAGCGTGTCTCTCTCGACGATATCGACTCCCGGATGGGGCCGGCCGATGTAAATCGCCCCGTCTCGCGGGCGCTCGGGGCCGAGGACGTGGCGATCAACTACTACGAACTCGCGCCCGGCGAGAGCTTCGCCTTCGGCTATCACGCCCACGAGAATCAAGAGGAGATATTCTACGTCCAGTCCGGGACGGTCACCTTCGAGACGGAGTCCGGCGACGTGGCCGTCGCGGCGGGCGAAGCCGTCCGGTTCGCCCCGGGCGAGTTCCAGCGCGGCGTCAACGAGGGCGAGACGCGGGTCCGCGCGCTGGCGGTCGGCGCGCCCCAAACGACGGGCGAGACGACCATCCGCCGGGAGTGCCCCGACTGCGGGGAGCGCACGACGACGGCCATCGAACTGACCGACGACCGGGACGCCCTCGTAACCATCTGTCAGGACTGTGGCGCGGAGACGGGCCGGTTCACCTAACTGCCGGGCGCGAGGGTGACGAACAGCGCCCCCATCGCTCCGGGACCGGAAAGCGTCGTCACGACCCACAGCAACCACACCGGCCAGCGCCAGACCGTTCCGGCCAGCGGCCCCGTGGCGACGACGACGAGGACGACGCCCGCCGACAGCGCGGCCGGCAGTCCCAAGACTGACCACCGGAGCGCGCCCCCTCTGTCGACGGGTCGCCGCGCGTGAATCAGATCACGACCGACGAGTAGCGGGACGGCCACGACGCCGACGAGCGAGGCGATGCCGGCGAGCGCGAGGACCGCCGCCGCCGGAACCGTCACCAGCGCCGCCACCACCGTCACCGACAGCGTGAGGAGGCCGGCGAGGCCGCCCAAGACCGTCCCGAGCGCGGCCGTCGTCGAGCGCTCGCCAGAGAGCCGGAGCGTCCCGACGGCGACCAGCGGCGACGCCGCCAGCGTCGCGAGGTAGACGGCGAGAAGGATCAGTTCGGTGACGGGGCCGAGCATACCCGGACGTGGCGCGCGCCGGCGAAAAACGCTCGGGGAGGCGGTCCGGAGCGCGGTAACTGTCTCCTCACGTCGGACGGACTGTCACCGACGGGAAGTACGACCCGTAAAACGTCTGGTCGAACGTGACCAGCCTGTCTGCGTCGGCGCTCGCGTGTCCGCCGACGAGGAAGTCCGCGGCGACGTGTTGCCGTGGTGTGAGGTCCGTCCCGCAGTCCTCGCAACTGACGGCCCGCTCTGTCCCACAGGACGGACACTGTAGCCCGTCGGGTCGACGACGGGTGTACTCCCGGAACTGTTCGCCCGCGCGGAACAGCGCGCCCCGGGACGGTTCGACGAGGGAGATACTGAGGTCCTCGAGGAACTGATCGAGTGCCGACGCGCTGTCGAAGTGGCCGTCCGCCGCGAGTTCGGCGTACACGATAGGTGTGACGACGACTCGTCCATCCCTGTAGGCGTCTCGGAGTTCGCGCTCGCTCTCGTCGGCGTGTTCGTCCTCGTACAGGAGTGCGAGCAACGCGTTCGTGTCGACCGCCGTGATCATCGCTCTGCCTCGTCGTCGACCGACCGGGGATACTCGCCGCGGAGTTTTCGCATCCGTTCGGGCATCGTCTCCTCGCTGTCGGCGCTCCCGCGATACTTCTCGAAGGGGTCGCTCCCGTCGGTCGTCGTCGGCGCCTCCTTCCGGATGGTGTACCCGGACTCGCTCTCCTCGAAGGCGACCTCGTCACCGGGTTCGATCCCCAGTTCGTCCCGTATCTCCTTCGGAATCGTGACCTGACCTTTCGTCGTGACACGGGGCATACGTATATCTATTGTGTAATACTCGAAAAGTATTACGGCGAGTGGGTCGAGAGAGCCGCTGCAGCGCGGGGGACACTCACCGGGGTTCGCGTATCTGGTTGCGTGAGGCGGGCCTCGGGCCTGTTCCTTTTAGGGTTCGCCGTCGTACCCGGGGACAGATGACAGGGGACTTCGACCTCCTCGACCAGGAGGAGGCCGACGGCGTCGGCGACGAGTGGGAGGAGATAGACGTCTCCGACACCGACGCGACCGGATCGCACGCAAGCGCGACCGGGAGTTCTCGGAGTTTCGCAAGCGCATCAAAAACACCGAGCAGTTCAAAGTCGAGGCGTCGGTGTTCGACGACGCAACCTACGCCGCCATCTACAAACTGGTCCAGGACGGCCATATCGACGCCTTCGGCGGCCCCATCTCGACGGGCAAGGAGGCAAACGTCTACACCGCGCTGGGCGACGACGAAGAAGTCGCGGTGAAGGTCTACCGCATCAACGCGTCGGACTTCAAGGACATGCGGGGCTACCTCGACGGCGACCCACGCTTCGAGGGTATCGGCCAGGACAAACGCAAGGTCGTGATGGCGTGGGTCCGCAAGGAGTTCGCCAACCTCAAGCGCGCCCAGCAGGCCGGCGTGAGAGTGCCCAACCCCATCGCCGTCGAGCGCAACGTCCTCGTGATGGAGTACATCGAGGCCGACGGCGACCGCGCAAAGCGCCTCAGCGAAGTCGACGTCGAGAACCCCGAGACGGCCTACCAAGTCGTCCGGGAGTACATGTGTCGACTCTACGACGCCGGCCTCGTCCACGGCGACCTCAGCGAGTACAATATGGTCATCCACGACGGCGAACTCGTGGTCATCGACCTCGGGCAGGCGGTCACCGAACACCACCCCAACGCCGAGGAGTTCCTCGAACGTGACTGTGAGAACGTCGCGAGCTTCTTCTCCCGGCAGGGGATGCCCGTCACGGGCGAGGAACTGTACGACTACATCACCGACGACGACAGGTCGACCGAGAACTCGGCGGCGGGGCAGACGACCAACGAGACCGACCCCGCTGGGTAGTCACGGGTCGTCGGCGAGCCGCCGCGCGGCCGCCCACGACGGGTCGACGTCGGGCGCGGTGACCCGATCGCCGTCGACGTAGACGCCCGTCTCGTCG
>NZ_WPCA01000121.1 GCF_009741825.1 Halapricum sp. CBA1109
GGCCGGCGAAGCTCCCGCCGGCGCCGGCGACGGCCGTCCCGATGGCCACCGCTCCGGCCGCCTTGAGCATCCCGCGGCGGGAAGTACCGCTCGACGTCGGCGGAACGCCCGGTTGGGGCTCCTCGTCGGCCCGCGGATTGTCGGTCAGGTCGACGCCGAACTCGTCTTCGACCTCGTCGGCGTACTTGCGTTCGAACTCCTCGCGGGACATCTCGTCGCCGGCGACCCGGCGGGCGTCCCGCGCCATCCGCTTGCCGAGGTCGGTGTCGGCCCCGGTGTATGAGAGTCGGTCTTCGGCCCTGTCCTCGATGTCGTCGTAGTTGGTATCGTCACTCATTGGGATTCACACTCCGAACAGCGGGATGTTCAGCGCGGCAAGGATGATCACGAGACGCAGCATCAGGCCGCCGACGATGACGAAGGAGAACTTCATCGTGTACCCGGCGGTGGTCAGCTTCCGCAGTCGCTCGCTGGCGTGGAGGTCGTAGCGCCACTCGGCGGCCAGTAGTCCGCCCGACAGCGCAAGCGGGAGCAACAGGCCGACGGCGACGACCCCGCCCCAGAAGATCAGCCAGCCCTCGGTCAGCAGGTAGGTCTGGGTCTCGACGGCCGTCGGGCCGCCGTTGACCAGCGTCGACAACAGCGCGTAGAGGACGACCATCTCGACGAGGATGATCACGTCGTCGGCGACGCTGAACATCGTGACGCCGGTGTCCGTGACGCCGCGGGTGACGGTGGTCATCCCGACCGTCGCCGCGATGCCCATCGAGAGGCCGCTGGCAAGGAACAGCGGCGGGAGCCACGTCGCGTCCCACATCGGGACGATTTCGGAGGCGGCGCTGAGCAACAGCGCGGTGTAGACGATCAACACGAGGCCGACGACCGCCCCGACGGCGTTTATCGCTCGTCGCACGGTGTCGGACGGCCGCGTCAGGTCGGCGATCCGGTCTATCGGCCCCAGACTGAGCCCGAAGCCACCGTCCTCGCCGAAGCCCAGCCACAGCGCCTGTATCGCGGCCAACAGCGTGAACAGCACGATGACCCACACGCCCACGGTCATCCACGAGGCGAAGTTCGTGAACAGCCAGAACATCACGACGTGCATCGGCTCGCCGAGGTGGGCGAGCAGGATGGGCCCACCGACGGCGATGGCGACGACGCCGATGACCATCCCCCAGCGTGCGGTCGCGAGGTACCCCTCCCGCCGCGACGGGTCGCGGAGGCTCAGGTAGTCGGCCACCGCACCGGTGACGTACGACCCTCCGGCGAGGCCGCCGAGGAACAGGTAGATGCCGATAGAGACGCCCCAGAACTCGCTGGGGAGCAGTGGGTTCACCATCGCTCGCCCACCTCCGTTCGGGCACTCGTCGGCGAGTGATACCACGCGGCCTCGCTACTCGGCTCGACCGGTTCTACGGGTCGCTTCATACTAGTGTAGACGCGCGACTCCTCGTTAGGGATATGTATTCATTTTACAGCTATTTTTATACCCCACCGTCCGGACAGCGTCGGCGGCGGGGCCGCTCCGTCCTCAGACCTCGTCGGCTTCGTCCTGCACGCCGGTCGTCAGCGAGAACTCCCCGCGCGGGGAACCGACGCAGGTCAGGACGTACCCCTCCGATATCTGTTCGTCGCTCAGGTACTGGTTGCCGTCGTGTTCGACGAGTTCGGAGCCGTCGCCGTCGACCTTCGAGGTACACTGGCCACAGACACCGTGTTCACACTGGTAGGGCATGTCCCAGCCCTCGTCGAGGCCGGCGTACAGGAGCGCCTCGTCCTCGCCGACGCCGATGGTGCCGCCCTGCTCGACGTACTCGATGTCGTACGTCTGCACGTCGCCCTCGGACCCACCGTCTTCGGACCCGCTGTCGGAGCCGTCGTCCTCCGACCCGCCGTCCTCGGAGCCACCCTCGGTGAACGCGTCGGCCTCCTCCTGCATCCCCGTCTCGATGGCGAACTCGGACTCCGGCGTCCCGACGCAGGTCAGGACGTACCCTTCAGCTATCTGGTCGTCGTCGAGGTACTGGTTGCCGTCGTGTTCGACGAGTTCGGAACCGTCGCCGTCGACCTTCGCGGTACACTGGCCACAGACGCCGACCTCACACTGGTAGGGGATGTCCCAGCCCTCGTCGAGGCCAGCGTCCAACAGCGGTTCGTCGTCGCCGACGGCGATAGTCGACTCCTGTTTGAGGAACTCGATGTCGAACTCCGAGCTACCGCCGCCGTTCCCGGAACCGGGCGTCTCCGTCGGTGGCTCGTACGGCGTCGGGTCGCCGTCGCGCGGGCCCGTCTCGCTGCCGCCGCCGCCCAGCCCCAGACAGCCAGCGGCGGCCAGCGCGCCCGCGCTCGCGGTGGACGCCAGCAGTCGGCGGCGCAAGCGGCTGTCGACGTCGTCGGCCCGTTCGTCACCGTCGTCGGTGGTCTCACTCATACTCGTGCGTACGCAGCCATCCGCCATCGGCTCTCGTGTGGAATATGCAGTTGTTTAAAAAACGCCTTCGGCGGCGGCGGGCGCTCGACCGGCCGCCGGGGGGTCTGCGCCCGGATCCGGATATCGACCGTCTCGGGTCGAAATGGACGGTCTCCGTGGTCGTTCGGACGCCGCCGGTGGGGAACGTTTCCCGCCGGACGCCCGTCGACGACCTACCGCTTCCAGGGCCGCTGTCGGGGTTTCTCGGTAAATAGGAACCCCGTATCGGATATATACCCCTTCACATTGAAGGTAGAAATGAGGCCGCAAACCTATGGCAACGAACACCACCGACCGGATTTCGAACGGACTCGACGTGTCGAGTGCGTTCAGCTACGATGTCTCAGGGGTACTGCCCGCCTATTGGCTCGCGATGCTGCGAGTGATCACCGGTTGGTGGTTCTTCCACGCCGGGGTCACGAAGCTACTGGAGTCGGGCCTGTCCTACAGCTACGGTCCGATGTACCTACAGGGGATGGACGGCACCGTCCTCGGCCCGCTGCCGGTCTGGATGGGGAACAACCTCGCGTGGCTCATCGAACCCGGCGTCCCGCTGGGCGAGACGCTCATCGGCCTCGGGCTGATGGCCGGTGTCCTCGTCCGTCTGGCGTCGGTGTTCGGCGTGTTCTTCATGGCCCTGTTCTGGGTCGGGAACGCCGGCTTCACCAACGGCGTGGTGAACAGCGACCTGATGGGTCTGTTGCTGTTCATCACGATGGCCGTGCTGGCGACGGGCCGGTACTACGGGCTCGACGCCGTCATCGAACAGCTCTCGGTCGTCGAACGACACCCGCGGCTGAAGTACCTGCTCGGCTAACGGAGGCAAACATATGAACAACTACACCATCATCGACAAAGCGGCACTGGCAGTGAGTAGCGCGGCGATGCTCGTCGGCATCGTCGTCCTCGGCGTCGTGGAGACGCTGGCGGGGAGTCCACACTCGCCGGCACCGGTGACCAACGACGCCGGCGAGGTCATCGCAACGCCGCTCATCAGCGCGAACATCAGAACCGGGTTCGTCCTCGCGGGCGTCCTCGTGTTGCTGCTGTGGGCCGTCTACCGCGTCGCCGCCGTCCGACCGACGGACGACAGCACGGAGACGACGCCCGTCTCGGCCGACTGAACGCCTTCTTTTAGTAGTCCCCGAGTACGCCGAGCCGTCGCGCCCGCTTCGTCGTGATAGCGAAGACAGCGTAGCCCGCGAGGACGTAGCCGACGGCCGTTCCCAGCAGGACGCTCAGATCGAGCAGCGGCATCTCCCACAGGACGAGGCCGTCTATCATCGCCCGCTGGAGGAGCGCGCTTCCCTGTACCAGCGGCAGGAGGCGCGTCCAGCCGAGGTCGAACGCCGGCGCGGAGATGAGGACGACGAACCCGAACTGCAACAGGTTCAGCCAGCTACCGATACGCTTGTACAGCACCGCGACGCCGCCGGCCGCGAAGCCCAGCCCCAGCACCGAGCAGACGGCCAGCACCGCGACGACGGTGATGGTCAGCAGGTCCAGTTGCAGGGTCGTCCCCGTCACGACGAGCATCACGGCGAGGATGACCACCGAGATGAGGAACGTCCGGACCACCTTGGCGACGCCCTTGGCGAAGGCGACGGGAGCGAAGCCGAAGGGCGTCATGAAGTGCCGTTCGAGGGTCCCCCACTGGACCTCGCTCCCGATGTCGTTGGAGATGGAACTGTACGCACCGACCGACAGCGTCCACAGGAAGTAGCCGACGACGATGCCCTCTATCTCGTCGGTCAGAGCCTGCCCGGCGATGGCCCGGCCGCCGAAAAACAGTAGACCGAAGAAGATGAGCGAGACGACGATGCCGCCGACGGCGTCGGCCGGGTACCGAACGAACAGCAGGTACTCCCGGTAGCCGACGGCCCGCAGGAGGTCCAGATAGCCGGCCTGTCGGTCCGGGTCGGGCGCGGGCGCACCGCCGCCGTCCGCCGTCCCGTCACGCATCGTCCACGCTCCCGGTCACCCTGAGGAACACCTCCTCTAAGTCCGGTTCGATAGTATCGACGGAATCTAAAGTCACGCCCCCGCGCTCCAGTATCCCCGCGAGGCGGTAGAACCCCGACGAGTCCGTCTCGACGGACAGTTCCGTCCGGTCGCCGTCTCGCTCGACGGTGACGCGGTCGAACGCCCGCTCGACGGCCCCGACGGTCCGCTCGTCGATGTCGCGGCTCACGACTCGATAACCCTGTGTGTCGAAACCCGCGAGCAGGTTCGCCACGGTGTCGTCGGCGACGATGCGGCCCTCGCCGACGATTATGACGCGGTCACAGACGTCCTCGATGACGTCCATATCGTGGCTGGAGACGACGACGGTGAGGTTCCGCTCGGCGACGATACGGCGCAGTTCCCGCCGCAGCGTCCGTGAGCTCTCGACGTCCAGTCCAAGCGTCGGTTCGTCCAGAAAGACCACGTCGGCGTCCGTCGCCAGCACGCTCGCCAGCGACACCTTCTGTTTCATCCCTCTGGAGAGTTCCCGGACGGGCGTGTCGGCTTCCTCGGCTAAGTCCAGTTGCGCCAAGAGTCGCTCGTGGCGATCGGCGACAGCGTCGGGTTTGACGCCGCTGATGGTCGCGAAGTACCGGAGGTTCTCCCGGACGGTCAGCCGCCAGTAGTCGTTGCGCGCGCCCTCCAGCATCGCGTCGACGTGGCGGTAGGCCGCCCGCGGGTCGGCGTGGACGTCGATACCGTCGATGCGGACGGTCCCCGCGTCGGGCAGGACCATCCCGAGGATGGACTTGATGATAGTCGTCTTGCCCGCGCCGTTGGGGCCGAGCAAGCCGACGACCGAGCCCCGGTCGACGGTGAAACTCACGTCGTCGACGGCGACGACGGCCGACTCCCCCTTCCCGAACGTCTTCGAGAGGCCCTCGACCACTATCGCCGGCGTCGTCTCCGGGCCCTCGCGGGCGACCGACTCCTCGCGTCCGCGCTGTGCTGGCATCGCTCGGAGGTGGGGGCCCCACGATGAAAAACCCGCGCCGACGCCCCGCTTAAGTCCGTCCCGGGTGTACCGCGGGGTATGCGCGCCGCACGATTCCACGGCCCCGGCGACATCCGGGTCGAGGACGTCCCGAAGCCGACAGTCGAGGAACCGACGGACGCCATCGTCCGCGTCACTCACACCGCGGTCTGTGGCTCGGACCTGTGGTTCTATCGCGGGGACAGCGACCGCGACGTACCCTCGCGGGTCGGCCACGAACCGATGGGCATCGTCGAGGAAGTCGGCGAGGACGTGACCCGGGTCCGGCCCGGCGACCGCGTGCTCGCGCCCTTCCTCATCTCCTGTGGTGAGTGTGAGTTCTGCCGCCGCGGGCTCCACACCTCCTGTGTGAACGGCGACTCGTGGGGCGGGGACAACGGCGGCGGTCAGGGCGAATACGTCCGGGCGCGCCACGCCGACGGGACGCTGGCCCGCGTGCCGACCGCTACGCCGACGCGAGGACACCCTGCGGTCGCTGTTACCCCTGACGGACGTGATGGGGACGGGCCACCACGCCGCGGTCAGCGCCGGCGTCGGGGCCGGGGACACGGTGGTCGTCGTCGGCGACGGCGCGGTCGGCCTCTGTGGCGTTCTCGCCGCCCGTCGCCTCGGGGCCTCCCGTATCGTCGCCGTCGGCCACCACGACGACCGCCTCTCGATGGCCGCCGACTTCGGCGCGACCGAGACGGTCAACGGCCGCGAGTACGAGGACGTGGCCGACCACGTCCGGGAGTTGACCTACGGCGGCGCCGAACACGTGATGGAGTGTGTCGGTGCGGCCTCGGCGATGGAACAGGCCGTCGGCGCGGCCCGGCCCGGCGGGACCGTCGGCTACGTCGGCGTCCCCCACGGCGTCGACGACGCGGGCGTCCCCATCTTCGATATGTTCGGCGACAACGTCGCTGCGGGGCGGCGTCGCGCCGGTCCGGGCGTATATGGACGAGTTGATGGAAGACGTCCTCGGCGGAACGTTAGACCCCTCTCCCATCTTCACGAAGACGGTCGAGTTGGACGACGTGGCGGAGGGCTACCGGGCGATGGACGAACGCGACGCGATCAAGGTGCTGGTCGAACCGTAGCGCCGTCGCTACCGGCCCGAGGTTCTTTCTTGGCGGGGGTACAAGCGGACGTATGAGCGACGGACTCACGTTCGAGATGCGGACGGTCGAGGGACGGACGATTCTGGACTTCGAGGGCCGGCGGTCGGTCGCCGTCGTCGTCCAGTCCGACGACGACGAGGAGATATACCTGCCACACGCCCGTTCCGGCGACAGGGGTGGCCCGCCGAGTTCCTACCAACCGGCGGACGAGGACGACAGCACGGGCCCGCCGAGTTCCTACCAGCCGTCGGACGAGGACAACACAGGCCCGCCGAGTTCCTACCAGCCGGCACCCGCGGCGGACGCCGCGACGGGGCGGTCGGCTACCAGCGGCGGGTTCCGCATCGTCCACCCGGACCCGGTCACCGACGTTCGGGTCATCGGCGAGTAGCGATGTCGCGGTAACGGTCGACGTACTCCTCGGCGACCGTCTCCCAGGACCGTTCGTCGTACTCGGGCGGGGCGGTGCGTTCGAGGCCGCGGACGATGCCCGACGCGACCGACTTCGAGGTCGGATCTATCTTGACGAGACAGTTCTCGGGGAGTATCTCGGCGGCGCCGCAGTCGGTCGTGACGACGTGGGTGCCGACCGACAGTGCTTCGACGACGGTGATGCCGAACGGTTCGGCCAGCGACGGCGAGACGAACAGGTCGGCGCTGGCGTAGTAGTCGGCCAGTTCCGCATCGGGGACGTAGCCGACGAACTCGACGCGGTTCCCGACGCCGAGCAGCGAGACGAACCGCTTCAGTTGGTCCGTGAGGTGGCCCGACCCGCCGACGACGAGCGTCACGTCGTCCCGCGGGAGTCGGTCCATCGCGTACAGGAGGTGGGAGATGCCCTTCTGGTCGGTGTGGCGCCCGACGAAAAACAGCATCTCGCCGTCGATACCGAGTTCGGCCTTCAGGTCACGGCCGGTCGGGTCGACGCTCGGGAACCCGTTGTAGACGACGGCCGACTCGCCGCCGTAGAACTCCCGGATCCGCTCGCGGGTGAACTCGCTGACGGCGACGAGGTGGTCGGCCTCCTCGACGATTCGCTGCTCGGTCGTCACTTCCCGTTCGGGCGGCTCGCGGTTGCGGTCCTGTGTCAGCGAGTGGAACGTACAGAGCCACGGCACGTCGTGTGTCGCCGCCGCCTCCTGACCCGGCCCGTACCCGAACCAGTCGTGGGTGTGGACCACGTCGGCGTCGGCCGCCCGGTCGACGAACGTCTCGACCATCTCCATCGACCGCTCGTAGACGCCGCCGTCCCCCGTGTCGACGGGATAGATGTTCTCCCGGTCGGTCGGCGCGAATTCGGCGGGCAACACGAGTTCGACGTCGACGCCGTCGTGGCCGTCGAACTCCCCCATCAGTTCGCCGACGGCGGTGTCGAGGCCGCCGCTGATCTTCGGGGGGAACCCCCATCCGAGCATCACGACGCGCGGTGGTGTATCGGTCATCGGTGACTCCAGTCGGTCGTCATCGTCAGTTCGGGGCGACCGCCGGCGTCCCGCACTCGACGCAGACGTACTGCCGGTCGGTCGTCTCCACTGCGGGCGCGTTGCAGTCGATGCATTTGATCCGGCTGTCTCGGACTGCCCGTGGATATCGACTCATTACCTGTTCGTTCACGTTATCGACACATAAATTATCGTCTCGTGATAGGACGCGGGAGCCCGGAAACAAACTGTGTCGTGAACGACGATAAACAAATAACAAATTTCTACGGCGGGAGCCGGTAGCTCTCTGACTCACTCCGACAGCCCGATGTCGACGGACACCGGGAGGTGGTCGGAGGGGTACCGGCCGTCGACAGTCCGGTCGCTGACGCGGTAGCGGTCGACGGGCAGGTCCGGCGTGAGGAACACGTAGTCGAGGCGGCTGTTTCGCTTCAGCGACCGCCAGTCGGTCACCGTCGTCTCGGGGCCGTCGACGGCGGCGGCCCGGTCGCGGGCGTCGGCCAGCGGTCGGTCGAAGCCGCCGCCGGTCAGGACGCGGTACGGCGTCGACCCGGGCCG